>JAFSWF010000052.1 GCA_017444615.1 Paludibacteraceae bacterium | reverse complement strand
ATCACCAATCACCAATCACCAATCACCACTCACCAATCACAAATCACCAATCACCAATCACCAATCACCAATACCAACGTCTATACACTGGAGAAGAACATGCTCGTCAACGCGCAAATTGAAGGCTCTAAGAAAGCCGAAATCCCCATTCGTATAAAGGCCACCCAACGCGTCACCGGCCTCCAGACAGAGCATGTCCAACCCCTCACCCCCGACCAAATAACCCGCCGCGTTCCCCGCCAAATAGTCGAAATCTACTAACAAAAAGTCCGGAATCCACACCCCGCTCACGCCCAAACAGCCCCCAAAGAGCGCCAAATCACGAGCCATTCACGAACCCTTACCATAGGATACCCATAGGATAACCATAGGATACCCATAGGATAACACCCCATTTTTGCACAAAACTACACTTTTTCTATATATATACATAGTATATATATACTTTTTGCGTATAATTTTTTATTTGCATATATGCAAAAAAAATTGTACCTTTGCAGCAAATTTTGCAAAAGAAATGAAACGTATCGTATTTAGTCTGTTGATTGCCCTTACTGCGGGCGTTAGTTTTGCGGCACTACCTGAGGTATCGCTTCAGGACACCAACGGCAAAACAGTCAACGTCGCCACCCTAACCAATTCCCATAAACCTCTCATCATCTCTTTCTTCGCCACATGGTGCAAGCCATGCCTTCAAGAACTCAAAGCCATCGACGAACTATACGAAGAATGGCAGGAAGAGACGGGCGTGGAGATGTACATCGTTTCGATTGACCAAGGTCAAGACATCCGCAAAGTGAAACCCTTGGTAGATGGGTTTGGTTGGAACTATCATGTATTGTTGGACCCGAACGGCGAACTCAAACGGGCGATGAATGTGCAAAACGTGCCCCATGTGTTTGTAATCGATTCGCACGGCAAAACGGTCTATAATCACCTCAGTTACACCGACGGCGACGAATTGAAATTACGTAAATACCTAAAGTGATTTGAAACGCTTAACGTTCATAATACTCAGTATTCTGTACTCTGTACTCTGTACTCCGATACAGGCCAAGGACACCACTTTCGTTAGCGGTGCTATCCAACACGAGGGGCTCTTGGACTGGACTCCTGTAATGTACCATAGCAATTCGTACGTGGATTTTTCGGTTCATCACCTTCGCCGCGACACGAATCGGCTGCAATTCACCGGCCTACGCGCTTCCACTCGCGCCGAATTGACCCAATGGCCGATGTTGGGTTACGAATCAGACTTCGGAGGCTATGGTATCAGTCATCTGAGTCTGGCGGCTAATTTCCATTGGGGCGAGATAACAGTAGGCGATGTCTATGCACAATTCGGTTCGGGACTCATCTTGAATCTCTACGAAGATCGCGCGCTGGGCGTGGACGGTGCGCTGCGAGGTGCCAAATTTGTGCTCCAACCTTACAAAGGTATAGATGTCACCCTCTTAGGCGGAAAGCAAAGACGTTACTGGCAATGCTACAAAGACCATGCCTTTGGCTGGAACTACACCCGCGACGCGGCGATGGGTGCAGACATAGAGATGCACATCGAGCAATGGAGTCAAGCCATGCAAGCAAAAGACATGAGCCTGACCCTTGGCGGCAGTTTTGTGACCAAATACGAGCATAACGATACAATCGTCACGCTCATTGATAATTCGCCCTACATGTACCGTCTTCCGCTTTGGGTAGGCGCAGGAGATATTCGTGCCTCATGGCAGATGAGCGGATGGAACATGCTCATCGAATACGCCTACAAAGCGAACGATCCTTCAGCGGACAATAACTTCAGTTATCGGCATGGCGACGCGCTATTAGCGTCTCTATCTTACTCCCGCAAAGGGCTGGCAGTCTTGGCGCAGATCAAACGCTCGGATAACATGTCCTTCCGTAGCGAGCGCACCCGCCGAGGCATAGCCGGAAGACTCAATCATATGCCGGCTTTTGCACAACAACACACCTACGCACTCGCGTCCCTTTACCCCTACGCCACCCAATATGCCAATGGGGAATGGGCCTTCCAAGCTGAGATACGATATACCTTCCCAAAGAAATCTCCCATGGGAGGTAAGTACGGCACAGCCCTCAAACTATCCGCCGCACATATCCGTGGTCTGGCCTCCGAAGGTAGTTGGGCAATCAACACGACATCGGATGGCGAGTATTACACCGATGTGAACCTCGAACTCAATAAGCGTCTGACCAAGCGATGGTGGCTGAATGCGATGCTCATGTACCAGACCTACAACCGCACTATCATTGAAGGCGAGGGAGGCCTAGTACGATCCGGAATTGCCGTCGTTGAGACACGCTTCCGCGTCACTAATAACGTCTCCATGCGCGGTGAGTTACAATACCTCTATTCGCCTCATTACCAGGGTCAATGGCTCTTTGCTCTCTACGAAGTCAGCCTGTATAACTGCGTAACTCTCAGCGGGCAATACATGTATAACATCGGTTTGGCACCCGACGCCACGAATGAACATTTCTACACCTTCACCGCCACTTATACCCACGGGGCGCACCGTCTAATGGGCGGTTATACCAAGACCCGCGAAGGGTTCAATTGTTCGGGGGGTGTATGTCGCTATGTGCCTAAACAACAAGGTGTTACCTTAACCTATCAGTTCACATGGTAAAGAGATTAAGCTACATATTCATCGCCCTGCTCATGTGTTCCTGCGAACTCATCAAAGAGGAAGACCGATTAATCCCCCTCCCCCAACCGGAGAAGAGTTCCGCACGCACCCACGTGCTAATCGAATACACCGGTTTCTTGTGCGTTAACTGTCCCACGGCGAGCGAGATAGCGCAAGACCTTCAGCAATTATACGACAGCCAACTCATCGTCGTAGCAATGCACCCGGCCTCTAGTCCGTTCACCCAAGGCGCCGCACAATTCGACTATACCTGCCCCGCCGCAGACACCTATTTTACGCTCTGCGGAGGCAATGCCCAAACAGCTTTCCCGAAAGGTAACATTGACTTGCTGCCGCTGGATAATAATTATCTGCTTGATCCCTCTTTATGGTCAGCGCAAATGCTCCGTCTATCCAAAGACTCCACCACCGTCTCTATCGACCTTACCGCCACCATCGACACCCTCACACGCCAAGTGAACATCTCCTCCACCCTCCATGCGGACTCTACCAAGCAACTGACGGTCATGTATTGGCTGGTAGAAGATAGCGTCTTAGGGGCTCAACGAATGCCTGACGGTTCGAATAATATGCAGTATTACCACCGGCATATGCTCCGCGCGGAATACACCTCCGCGCCCCCCTTTACCCTACCGGCTAACTACACTGCCTCCCATTGCACGCTCGTTGCTGTCGTACAAGACAGCACACACCGCATCCTACAAGCTAAGCAAACATCATTAAAACCCTTATAAATATGAAAAAATCTACTCTTTTATTCGCAGCTCTGCTGCTTATCAGCACCTCCGCTCATGCCTTGGTGGTCAACGTGACAGGACATGAACAAGTGCCCGCAACAGGTCTTGTAATCACCATCAACGAAACGGAGATTGACCCCCTCACCGAAAAGCCGCTTATGAGCGTTACCGGCACTGTACAAAGCACCGATTCCTTACGCGTTACCATCACCCGCTCTGCCGCAGGTCTGGTGGATGAGTTCTGCTGCGCAGGTATCTGCTTAGCCGGCAATCAAGCACTAACCCAACAACTAACCTTCGCCCCTACGGCAGAAGGCCAATGGTTCGTTCATTACACGCCCGCCGAAGAGTCTTATGAGACCATCACCTACCTCTTCAAAGACGGCGATGAGACTCGCATAGTAACCGTGCATTTCGATAATGGAGGCGAACCTCGTCCAACCTCTTTCCCTCGCAAACACCTCATCGAAGAGTTCACAGGCCAGGGATGCGGATGGTGTCCGGGAGGAATGGACAATGTGCATGCGTTCATAGCTGATGATCCCAATTGGATTCTGGTGATGCATCATACCTACACCGATAATTTTACCATTAGCAACAGTAATGTCATTGCCAATAAACTCGGCGTCAATGGCGCTCCATATGTGACCATAGATCGCGCAAAGGTCAACTACGGAGAGGGAGTTTCTACCATCTTCCACCCGGGTTATCTCCCCGCCACCGCTAAAACACAATTCGACACCACTACCTACGCTTCCATTCAGCTTGAGAATAACTATGACAGCCTCACCCGCGAACTGAAGGTGAAAGTGTCCGGATTAGTATTAGACACAGCGAAAAAGAACCTTAAGCTGACCGTCATCGTCAAAGAATCCGGCATGATTGCCTACCAAGCAGACTTTGTGAATGGTAACTGGGCGCAATTCCGCCATACGAATGCGGTGCGTGTTTTCATGACTTCAGCCAACGGAAAAACCTTCGATTTAGACAGCACGCAACACTACGCATTGGAACTGACCACGACCCTGAACTCAAAATGGGTGCCTGAAAACTGCATGGTCGTAGCATGGATGGCAGAGAACTTCAAACCCGTTGTACAAGCAGCCGAACTGCCCGTAGTAGAAGGCACTACCGGTGGTGCAGATATCCAACATGGTGGTATCGATGATATGGAAGCTGTAGAAGAAGTTAACCATCACACATCGTCTAATCGCAAATTCTTGCAAGACGGTCAACTCCTCATTGAGCGTCAAGGACAACTATTCAACACGACAGGACAACTGCTACAATAAACTGTGACATTTTCCTTTACCACATTAGGCTGTAAGCTCAATTTTGCAGAGAGTAGTGCCTTAGGCAAGGCGCTTATTGAGCGAGGTCATACACGTGCCAAACAAGGTGAACAAGCGGACCTTTGCATCATCAATACTTGCTCTGTAACCGACACTGCGGACCATAAAGACCGACAGATCATTCATCGTATCCGTCGCCAAAACCCCAACGCAATCCTCATTGTGACGGGGTGCTATGCGCAACTCAAACCCGATGAAATAGCCCATATAGACGGGGTCGATTATGTGTTGGGACAAAATGAAAAATTCCACCTCGACGAATTCGTCGAACAGTTGGAACTAAGAGCCAAGAGCCAAGAGCCAAAAGCCGCCATCCATATTTCTCCTATTCGGGAGGTGGATGATTTTCATGGAGCCTACAGCCGAGATGATCGCACTCGCTGCTTCCTCAAAGTACAAGATGGATGCAATTATTTCTGCTCTTATTGTACCATTCCGTTGGCGCGCGGTAAGAGTCGTAATCCCTCCATCGCACACGTAGTAGAAGAAGCCCGTCACGCCTTGGCAGGCGGTGCAAAAGAGATTATCCTCTCCGGCGTCAACATCGGCGATTTCGGTCGTAGTACCGGCGAGACGTTCCTCGGCCTCATAGAAAACCTAGATGACCTAAGCAGCCTAGATTACAGAATTCGCATCAGTAGTTGCGAACCGAACCTGCTAAGCGATGAAATCATAGATTTTGTAGCACATAGCACGCATTTTGCACCGCACTTTCATATTCCTCTTCAATCCGGCAGTAACGACGTGCTACGTATCATGGGGCGACGCTACACACGAGAACTGTTTGCGGAACGCGTGGCGCATATCAAAGCCGTTATGCCGAATGCGTTCATCGGTGTGGATTGTATGGTAGGCGTATGCGGAGAAACGGAAGAGTATTGGGCAGATTATGTCGATTTCATCGAGTCTTTGCCGGTGTCGCAGTTACACGTTTTCACCTATTCGGAACGCGCTAATACACGTATGCTGGAAATGGACTTGACCGTTGTGCCGCAGAAAGAGCGCGAGCGCCGAAGTAAGATTCTGCACGAGATCAGCGCTCGTAAGACTGAACGCTTCTACCGTGAGCATGCAGGCGAAGCAGCCACGGTACTATGGGAAGGGAGCCAAAAGCAACAAGCAGACGGTTCCAAACTAATGTACGGTTTTACCGAGAATTACATCAAAGTATCCTGTCCCTACGACAAGCGTAAGATCAACACCTTCGAGCGAATCGTTATTCCTACGATGGCTTAGAAGGTGTTGGGTGTACGCCCGCATAGCTGGAAGAACGGACAATACGACGGACATTTATCCGGTTCACATTGCGGGAATTGCGTAGCCGTCAGAACTTGCTTAGCGCTGGCTGTCAATTGTTCTAAGAACTTCTCCTGCAACGGACGATAATCATGTACCGCTTCGCCTTCGATGGCGATAGTGGTATCCATTTCCGTTAGCGCATGTCGGCAGAAATACAGATTCGGTTCCACGGGTCGCTGTGCCTCTTTATCTTTTAGCACCGCCTGCGAATAGATCAAGGTCTGACGCACATAATTCTTCTCCTCGCTTACCATTAGTTCTTCCCAATTAGACGACATTTTCTTGGCATGCGTTTGGTCGTTATATCCGCCGGATTTATAATCGACCACACGGAGAGTTTCATGTCCTTGAGCGCCAAAGATATCCAAACGGTCTATAATTCCTCCAGAGAGAATAGTACCTACGCCGTCGATCGTAATCGGGAATGTATATTCGCTTTCCAAACGGTAGATACGCAGGCCTTTCTTGGCATCCTCACGGTCGCGTTCCAGAATATGATTCACCGCTTCTACAATCACTATATTCTCCCCTACATGGTGCGCTTGGATATAATGATCCGGTTCAGTTGGATGGTCTTTCAGCCAAAGGGCGTTCATGGCCTCATAAGCCGCCGTTAGGGCTTGTTGCAAGCGCAACTCGTCTACGCGAATGGCTTCGATGGTATCGGGCGAAAGAAGCGCAGGTTGAGGCGATGAATGCGGAATAAAATGGGTGTAGATATGCTCCATCGCGTGATGAATGAACGATCCCATGGTATTAGGTTCAAAGAGCGTATCTTCCTTTTCCTGCGGGCGCAAACCCAATATATACTGCAGATAGAAGGATCGCGGACAGCTGATAAATGTATTGAGCGCACTGGGCGAGAGACGATAAGGCTGACCTGTCTCGCGTAACAGCATTCCCAATGCATTGGGATGAAGGAGTGATAGAAGCGAAGGTTGTTCTTTCTCTTCATCAAAGAGCGAGGTATTAACTACTACACTTTGTTCCTGTAGTTGACCTTTTGTAACGATGAAATCGGGCGAAACAAGCATCTGCATGATAAACCGTGACATGCCTTTACCGCCTTCGGCCGTCTCAGCAGACGCAAACAGCAGAGTGGCGTGTCCGGCGCGATTGAGTAAGCGGAAAAAATTATAGGCATAGACAGTTGCACGCTCGTCCGGAGTCTGCATATGGTAGGTTTTGCGCAGATAATAGGGAATAAAACTGCTATCTTGCTGCCGTTGAGGTACAACTCCTTCTTCCACATTGAGCAGTAACAGTCTATCAAAATCGAGCAAACGTGTCTCTAACACACCCATCACTTGGATGTCCGTCACCGGTTCGCCATGGAAAGGCATGGTTACACTCTCCATCGTCCTACGCATCAACAACCGCACTAACCGCAGTGTGAAGGGCACATCGCCTAAGCCTTGTGTGATGAGCAATCGCATCTGGTTGGCTATCTTACGTACCTGATATGCCGATTCGAGCAGCAGTAACTCTTGCCAAGAGAGGGAAAGGGCCGGAGTTTCCTGAGATTTCGGATGTTCCGGAGTGTTCGGAGTTTCCGAGAAGAGAGCGGCTAAGAGCTCATCTATGAGTGCGGGGGAGACGATATCATCGGCTTGGCCGCGAGCCGGTTGATTCAGCCAACGCAATGTATCGGCATATATCTGCGTATTGCGCAGCGGAAAACCTTTAGTGATATTAATCGGTTCAGGTTGTTCTTCGCCCTGTAAGGTGATTGCCGGCAAGGCATAGATAACCGGTTCGAGCATGGTTTCATCGCAAATGACGATCCCCACTTTCTCTCCTTTGGAATAATAGTTTTCCTGCAACCATCGGTGCACGTACTGCGCCTGTGACTCTTTGGACACACACGATAGTACCGTCACGGCTTTCGGTTCTTGGTTCTTGGCATTTATCGGAGTGCTCGGAAGCACCTCTTGGTTCTGTATTCCCAAAATTGCTGCATTCTTCTGCGCGAAATAGAAAGCCTTCGTGTTCGTCTGAAAATCAGGCACAAGATCCCAGTAGAAACGTGCTTGCCCTGTATCACGAAGTCGTTTCATCAACTCCAGTTCTACAGGCAATAAGTAATTGAAGCCAACGAAGATATACGTTCGCCCTTTTATTTTTGCCTGTAGTTCGTCGCTCTCCCATTGCTCAATCACCGCCCGTTGTCGCATACCGGCATAGCCTTTATGTGCTGATGCCATCTCTTCGTGCAAGGCCTTGTATAAATCGTATAACTGCCGCCATAGTAGTTCATAATGATGACGCACCGATTCGGGCGAAACGGCATTTTGGTTAGTTGCCATCAACGCGCGCAGACGCGCTTCCGTTTCTTCGTCTAACTGCCATTGTTCCAGTTCGTGCGCTGCCAAAGTATTATCGAAGAAAAGCGGCACGTCTTCTGCCGGCATAGAGGCATCAATATTCGTAAAATCCGCGAGTATCTGCCGTCCCCAGTTATAGAACAAGTCAAGGGACATAAGGTCGCCATTGGCGACCATTTGTGATTTGTGATTTGTGATTTGTAACTTTTTATAGAGACGCACGATGGTCATCAATTCATCTTCGGGATAAAGAGGACTGAGACTGTCTTGCAATTGCGTTAATGTTAGTACCTGCGGTGCCCAAACAGCTTGCGTGTGTTGGGCTTGTTGCAAACGCAATAACTCGTCCTTAAGAACGATACCGGCACGGTGAGAGGGTAACACTAAGGTGATACGATGCAATTCACGCCAGTCGAACGAAGCGATGATTGACTGCGCGGTTTGTTTCAAAAAACTATCCATAGATCTCTCTCAACTGATTTTGGCGCGCGAACCATAAGTATCCGCGTACGCGTGTGTACCCCATTTGCTTGAGGGCAGACATGTATTGTTTGACTTGATCGATATAACTATTTTCCCAGACTCCAAACTTATAATCCAGCACAATGGCTTCGTTTGTTTCGGGATTAATCATCACACGGTCAGGACGCAGTTCTTTATGGTCCAAGAATATGGGTTCCTCCAGATGCAATTGCCATGGCGAGGTGAACCAGTCCCGCATCTGTTCATTGCCATTCCATGCCGATGAAATCAAGGCTTTTAGCGTTTCGCGTTGTGCATCATCTCGGATAGAACCGTTGCTTTGGAACATATCTAACACAGCCTCTAACTCATCCGCTTTGCGGATATGCGCGAATATCTCGTGGCAAAGCGTGCCTTCATCCATCCGTGCAACGCGTCGATAAGCCTCTTCTCCGTAATCGGTATAGAGTGCGCCTTCTTGCGACTGCACGAATCGCACTTGGTCACTACTGCTCCACACTTCTGCATATTTTGCCTCTGTGCCGCCAAAGGAGAAGGGATTTGATTGGTGATTGGGGATTGGGGATTGGTGATTTTTAATAACCGGTTCGCCAGTTATGTATTCAGCATAAGGTGTACCGTCCGCGGTGGTTGGAAGGTTCTCCTCCAATATTTTTCCGTTTAAACCGAGGAAATCTAATAGATACAACCCTACATGATGACAAGCGCCTAAGGTACCTTTGCTCGTTACGGGAAAGTCCGCGGAGATATACAGATTATCCTCGGCACGCGTAAGCGCCACATAGAGCATATTTAAGTTATCAATGCGCATGTTGGCATGCTCTTCCGCATATTCGTTTTCATACGCAGAGGCGGCCATCTCCGAACCGTCAGGGATGGGTATGTAATCGTTTGTTACGCCGATTTCATCGAGTGATTCGGCTCGTTGACACCATATTTTCTGTGCATGTCGACCTGCCTCTTGCGTCCAGTTGCAGAACGGCACAAAAAGCGTTTGTGCCTGCAGTCCTTTACTGGCATGAACGGTCAAGATACGGATGGCATCGGTGGCGGACGCCGGAATGGGTTTGGCATGCAGCACATCGTCCCAGTAGAGCAGATATTCTTCCACATTACTGCCATACGCGCTGACATATGCTCGTGTACGGTCTAAGAGATTATTCACATAGGCCGTTTCCGAGCCCTTATACTGGCCGTTTTGGTCACAAAGCAGAATCTTGATTAGTTCGCATACCAATTCATACAATGGCAACGGTACTAATTCCGTTCGACGGTCTTCTAAAGCGCTTTTCTTATCTGCCCCTACTATCCATTCGATATATTGTGCCTCTACTGCATCGCTGGTAGTAAGGAATCGCAAGGCTGCGATGATGACCTTCACCGCTTCGCTTGCGTCCAGCAGAAAACTATCTGCAGACACGATATGCGTTTGGGATAAACATGGATAGTTAGGCGCTTGCTCCACAAAGAGGTCGGTTATATAGGCCGCTTCTTTCTTCTCTCGCACCAGAATCATCATCTGTGAGGCGGTTGCGCCACGAGAGAGCAAGTCTTCCATCGCATCAAACATATCGAACACGATCGCCTCTTTGGCTGGTTTGCGAAATGCCCTGAAACGCACGAATCCACCGCGCTTTTTATCCGCTTGATAGAACTGTTCTAACATTTCCGGCGCAAAGCCTTCATCATAAAGATTTGTGATTGGTGGTTGGTGATTGGCGATAGCTTTGAAGAGCGATAGGTTGAAGTTGACTACTTGTTCAGAACTGCGATAATTACGGGTCAATTGGGGAAAATCGGGATTGAGTAGCGGTCCGTAGAAGGGGTCTTTGTCCAACTGAGCCATGATATGCCAGTCGCCGTTTCGCCAGCGGTAGATAGATTGCTTGATATCCCCGACGATGAGCAGCGTGTGGCCTTCGCCGGCTAACACATCCCGCAACAACTTGTCGATTACACTCCATTGGAGCAAGCTGGTATCTTGGAACTCATCGATAAGGATATGCCGGTATCGGATGCCCGCTTTCTCTAAGATAAAATCCGCATCGCCTTCCTTAAGCGCCTTGCTGAGCGTGTTAGCCGTTTGAGCAAGTAAGGCACTATTAGTTTCGGCTAAGTTTCGCTGGATAAGAGTTTGCAGCGACCCCATTAACTGCATATCACGGCTAAAACGAATCGTCAATTGAGCGGTGTTATAGATGCGGCGATACTGACGGGAGATAGTGGTCAATTGTACGATAGAATCGACGGTATCTGCATCCAGTTTAGTCCATTTGCCCGCCTGTGCGCTTTCCCACTGGCTGTCCGTTAGTCCGCGAAAACGATCTTCAGTTTTTACGGAAGAAGGGTCATTGAGACTCCTACGGATATTCTCCATGGCAGAAGCCACGGCTTTGCCGTTTGTAGGCGTTAGATCAGCGGATTCCAAATGCGCTAAAAGGGCACGTATTTGCTGCACGTGTCTGCATTGCGTCAAGCGTGCCTCGATAGCTGCACGCGAACGAGCTATTTGTTCGGCATCAAAGAGAATACGACCTTCGGCATCGAGCATCTGTACCGACTCGTTGTATAGCTCTTTGGCCATCGCGCAGAGCGACTGCCTCACATCCCAGTGGGAATCGGTATCCAGCCGAAAATGCATATATTCTTCGATAATCTGCCGGTCGGTATCAGTCATCTCGGTCGTCAATAACTGGTCCACCGCTTGCCGTATAATAGGGTCGATATCGAGTTCGGTGTTTAGGCCGCAACTCATGTTGAGTACACCCGCTAAACCATTCAGCAGCGTCTGAAGGAACGAATCGATGGTCTGCACTTGCACGTTATCGTAGTCAAGCAACATCGCCCGAAAACACTCCCCTGCCCTCTGTCGCAACGCCTCATCAGAGTCCTGAATCCTAATTCCTGACTCCTGATTCCTGATCATGAACTCCTTCGCCCGCGCCAGGAACGCATCCTCACCGCCGTTCGCAATGCCGTAAAGGTATCCTAAGATACGTTCGCTCATCTCCGCAGTAGCCTTGTTAGTAAAGGTGATGGCGAGAATCGAACGATAATCTTCGCCCGACAGCAGCAATCCTACATAATACGCCGCTAAGGTAAAGGTCTTACCCGTTCCCGCCGAAGCACGGCAGATATTAAGCGGCCGATGAATATCTATCAATGAATTGGACATAAACACATCTTTGCGGCTGCAAAGATACAACTTTTTTTTGACATATGCAAATTTTTAGGGATTTTTTGGTGTGATAGTACTTAAACGTTACAGGATGGTCCATGGATGGTACGCCTAATCACCTACTAATAACCTACTAATAACCTACTAATCACCTACTATTTTCCTACTAATCATATACTAATCGCGTACTAGTGGTTCGTAAATGACTAAACGAAAACGGAGGGGTTAGAACACCCGTTAAAGGGACTCAAAAAAGGGTTATCAGCGAAGGTAAACCACAAATAAAATTAAAAATGAAAATTGAAAAAGTACAAGGAAATTGCATTTTTATTTGCATATGTCAAAAAAAAGTTGTAAATTTGCACGATTTTTGTATTTTATACAAAATAAAAACACTAAAATGCAGTAATAAACGCTGAAAAAGAGTAATAAACTCTTAAAAACAGTAATAAACGCTTAAAAACAGTAATAAAGCATTAACGCAGTAATAAATCTTTAAAAACAGATAGAACTATGGCAAATGAAAAACAAGGCGGTATGCTGTTCAATGCATTAACCGCAGGAAGTAAGATTGTAGGTACCATAACAGCAGACAGCGATTATCGCATTGACGGTCTGATTGAAGGTGATCTGAATTGTAGTGGTAAGGTTGTAATTGGTGAAGCCGGTCGTATCAAAGGAACGGTGGTATGCCAAAATGCGGAGATATTGGGTTTGATGGATGGTAAGATAAGTTGTCAGCAACAATTATCGTTGCGTGCGAGCGGTAAGGTGCACGGGGAGGTTCAGACCAAAACGCTGATTGTTGAGCCAGGTGCGATATTTAATGGCACTTGCTCGATGGGAGGAGCGCCTACTTCAGAGAAGAAGGCTTAATTAACAATTAAGAATGAAGAATGAAGAAAGGGTTTGTAGTAGGTTCGGTACTAATTTATAGAGTTCGTACAGACATAAAACATCGTACAAAAATTATCAGAACGCTTTCATAATTCATAATTCTAAATTCTACATTTTTATGAAAATTAAACCTTTTAAAGGAATACGGCCGCCGAAGGAGTTGGTGGAGCAAGTGAGCAGCCGTCCGTACGATGTGCTGAGCAGCGAAGAAGCACGTGCAGAGGCTGCAGGCAATGAGATGAGTTTGTATCATATCATCAAACCGGAAATCAATTTCCCACCCTATACGGACGAGCATGACCCGCGTGTGTACCAAGAAGCTAAACAGCAATTCCTGCGGTTTAAACTCAAAGGATGGTTGGTGCAAGACCAAGAGGAACGTTACTATGTGTACTCTCAGACGATTCCTGCCGGTCATCGGTTAGCAGTTAGCGGTGAGCGGACTCAGTATGGTCTGGTGGTAGGTGCTTGGGTGGATGATTATCTGGAGGGTCGAATCAAGAAGCATGAGTTGACGCGTAAGGACAAAGAGGAAGATCGCATGAAACATGTGCGCACGCTGAACGCGAACATGGAGCCGGTATTCTTTGCTTACCCTCACCGTGCAGACTTGGATGCCATCGTAGCGGAAGTGACGAAGGGCACACCTGAATACGATTTCATAGCTGCACCGGAGGGCTTTAGGCATACCTTTTGGGTGATAGAAGACCCTAAAACGATTGCTCAGATAACAGCCATCTTTGCAGAGATTCCTGCGATGTATATTGCAGACGGTCACCACCGTTCAGCAGCCGCAGCAGGAGTGGGAGCGGAGAGGAAGAATAAAGAATACAGAGTACAGAATACAGACCAAATTACACTGCCGGAGGATCAATTCTTTATGGCGGTGTGTTTCCCTGATAATCAGTTGAATATTATTGATTATAACCGCGTGGTGAAAGATTTGAACGGGTTGACGGAAGAGGAGTTCCTCAAAGCGCTGGAGGAGGACTTTGAGGTTGAGGAATACACCGGAATACCGGCATCTCGGAATAACGGTACACCGGCACCTCGTTTCGAGGCAGTAAGACCTAAAGCACTGCATCATTTCTCGCTCTATTTAGGAGGCAAGTGGTACTCGCTGACGGCTAAGGAGGGTCGATACAATGATGCGGACCCGATAGGTGTGCTGGATGTGACGATTTCGAGCAACTTGATACTGGATAAGATTCTGGGCATCAAGGACTTGCGTACCGATAAACGGATAGATTTCGTAGGTGGTATTCGCGGTCTGGGCGAGTTAGAAAAGCGTGTGGATAGCGGAGAGTGGAAAGTAGCCTTGGCTCTTTACCCTGTTACTATGCAACAAATCATCGACATCGCTGACAGCGGTAATATCATGCCGCCTAAGACGACTTGGTTTGAACCGAAACTGCGCAGTGGACTCGTTATTCACGAGTTGAATTAGATTACTAGACTACTAGACTACTAGATGACTAGATGACTAGACGACTAACATATATATTAGCGGCGCTGTTTGTTTTGAGCGGATGCTCTGTGCAACAGCGGATTAAGCGGGCGGATAAGAAATTCGTCATCGGTGAGTATTTTACTGCGGCGGATATGTACAAGAGTTGTTACGGCAACTTGAACACCAAGAAAGATCGTAACCTGAAGGGCTACGTGGCCTTCAAGCAAGGGGAGTGTTATCGGTTGATTAACAACCCTCGTGCTCTGAACGCGTACCAAAGCGCTATACGCTGCAAGTACCAATTACAGGACTCCACCGTCTTTCTCCGCTTGGCGCAAGTACAACAGTATCAAGGCAAATACAAGGAGGCGATTAAGAACTACGATCTCTACTTGGAGGCTCATCCTACGGATTACGTGGCGCAGGCAGGTAAATACGCGTGTATTAAGGTAGATGACTGGAAGAAAGAGGGTGCGCGATACAAAGTGCACGAGGCCAAAGAGTTTAATCAAAAGCGCACGAGTAACTTTGCGCCTATGTTCGTTGGTCAGCAAACAGACGCGTTGCTCTTTACCACTAATCGGCAAGAGAAGCAGAAAGGTACCAAGAAAGTGCAGCGACAAAGCAACGTGACCGGTCAAGCTCTCTTCCAACTTTACCAGACGCGTAAGAACGCTGCCGGTAAGTGGGAGGATATAACCGCGGCGGAAGGCTTAGCGGGTTCGCCTGAGAACGAACAGAACAACGACTCAACCGGTAAGCCAGGTAATTCCGCAGAGATGGGTGTTTGCACTTTCACGCGAGACGGCAAAACGATGTTCTTCACTTACTCTAAGCCAATTAACGGCAAGGATCTTGGGGCTAAGATCTACCGCAGCGAACGTGCGAGCGGTGAGTGGAGCGAGGCGCAAGAGGTAAAGCTGTTTGCTGACAGTTCGATTACCGTTGGTCATCCGGCCCTCAATGCTACCGGTGACACGCTCTATTTCGTGAGCGACGCCGCCGGAGGAATGGGTGGTAAGGATATCTGGATGGCAGAGTTGGAAGGCAATGAGTGGAAGAACGCCCAGCCGTTAGGCGCCGGTATCAACACTACCGCCGATGAGATGTATCCATACCTTCATGCGGACGGAACGCTCTATTTTGCCTCTAATGGTCATCCGGGATACGGAGGCTTGGATCTGTTCAAAGCCGTTCGGGACACAACGGTCAAAGATTCGGTGGCTTGGTTGCTCTATAACTTAGGTGCACCCTTTAACGGCGCAGGCGATGATTTTGGTATCACGTTTGCCGGTAACAGCCAAGACGGGTTCTTCTCCTCTAACCGCGGCGACAAGAAAGGATTCGATAAGATTTATGAGTTCGTGTTGCCGGAGATGGAGTTCCTGGCAGAAGGCACTATCACGGATGAGCAAGGTAACCCGCTGAGCGAAGCACGACTCCGATTAGTGGGCAGCGATGGTACGAACAGCAAACTCAATGCACGCCGCGACGGGACATATAAGATTAAACTCAAGAAAGATGTCAAATATGTGATGTTAGCGACGGCCCGTGGTCATCTTAACGCCAAAGAGCAATGGAACACCTTTGACTTAAAGGACAGCAAAACTTACACGATTAACTTTGCCCTTAATCCTATCAGCAGGCCGGTTAAGATGGAGAATATCTTCTATGAGTTCGGACGTTGGGAGATCACCAAAGCGTCTGAAGCAGAGTTGCTGCGGTTGGTTAAAATGCTGAACGACAACCCCAATATCACCATCGAACTCTCGGCGCACACGGACTTCAAAGGAAATGATGATTTCAACCAAGAGTTGAGTCAAAAGCGTGCGCAGAGTTGCTGCAATTTCTTGCTGGCCCACGGCATAGAGAAAGAACGTATCTCGGTGGTGGGTTACGGCGAGACCAAACCTATTATGGCCGATAAGGCGCTCCATGACCAATACCCGTTCATACCGGTGGAGCAAGAGTTGAACGAGGCGTTTATCCTAACGCTCAAACCGGAGCAACAAGAGATATGCCATCAGATTAACCGTCGAACAGAATTTAAAGTAGTGAAAACGACGTATAAGTTGTACTAATTTACCATTTGTTCATTTACCATTTACCATTTATTTGATCATTTAGACATTTTGACATTTTATGCAACAATATTTAGATTTATGTAAGCGTGTGCTGGAAGAAGGCACAGAGAAACATGACCGGACAGGGACCGGTACTATCTCCGTTTTTGGTCATCAGATGCGGTTTCACATGGCAGACGGATTTCCTTTGCTGACAACTAAGAAACTGCACCTCAAGTCCATTATATATGAATTGCTATGGTTCTTGCAGGGCGATACGAACGTGCACTATTTGCAGGAACACGGGGTGCGTATTTGGAATGAGTGGGCCGATGAGAATGGAGAGTTAGGTCCGGTCTATGGTCATCAATGGCGTAGTTGGCCGGATTATAAGGGTGGTACCATCGACCAGATAGCCAATATTGTAGAGACCATTAAGACCAACCCTGACAGCCGGCGATTGCTGGTTAGTGCATGGAATGTAGCGGAGGTTGACCAAATGGCGTTGCCACCTTGCCACTGTCTTTTTCAATTCTATGTAGCGGACGGCAAACTGAGCCTGCAACTCTATCAGCGGAGTGCGGATATTTTCTTGGGTGTACCGTTCAATATTGCTTCGTACGCTTTGCTGCTGCAGATGATGGCGCAAGTGACGGGATTAGAGTGCGGCGATTTTGTGCACACGCTCGGCGACGCACATATTTACTTAAACCACTTGGAGCAAGTGAAGCTACAACTGACGCGCGAACCGCGTCCGCTGCCAACGATGATTATTAACCCCGAGGTGAAGGATTTATTCGGATTCCACTATGAAGATTTTCAATTGGAAGGCTACGATCCACACCCTCACATTGCAGGCATAGTAGCCGTTTAATGAATAATGAATAATGAATATTTCGTAGGATGTTAAGTATTATTGTAGCAATAGCAGAAAATTATGCCATCGGAAAAAAGGGAGATTTGTTGTGTCATTTGCCCGCCGATTTGAAGCATTTTAAAGAAATAACGAGTGGCAAGACTGTGTTGATGGGCGAGCGGACTTTCTTTTCGCTTCCCAAACATCCCCTCCCCAACCGTCGCAATATTGTGTTGACGGATGTGCAAGGCAAGACTTTCGAAGGCGCAGAGGCGGTGTACTCCATCGAGGAAGCGATGGAAGTGATTCATGGTGACGCTTCGCTTAATGGTGAAAATGGTGAAGTTTTCGTCATTGGCGGCGGAATGGTGTATCGGCAGATGATGCCTCTGGCGGATAAGCTTTATATCACCCATATACACCATAGTTGGGAGGACGCGGATACGTTCTTTCCTGAAATTGATCCGAAAGTATGGAAGCAGATAAGCGCGGAGCGTCACAGCGCAGATGATAAAAACCCTTACGATTATACCTTTGCAGAATATGGCAGACGATAAGAAGATTATTTTTTCGATGGTGGGCCTGAGTAAGAATTTCGGTCCGCAAAAACAAGTGTTGAAGAACATCTATTTGAGTTTCTTCTACGGCGCTAAGATAGGCATCATCGGTCTCAACGGCGCCGGTAAATCTACCTTGCTTAAGATCATCGCCGGCATTGAGAAAGAGTATCAAGGCGAAGTTGTTTGGAGCCCGGGTTACAGCGTTGGCTACTTGGAGCAAGACCCTAAGTTAGACCCGACCAAAACTGTACGCGAAGTGGTACAAGAAGGCGTGCAACCGGTGATAGATATGCTCAAGGAGTACGACGAGATCAATATGGCTTTTGGCGAACCCGACGCGGACTTTGATAAGTTGCTGGCGCGTCAGGCAGAGTTGCAGGACAAACTGGATGCGGCTGATGCTTGGAACATCGACCAGAAACTGGATCGAGCCATGGATGCACTTCGTTGCCCACCTGATGACGCCAACGTTACTACCCTCTCCGGAGGTGAGCGCAGACGTGTGGCTTTATGTCGTCTATTATTGCAACAACCGGATGTGCTGCTGCTTGACGAGCCGACCAACCACTTGGACGCGGAGAGTATCGACTGGTTGGAGCAACACTTGCAGCAATACGCAGGAACAGTTATCTGTATTACGCACGACCGTTATTTCCTTGATAATGTGGCAGGTTGGATTTTAGAGTTGGACCGCGGAGAAGGTATTCCTTGGAAGGGCAATTACTCCTCTTGGTTGGACCAAAAGACCGCTCGTATGGCGCAAGAAGAGAAACAAGCTTCTAAGCGTCGTAAGACCCTTGAGCGCGAGTTGGAATGGATTCGCATGGCTCCGAAAGCGCGTCACGCTAAGCAAAAAGCGCGTTTGGAATCGTACGACCGAATGTTGAACGAGGAGCAGAAAGAGCGCGAGGAGAAGTTGGAGATCTTCATTCCCAATGGTCCGCGTTTGGGCAATAAAGTTATTAACGCCGAAGGTGTAGCCAAATCGTTTGGCGAGCGTTTGCTGTTCGAGGATTTGAATTTTATGCTGCCGCCTAACGGCATTGTGGGTGTCATCGGTCCTAACGGAGCAGGTAAGACGACTTTGTTTCGGATGATTATCGGTTCAGAGCAAGCCGACAAGGGTACTTTCTCTGTCGGCGAGACGGTCAAGATAGGCTACGTGGACCAGCAGCACACGGATATAGACCCCAACAAGTCGGTCTTTGAGACCATTAGTGGAGGCACAGAGTTCATCCGCGTGGGTGGACGAGAAATCAATGCCCGCGCTTACTTGAGTCGGTTTAATTTTACCGGCGCATACCAAGAAAAGAAATGCGGTGTGCTGAGTGGTGGTGAACGCAATCGCCTGCATTTGGCGTTGACGCTCAAAAGCGAAGCGAACGTGCTTCTGCTTGACGAGCCGACCAACGACATTGATGTGAATACTCTTCGCGCCCTGGAAGAAGGTTTGGAAAACTTCGCCGGCTGTGCGGTTGTTATTTCGCACGACCGTTGGTTCCTCGATCGTATCTGCACGCATATCCTCGCTTACGAAGGAGACGGCAAGGTCTTTTGGTTCGAAGGCAGTTATTCCGAATACGAGGAGAACAAGAAAATGCGTCTTGGCGAAGAAGCCTGCGAACCGAAACGCGTGCGGTATAGGGGGTTAAATGGTTAAGCTGTTAAATTGTTAAATTGTTACAATGTATAAGTCGAGCGATAAGATGTGCGACCTGATGGCGCACGAAGAGGAAGCCATACAAATCATCAGCCGTTTCGGGCTGAATATGGGCGTAGGCGAACAGACCATCGAACAGGTTTGTTTGGCACACCATGTGCACACCCCTACTTTCCTGGCTGTGGTGAATTACAAACTATTCCGTCAGCGCGCTTTGCCCGCTGACATAGAGATAGAAACACTCAATCGCTATCTTCGTCACGCGCACACGTACTTTTTAGATTTTCGTCTGCCGCGCTTGCGGAGAGCCTTGATAGAAGCCGTTAATCCGGCTAATCCTAACAGCCAGATTCCGATGCTTATTCTTCGATGCTTTGATGAGTTTGTGGCAGAGATACGCACCCATATAGAGCACGAAGACGCCGGCAATTATGAGGAACATGAACACGATGACCAGCGCATTACCGATAAGTTGACGGAGATTAAGAACCTGATTATCAAGTACTACCCTGCCGATGAGGCACAGGCGTCTGACGATGAGAACCAACATATTCACGTCAGTTATGCGTTGATAGGTGTGATGAGCGATTTATGGCACACGGAACGGGACTTTGCGGATCATTGTGCCATCGAAGATGAGATTCTTCGTCCCGCCCTACATGCCGTACAAAACCGACGCAAACGGATGTCCATTCCAGAGACGGAAGAGTTGAGTGAGCGAGAGAAAGATGTTTTGGTGCAAGTGGTTAAAGGATTGAGTAACAAAGAAATAGCCGATGTGCTGTTTATCTCAACGCATACCGTCATCTCGCATCGCAAGAATATAGCCCGCAAACTGAATATCCACTCTACTGCGGGTTTGACCATCTATGCGATCGTCAATAAATTAGTGGACTTGGATAGCTTGTAGGGGAAAATGTAAAGATGAAAGTTGAAACGTGTTACGGAGAGTAAGTACATATATTCGTAAGCGGGAATTGCTGGTTAAGGATAAGCCGGTTTTAGTCGCTATCAGTGGCGGTGCAGACAGTGTAGCGCTGCTGGATGTGCTGCTGCGAGCCGGTTATAGTTGCCTTGCGGCACATTGCAATTTTCATCTCCGTGGCGAAGAGAGTAATCGCGACGAAGCGTTCGTGCGGGATCTATGTGCGCAATGGCAAGTTCCGCTTGAGGTAGCACAATTCGACACCGCTGCTAACGCGCGCGAACAGGGTATCAGCATAGAGATGGCAGCTCGCGAACAGCGTTATGCGTGGTTTGATACGATTGCTCATGAACACGGTTGCCAAGCTATCTGTGTGGCACATCATCAGAATGACCAAGCAGAGACCCTGTTACTCAATCTCAAACGCGGGGCAGGGTTGAGAGGATTAGCCGGAATGCGTCCCAAGACAGAAACCTCCGAAGCACCTAATCATATACCTATCGTGCGTCCGTTGCTCTGCACGACACGCGATTATATAGAGCATTACTTGCGCGACAAAAGAAAGATTAAGTGGGTGGTGGATTCTACGAACACCGATTTGTCCATTGCAAGAAATGCCATTCGCGAGCAATTAAAACACTATAGCAAGTCGGAAATCGAGCATATGGCACAGACGGCTGAGCATATGCAAGGGTACGCAGACCTGTTGGACGGAAAGGATACACGAGAGGCCGGATTAGCCAAACTATATGAGAAACTGCGTCCCTTCGGCTTTTCGGAAATAGATAAGATTTATGATGCCTTGCATCGCGGAGAAGGAGGCAAAGTGTTTACTTCCAAAACGCACCAAGGCACTATTAAACACGGCAAATTATGGGTCATTTCGGTATAATAGGTAATCCGCTTATTCACTCCTTCTCGGCGAAATATTTCAATGAGAAGTTCTCCCGCGAACATATTGACGCGGAGTACTCGTTGTATCCGTTGAGCGAGTTAACGAGTGAACGAGTGAACGAACTCCTGGACACGCTGGATGGCTTTAATGTGACGTTCCCATACAAAGAAGCTATCATTCCTTTCCTTGATGCCTTAGACCCCACCGCTCAAGAGATAGGCGCCGTGAATGTGGTGCATAAGCGAGTTGGTTATAACACCGATTGTACAGGGTTCATCGCTTCTATCCGACCGTTGTTGCGTCCCTTTGATAGGCAGGCACTCGTGTTAGGAACGGGCGGGGCCTCCAAAGCTGTGTGCCACGGATTGCGCCTACTGGGCATTCACCCTACCCTCGTCAGCCGAACCCCTCAAGTGGGACAGATGAGTTATGGAGAATTGAACGACGATGTGCTGGTCGCTCACACAGTGATTATTAACTGCACCCCTTTAGGAATGTACCCCGAGATAGACACTTGTCCGCCTATACCGTTTGAACACGTCACCGCACGGCATCTACTGTTTGACTGCGTGTACAATCCCGAAGAGACCTTGTTCTTGCAACGAGGCAAAGCACAAGGAGCGACCATACAGAACGGCAAAGAGATGCTAATCGGTCAAGCCCAAGAAGCATGGAAAATATGGTCCAAAGAACATTTGAAATTTGAAATTTGACATTTGAGATTTAGATATGAAACGAATGGTAATTCTGCTCTTTGGAGCAATGATGAGTAGCGCATTGATGGCGCAAAACGTGCCACAAGGCGAGTCCGCGCTGGTTTATTACAGTCCTAAAACAACGATTGTACTGGATTTTCAATTCAGTATAGAAAAGCAGGAAAAAGGTCTCTATGCCGCCTATGCCGAGGAATTATTAGGTATCAAGGATGCGATAGAGGAAGACCAAACGATCTTTCGCTTAGAGGGCGTGTCTTTTCACACCCGCACTACCGCAGATCTTACGCGCGCACATATCATCCCATCGGATAGCGATGTGCCGGTTCAATGGTTGAGCATCAATGAGAAAGGTTTGCTCAAGGGATATAATCTGCCTGCGCCAAACCAACCCGCTCCACGCAAGTCGGAGAAGAAAGAGACTCCGAAAGTGACAACACCCGAAGCCTTGCCGCTGCTTGAAGATATACTCGAAGCTAAGACTCCGGCGGAAGAGGCGGCGTTGGTAGCCAAACATATCTTCCGTCTGCGTGAGACTCGCATGTACCTGCTCAGTGGCGAATTGGAGCACGCACCGGCTGATGGCACAGCGATGAAACTGGTGTTGGAAGAGTTGGCTAAACAAGAAGCGCAACTGACCCTTCTTTTCACAGGTAAGACTACACGTAGTATCGCCCATAAGAACATTGATATCTGTCCGAAAGGTGATGCCCTTATAACCAACGACTTGCTCTATTTCTCCGCGGAGAATGGTTTTACGAGCGCCGAGAATATTGATGCCAAACCGATTCGCATCCATAGTGTCTATACGCATCCCCAATTACAAGCACCCGCTGAAGAACAGCCTGCAAAGAAAAGCAAAAAGATCTCCGGCCCTTCGTCTATTGTGTACAACCTGCCGGGATATGCTACGCTTGAAGTGCGTTTCCAAAACGAACTCTTGGGTTCCAAGACCCTCCCTGTAGCGCAATTCGGTGTGGATGTGCCGCTAGCCAAAGAGCTTTTCACAGGAAAGCAGTTGCCGGTGATTGTCATTAGCGAAAAGACAGGAAATATTATTTCGATATCGAAATAGTGAATAGTGAACAGTGAATAATTAATATTTCGTAATGAACCTATTTAAACGAAACATAGTTGTCCTTGCTCTTTGCTCCTTGTTCTGTATTCCTCTTGCTGCGCAAGAGATCAACTGCACCGTGACCATCAATTCCGATAGGATTGAAGGAACCAATAAGCAGGTTTTTGAAACGCTTAAGGTAGCTATTGAGGACTTTATGAACCAAAATCGCTGGACAAACATGACCTTTGCAGAACAGGAGAAGATCGAATGCTCTATGTTCATCCTCGTCAATGCGGTGGCCAATAATCAATACAACTGCGAGATGACCTTGCAGAGCCGTCGACCCGTATATGGGTCCTCCTATACCACGCCGCTGCTTAACTTCAAGGATCCCACTTTTCACTTCACCTATCAGGAGTTTGACCGGCTCGATTATCAGCAGAATCAATTCACTACCAACCTCACAGCGATGTTGGCATACTATTGTTACCTGATTATTGGTCATGATGCAGATAGTTTCCAGCGTTTAGGTGGCACTCCTTATTTCCAGCAATGCGAAGAGATTGTCAATGCGTGTCAATCGGCCAGCATGGAGGGTGTGGAGCAACGCGGGTGGTTAGCCTTTGACAGCAATAGGAATCGCTACGCCTTGATCAATAACCTCTTGGACGAGTCTTTCCGCAAATACCGCCATTTCTACTATGAGTACCATCGTCTGGGCTTGGACGAGATGAGCGGAAATGTGACCAACGGACGTGCTCGGATTGCGGAAGGTATGCCTACCCTGCGCGAAGCGTACCGCGCTCGACCGGCTACGTATGTGGTGAATACATTCCTCGATGCCAAGGCGGATGAGTTAGTAGATATCTTCCGCCAAGGAACCGACAAAGAGAAAAAAGCCGTATATGAGATTCTCATGGATATTGATCCCACACGGCAAAACACTTATGAGCGAATTAATGAATAATGCTTAAACACTTACACATACAAAACTACGCGCTGATAAGCCATTTGGACATTGACTTTGGTTCGGGTTTTTCGGTGCTAACCGGTGAGACCGGTGCCGGTAAGAGTATTATCTTGGGTGCGTTGGCCTTAGTACTGGGCGCGCGCGCAGATAGCAAAGCCATTACCGACGGAGAAGATAAATGTATTATCGAGGCGGAATTTGACGAAGGCATCATTCGCCGCGAACTATACGCCAATGGTAAGAGTCGTTCGTTCGTCGATGATTCGGTAGTGACGCTGCAAGAACTCAAAGCCCTCTCCACACGCCTGATTGACATCCATTCACAGCACGCTAACTTGCTTATCGAGAATCCCGATTTCCAATTAGAAATAGTGGACGCAGTGGCTTCCAACGAGTCGATTAAAACGACATATACCACTCAGTATGAGCAATATACAGCGGCGTTGCAAGCACTCAAGGACCTGCAAGCACTCGCACGAAAGAGCCAACAAGACGCCGATTATATCCAATATCGCTATAAGTTATTAGACGAAGCGGCGCTGCAAGAAAGCGAACTCGAGCAATTAGAGCAGGAACAATATCGGCTTAGCCACGCCGAGGATATTCGTGCCGCTTTAGAACTGGCAGTACAAGCCTTGAACGGAGAGCAAGGCAGTGCCATTGATGCCCTGCGTACGTGTCGGTTAGACGAAGCGGCACCGGAACTCCAAGAACGCATTGACTCCGCACGCATTGAATTGCAAGACATCGCCGAAGAAGCCGAACGAACTCTCAATCGTGTGGAAATGGACCCGCGGCGACTGCAATGGATAGAAGAGCGGCTGGACACGCTCAACGGCTTATTGCATAAGTTCAGCGCTGAGACCATCGAAGAACTCATCGCTACGCGCGAAGAATTGGCGCAACAAGTGAACCGTCTGGATAGTTTCGATTTCGACATTGCGCAAGCAGAGAAAAATCTGAACGCCAAACGCTCAGCCCTCACGCAAACAGCCAAAGCGCTGACGCAAAGTCGCCAAACCATCATCCCTTCTATCTGTCAGCGGCTCATTGCAGGAATGAAACAATTAGGCGTTGCGCACGCCAATATAGATATTCTCGTTAACCCAACCACAGATTTCACACCCTCGGGCTGCGATGAAGTGCAGATACGCTTTGCTGCCAACCTCAACCAGAGCTTGCGTGCCGTGAGTGAGGTGGCTTCAGGCGGTGAGATAAGCCGATTGATGCTTTGTGTTAAATCGCTCATTGCCAGCACGAAAGGATTACCAACTATCATTTTTGACGAGATAGACACCGGTGTGAGTGGAGACATTGCCACCCAAATGGCAACAATCATGCGTGAGATGGCACAACACCGACAAATCATCGCCATCACCCATTTGCCACAAATAGCGGCACTCGGGCAAACGCACTACAAGGTCTTCAAAGCCGACACCGAAACGCGTACCGAAACGCACATCCGTCTCCTCACCAACGAAGAACGTATCACCGAAATTGCTTCCATGCTCAGCGGCAATAACGTCACACAGGCAGCAAAAAACACAGCGAAAGAATTGCTAAATGAACAAATTAATGACTAAATTGTAAATGTCTTTATGCTACCTTTAGCTGAACGAATGCGTCCCAAGACGCTCAATGAATACATAGGCCAAAAGCACCTCGTAGGTGAAGGAGCTATCCTTCGCCAGATGATTGAGAGCGGCAATATTGCATCTTTCATTCTATGGGGACCTCCCGGCGTAGGCAAAACGACGCTCGCTCGCATCATTGCGCATCAGTTACAGCGGCCATTTTATACCCTTTCGGCAGTGACCAGCGGCGTGAAAGAAGTGCGTGATGTGATTGATAAAGCCAAACGAAATGCCTCACTCAACAGTGGCCTCTTTGCGCCGGCAGACAGCCGCAGTCCTATCCTCTTCATCGACGAGATCCATCGTTTCTCCAAGTCCCAACAAGACAGCCTGCTGGGAGCCGTAGAAGAAGGTACCATCACCCTCGTTGGCGCCACGACCGAGAACCCATCGTTCGAAGTCATCACACCGCTGCTCAGCCGATGCCAGGTTTATGTGCTCAAGTCGCTCGACAAAGAGGATTTGCTCGAACTGCTCCATCGCGCCCTTACCCAAGACGAATACCTTCGTTCGCTCCATATAGAAGTCAAAGAAACGGAATCCATCCTGCGCTACAGCGGAGGAGATGCACGTAAACTGCTCAATATCATTGAGTTAGTCAGCAACAGCGGCGAACGGATCATTACTAATGATACTGTCACACGCCAATTACAGCAGAATCCTGTCGCCTATGACAAGGATGGAGAAATGCACTATGATATCATCTCTGCCTTCATCAAATCCATCCGCGGCAGTGATCCGCAAGCCGCCATTTATTGGCTCGCACGCATGATAGAAGGCGGCGAAGATCCCAAGTTCATTGCTCGCCGATTAGTCATTTCCGCCAGTGAGGATATTGGTCTTGCCAACCCCAACGCGATGCTCCTTGCCAACACGTGCTTTGATGTCGTCAATAAAATAGGATGGCCCGAAGCGCGTATTCCGCTCGCAGAGACGACCATTTATCTGGCGACCTGCAAGAAAGATAACTCCGCTTATCTTGCCATCGATGATGCAATCGCGAAAGTGCAAGCCACCGGCAACTTACCGGTTCCACTACACTTACGCAATGCCCCGACTTCGTTGATGAAAGAACTCGGCTACGCTGACGGCTATAAATACCCGCATGATTTTCCGGGACATTGGGTAGCACAACAATACTTACCCGACGAGCTCGTCGGTACTATTTTTTGGAAGAAAGATTAAATGGCTGGTATCTACGTACATATTCCCTTCTGCAAAAAGCGTTGCATTTACTGCGACTTCTTCTCTACTACCCTTTTGGAGAAGCGGGACGAATACATCCAAGCTCTTTTGCAAGAAATAGCCGAACGTAAGAACGAGACCGGCGAACCGCTCCGTACTATTTACATCGGCGGCGGCACACCCAGCGTACTCACGCCCGAGCACATCCATTCTATCCTCCAAGCCATCGGTACACAAGACGCCATCGAAATAACGATGGAAATGAATCCGGCAGATATCTCTTTGAAATACTTGCAATCAATTCGCGCGACAGGTGTCAATAGGCTATCTATCGGCATACAGTCTTTCCAAGACGAATTGCTGAAGTTCTTAGGACGCCGGCACTCCGCTGCCCAAGCTATGGAAGCGGTATGCACAGCCCAAGAAGCCGGCTTTGCCAATATCTCCATTGATCTCATGTACGCCATTCCCTCCCAAACAAAGGCACAATGGCTTTCTGACATCGACATCGCCCTAAGCCTCAACGTGCAGCACATCTCTTCCTACGGCCTGATGTACGAAGAAGACACCGCTCTCACACGCCTTCGCGACGCCAAACAAATCACGCCCATCGACGAGGACCTCGAAAACGAGCTATACGATACGCTCTGCCAGCGCCTACAACAAGCAGGATTCGTTCATTATGAAGTAAGCAATTTCGCGCTCCCCGGATACGAATCCAAGCATAACAGCAGTTATTGGAACAACACGCCTTACGTAGGCGTAGGCGCGGGCGCGCATTCATATATAACTAACACGCACACCAACGCCAACGACCCGCTCTCTGCTACAAACGACCCGCTCTCTGCTACAAACGACCCGCTCTCTGCTACAAACGACCCGCGCAATAACACCCAACCCGTCCGTAGTTGGAACCCCGATGACCTAAATGCTTACATCAACGGCATTCTGGCACACAATTTGTTGCGAGAAAGCGAAACGCTCACCCCACGCGATCAGTACAACGAACGCATCATGTTAGGCCTCCGAACGAGCCAAGGCATTCACCTATCCGATACGAATGCAACACGAGAGAGAGACGAGGTAATCCTAGACTTTACTAGATACAATCAGCTACTCATCACCCAAGATGACCGTGTGGTGGTCACGCAAAAAGGGCTCCATATATTAAACCGAATAATAGAAAAATTGATGATATGAAAACGAAATCTTGGTACAAACCGTTCCTCTTATGGTTCTGGGGACTATTTATAGGAGGAATCTTACTGGTCTTCTTAATCATGTGGCTCATCACCCGCGGAGCCTTAGGCTATTTGCCGCCGCTGGAAGAGCTCCAAAACCCGAAGAACACTTTCGCCAGCGAGATTATCTCATCCGATATGCAATCACTCGGACGCTATTACCGTTACGAGAACCGCGTCGGTGTGCAGTACACCGATCTCTCACCCAATGTCATCAACGCCTTGGTAGCCACAGAGGACGTGCGTTTTTATCAGCACACAGGTGTGGACCTCAAGTCGATGTTTCGTGCCATTCTCAAACTTGGTCGCGCTGGAGGAGGTTCGACGCTCACCCAGCAGTTAGCCAAGCAGTTATGGTCACCGCGAGCGAATAATATCTTCGAACGCGCCATGCAAAAACCTATCGAATGGGTGATTGCCACCAAACTTGAACGTCTCTATTCAAAGGATGAAATCCTACTCATGTACCTCAATCAATTCGATTTTCTCTACAATGCCGTAGGTATTCAATCGGCGTCGCAAGTCTATTTTTCGACCACGCCCGCGGATCTTAAATTAGAAGAGGCGGCAATGCTCGTAGGTATGTGTAAGAACCCGTCCCTTTACAACCCCGTTCGCCATCCACAGCGTGCTACTAACCGCCGTAACACGGTGCTAAGCCAGATGGCCAAATATGGTTACATCGATGAAGCTACTCGCGATTCGGTGGCTTCACTGCCACTCGAATTGCACTACAGCTCCGTGGACCACAAGCAAGGCATTGCACCTTATTTCCGTGAGTATCTGCGCGTTGTGCTTACCGCCAAAGAGCCTAAAGAAAGCGAATACGCCGAGTGGAATAAACTCCAATATAAACTCGATCGTTGGCAATGGGATAACAACCCGCTCTATGGTTTTTGCGAGAAGAACCGCAAAGCGGATGGTACCAAATACGATATCTACCAAGACGGTCTAAAGATCTATACGACCATCGACTCGCGCATGCAACGCTATGCCGAAGAAGCCGTTAGCGAACATATGCAGGCGCAGCAGAAGAGTTTCTTCAAAGAGCTTCGCCGGAAAAAGACGGCACCTTTCTCCCAAGATCTGACCAAGGATGAAATAGATGGCATTATGAACCGCTCTATGCGTCAAACAGACCGGTATCGAATGATGAAACGCGCAGGGTATAGCAACGATTCTATCACCAAAGCCTTTGCCACCAAGCGAGAAATGCAAGTTTTCACCTACGATAGAGGAATGATTGATACCGTCATGTCGCCTTATGACTCCATCAAATGGCAGAAGAGTTACCTCCGATGCGGATTTATGTCTATGGATCCGCATACCGGACATGTCAAAGCCTATGTAGGCGGACCTAACTTCGCGCATTTCCAATACGACATGGCCACCAAAGGTCGCCGGCAAGTTGGTTCAACCGTCAAGCCCTATCTCTACACCCTGGCGATGGACGAAGGCATGTGGCCGTGCGAAACATGGGTATATGACTCTATTTGTGTCGTTTTACCGAACGGAGATGTGTGGATTCCGCGAGACACACATGAGAACAACCGAGGCGATACCGTTACGCTCGCATGGGGACTACGCGTATCATCTAACTGGATGTCGGCATACTTAATGTCGCTCTTCACACCCGAACAATTGGTTAAAATGATGCAATCCTTTGGTATTCAAGGCCAATTAGATCCCGTCGTTTCACTCTGCTTGGGTCCATGCGAAGTGAGTGTGGAAGAGATGGTGGATGCTTATACTACGTTTGCCAACAAAGGTATTCGCACTGAGCCTCTTTACGTCACCCATATAGAAGATAACAACGGCAATGTCATTGGCACTTTCACGCCACGCACACACGAGATCATCAGCGAGACTACAGCTTATAAGATGATTTACATGCTTCGTGAGGTGCTTGATCACGGAACTGGCGTTCGCGTACGCTTCAAATATGGCATCAAAGCACCGATGGGTGGTAAAACAGGTACTACCAACAATAACTCCGACGGTTGGTTCATGTGCTTCACCCCTTCGCTCGTCAATGGTTCATGGGTAGGAGGAGAAGATCGTGCCATCCATTTTGATAACTTAGCCGAAGGCCAAGGCGCTTCGATGGCGCTTCCTATCTGTGCTATTTATATGCAGAAGATCTACGCAGACCCGGAATTAGGCTATAACCCCGAAGAGCAATTCGATGTGCCCGCATGGTTTGACCCCAATGAAGGCTGTAAGTAAAGTGAAAGGTGAAAGGTGAAAGAACACATATAAGATTGAGATTGTTAGGACTCATCGTCCTTTCAATTCTCAATTTTCAATTTTCAATTTGCTACGCTCAATTGAACACCGACCGCATAACTGCCATCGGACGAAATGCCTTGTATTTTGAGGATTACGTGCTCTCCATCCAATACTTTAATCAAGTTATCCATCTCAAGCCTTACTTGAGTGAACCATATTTCTACAGAGCCATTGCCAAGATTCAATTGGAGGACTACCAAGGCGCTTTGCGAGATTGCAACTCCGCCATCGAACGCAATCCCTTCTCGCCCGGTATGTACTACGCACGCGGATATATTTACCTCCAACTGAACCAACTGGAGAAAGCCGAAGCAGATTATACAGAAGCGCTACATTTCTCGCCTGAAAACCGCACGTATATGCTCCTTCGTGCCGACACCCGTGCACAGATGAAACAATACGATTCCGCATTGGAAGACATCGAACAACTATTACGCCGCGAACCGCAGTCCGCCTCCGTATGGAGTGAGAAAGGACGCGTTTGTATTCTCAAAGAGGATACGCTTGCGGCCTTGGATGCCTTCACACACGCCGCAGAATACGACAAGTTCAATCCTGCCGTCTGGTCCGCCTTAGGCGTAACAAACTTAATGCTCAGTCGCGAAGATGATGCCTACGTACAACTGACTCAAGCCATCAATCTTGGCTCTAAATGGGCCGGCGATTACATCAACCGAGGCGTCATTCACTACCATCGTCATAATTACCGCGGAGCCCTCTCCGATTATGATCAAGCGGTTCACCTTGCGCCTAATGAAGCGGACACCTATTACAACCGTGGTTTCATGCGCCAAGAGGTAGGCGATTACAACCACGCCCTCGAAGATTTCGACAGGGCAATTGAATTGGCACCCGAACGCGTAGAGTTACGCTACCAGCGAGGATTAGTCGAACTTCAGCTTAAGCAATGGAAAGCGGTAGAAGCGGATATGAAGCAACTCATCAACCGCTATCCGTATTTCCTGCCCAGTTATTACCTTGCAGCGCAAGCGATGGATAAAATGGGTAATGAGAAAGCAGCTTACAAATATCGCAAACAGGCAGCCGACTTAGAGGCACGCAAGGAGGAGATACAAGCTCAACAAGCCTCTCAACCCAATACAGATATTCTCATCGCAGACGCGCAACCGCAGAAGAAAGACCACCGCAAGGAGTTCTCTTCCACTACCGCGCAGAATAACCAAGACATCCCAGAAGAGGATCAGAAATACGAATCAAAGACACGCGGTTCTGTACAAAAAAGATACCAAGATGTTATCAATGAACCCAATATTGTCCTTTCCTACTACAGTCAAGACCAAAGTCTGAGGCGTACCAACTATTACCATCCACTAGTGGATCAGCTCAATAAAAGTGAAGTTCTACCGGCTACGCTACGGTTCACCAGCCAAGAGTTTGCTCTTACGGCAGAGATGGTCGATTTCCATTTCTCGGAGATCACCCGCCTCTCACGTTATATCGACGAAGCGCCATCCGCCATCCTCTTTTTTGCGCGTGCCATTGAGTTTGCCATCGTCCAAGACTACACTTCTGCCATTGATGATTGCACGCGTGCCCTGCAACTCTCAACACTCGACACTCAACTCTCAACGATCATCACGTTCTGTAGAGCCAACTGGCGCTACCGCTTGATTGAATACCAGCGTGCCACCGGCGAGCAAGAACAGACAGGCTCCATGGACTTTGATATCATGTTGCGCGATTATGATCAAGTGTTGCGTCTCCAACCGGACTTCGACTTTGCATACTATAACAAAGCCAATATATTCTGCGCCCAACGCGCTTGGAAAGCAGCCATTGATGCCTATTCTCAAGCCATTGAACTGGACGCCGATTTTGCCGAGGCATATTTCAACCGTGGTCTAACTTACATCTACACCGGTGAACAAGAGAAAGGGTTGGCAGATCTCTCTAAAGCCGGTGAGTTAGGTATCTATCAAGCCTATAACTTAATCAGCAGATTCAAATGAGAAAGATTCGATATATACTAACCTTTGTCCTTTGTACATGGTCACTTTGTACATCAGCAGAGCTCTTATACGAAATCAGCGGAAATAGTAGCAAAGCAAAGTCGTATATCTTGGCGACGAATCGCCTTGTAGATATGACCTTTTTGGATACGATTCCCAATGTCTTTGCTACTTTCTCTAAATGCAATAAAGTGCTGACGGAATTTGCCATGCAGGACTATGAAGCCTTGGCAGCGCTTCGTCAAGCGGCTAGCCTACCCGACTCCGTCAAACTTAGCAATTTCTACACCGAACAGGAATACGAATTTATCGATAATACACTCCGTATCAATTTAGGCATGGGGCTCGATAAACTATGCCGCATGAAACCCTCCTACCTTACAGAGATGTTCCGCACGGAACTGATGAAACAATGGCTCCACTATGATGAACAACGCTCCATGGAGAGTTTCTTCGAATCGGTGGCGGTAGAACGAAACATACCCGTATTGGGTTTGGATAATATCGGTGAAACGATGTATATGCTTTTCGACCGTGAACCCTTTCATTGGCAGTGTAAAGAACTGCTCAAAGTGATGGAATACCCTGAGAACGAGGTCAAGCAAGAACGAATCCTCCGCGAAATGTACCTTATGGGACGTTTATCCGACATGGCTTACCAAGTTGAAGGCCCAGATAACACAACTTCTATCTCCTTTTCGGACTATCAGGTCTATTGCCAACGTAACCAACAATGGGTGAAACGTCTCAAACCATATCTCTCCGAAGGAGCCTGCTTTATTACCCTCAATGCCATCTATTTAGGCGGCGATAAAGGTCTGCTGCAACAACTTCGTCAAGCAGGTTATCGCGTCCGCCCCGTCAATAGAGGTCTAAAAATTTCAATCAAACATAAACATGACTAAATTACGCTATATACTACTCCTCTGCGCCCTTCTCATTCTCCCCTCCGCCCAAGCCGCGGTCACCATGGAGTCTTTGGGCGATTCCTTAACCGCTTATACCGGCTTCTCGCCATTATGGTCACCGCCCGTCAAAGTGAAAGCCCTTCGCGTTAATGGCAATAAGGTTATTGTACGTACTAATGCCACTTTAGGTGGTATCAGTTGGACCCCTCAACGCGTTAAGGAACTCAATCGTCTCGTCAGCCGGTGGGTGCTTGGACATGACAAGGGTACTATAACCGTCATATCCGGTCGGCAGAGTTTGGAAGAACTCATCACCGATTATGGCAAAGGCGTCCTCAAAGCAGGAAAGCAAAAAGACCTCACGGATAAGAATATCGCCCTTTGGCCAAGTCATGGGTTATACTTCAATACCGCTCGCAATGAGTGGATTTGGCAGCGTGCAACGCTTTGGACCACAGTGGAAGACTTGTATAGCCAAGAATATGTTCGCCTTCTACGCAAGATGCTTGAGAACGCAGGAGCAACCATCTATATGCCCCGTGCAGGTTTGGAGAACGATGAATTGGGGCTTTCCGGTATGCCACAGTGGTGTGAAGGAGCCCGCTATTGGTTACAATCGCAACAAGTGGACTCTGCCATTTGGGATTTATATGAAGGTGACCAATACAAGGATGATATGAAATGTCGGGCCATGTGGGTGAATTCGCTCGACGTGCCACTCGAATTATGTTTAGCGCTCCATACAGACGGAAATGACAGCGAGAATGATTCCACCATCATAGGCACATTATGCATCTACACCGCTAAAGATGATGATGGTCAAACGACCCTAAGGGACGGCCGAAACCGAGAGAAAGAAAACCGCCTTTTAGGCGACATCATCCAAACACAACTCACCAATGACCTTCGCTATATAGCGCCCGAATGGACACGTCGTCAACTCAAAGAAGCCAATTACTGCGAGTCGCGTGTTCCCGTCGTACCTTCCGTGCTCGTTGAACTGCTCAGTCATAAGAACATGGCGGATATGCGGTATGGTTTAGACCCTGCTTTTCGCTTCACAGCAATGCGGTCACTCTACAAAGGAATCCTGCGTTCCATCAACGGCAAATCGGCAGTTGTGCAGCCCCTACCTATCGAACAAGTAGCCTTCGACTTAGATGGTACTATTCGTTGGCAACCGGTGTTAGACTCCATCGAGCCGACGGCGACGCCTTCATATTACCTCGTCTATATTCAAGAGAATGACGGGGAGTGGAATATTACGCAAGTGGATAAAACCACTCACACACACATCGACCTTAAGCCAAACATTCAATATAACTGCTACATAGTGGCCGGTAATGACGGTGGTCTTAGTTTCCCAAGTCCTATCGTTAGCGCTTATCGCAGTCCGGATACCAACGCGCCTACTGCCTTGGTGGTCGATGGGTTCAACGAAGTGTATGGCCCGGAATGGTTCGCAGATTCTATCAACGCGGGTATAGTACCCAGTTCGTATGCCTGCGAGAATAACTTCTCCTGCGCATATATTGGTCAACAATGGAACTACTCGCGCGCGAGTCTATGGACCGATGACGATAACTGCGGATGGGGAGCGTGTTATCGCGATCACGCAGGCGAACTAACCATTGGTAATACGCATGACTACGCCGTCCAACACGGACTGGCTCTACGGCGAATGTATATCAGTTACGCCTCCTGCACACCCGCATTCCTATCCTCTTTCAACTCTCAACTATCAACTTTCAACTTAATCGATTATATCTGCGGGCGCAATAAAACGCCTTTAAACGCAGCCAACCAAGAGATTCTCTCCCAGCACGTGGTTGCTGGTGGCAAACTACTCATTAGTGCTGACCATTGGGTGAATACCCCTGCTCAATGGCTTCAATCGACTTTGCATACGAGTTATTACGCACGTCAAGCCACACATTCCGGCCGCATAACGGGGCCCAAACATCGCGTGTATAATATCTTATTGGAACCAAATGAGAACCAACTCTTCACGTGTACTCCCGAAGGACTCAAGCCCTACGGAGATAGTACAGAAGTGATGGCTACGTATCAAGATATGCGATGCCCAGCTGCCGTTGGTTGGCAACATGCAACGCTCATCTATGGTTTCCCATTGGAAACAACTTTAGAGTTTGAAAAAATCTACCGACAGGCAGTAAAGTGGCTCTTGGAACAATAAGCCTTATTTCTTCGAAGGATCGGAGGTCAGGTCAACGCCTAATTTCGAAAAGGTTCGCAGATCAACATCGCGTAACATAACCGTAGAGTGCATTTGACAGCCTTTCATTTGCGGCAAGGTAGCCAATGCGCGACGGCAATTCTCATCATTAAGCGCCAAGACAGATAGTGCCACTAACACTTCATCCGTATGCAAACGCGGGTTTCTGCCATGTAAGTACTCTATCTTCGTTCGCTGAATAGGTTCAATCATATTCTGCGGAATCAATTTTACCTCATGATCAATGCCCGCCAACTCTTTCATCACATTCAGCAACAGTGCAGCAGATGATCCTAATAATTGACCAGCCTCCGCGGTGATAATACGCCCGTCTGCTAACTCCATCGCCGCTGCGTGTGTGAAAGGAAGCCCTACTCCCGCCTGCTCACGACGTTCACGGGCGGCTACAACGGTCTTGCGATAAGCCGTATTTATGCCTACTTGCTTCTGGAGTAAGGCTAATTTCTGTATTTCTTGCTCATTCAATGCGCCGTTTGCCATCTGACACAAGGCATGGAAATAGCGCCGAATAATCTCCTGCTTGCTTGCCTCGCGGCAAACCTCATCATCGCTTATACAGAATCCCACCATGTTCACACCCATGTCTGTCGGCGACTTATAAGGGCTCTCTCCATAAATAGAAGTAAACAAAGCATCTAAAACGGGATATATCTCTATATCGCGGTTATAATTGACAGCCGTTTTACCATAGGCTTCCAAATGGAATGGGTCAATCATGTTCACGTCCTGTATATCGGCAGTAGCCGCCTCGTACGCGACATTGAGCGGATGTTTCAGCGGCAGGTTCCAAACAGGGAAGGTCTCAAACTTAGCATATCCGGCTTCACGTCCTCGCCGTTGCTCGTTGTATAATTGCGACAAGCAAACCGCCATCTTACCGCTTCCAGGACCGGGTGCCGTTACCACTACCAAAGGACGAGTGGTCTCTACATAATCATTGCGACCGAATCCATCTTCGGATGCAATCAACTCCACGTTATGCGGATAACCTTCTATCGTATAGTGGAAATACACTTTGATGCCTTGTCGTTCCAAACGCTGACGATAAGCGTCTGCCGAACGCTGACCTGTATAATGCGTCACAACCACAGATGACACCAGAAAATTGCGGTTCATGAACTCCTCTCGTAACCGCAACACATCCTCATCGTATGTAATACCTAAATCTTGCCGAACCTTATTGCGCTCTATATCCAAGGCAGAGATGACAATTACGATCTCCAATGAATCGCGTAACTGCGTTAACATACGCAACTTACTATCCGGCATAAATCCAGGTAGCACACGGCTGGCGTGCATATCGTCAAATAATTTGCCGCCTAACTCCAAATAGAGTTTGTTGCCAAACTTTGCAATCCGCTCACGGATGTTCTCCGACTGAATGCGGATATATTTATTATTATCAAAAGCTAATGCCATTTCCTTTCATCTTTCAACTTTCTTCGTCCTCGTCGTGGTGATAATATTGGTACGATTGACGCGTCTCATCTTCTTTGAATAACCGTCCATAGAGTTTGCCATACAACGAACTATGATTCTTTCCCTTACGGCCTTCTCCATATCCGTATCCTCCATAACCGCCATAGCCATAGTGACCATATCCGTATCCGCCGTAACCACCATAACCGTATCCGTAACCCGAGCCGTATGAATGACGACCGGAGGTCGGAATATCCGATAGAATCAATTGTATCTTCTCTGGATTATCCACCACTTCGGCTATTTGTTGCAAGGTTTGTTTGCAGAAGGATTTATTGGTCTGCATGCAGCGAATAACATACAAGCACACATCGCTTTGTTCAATGATGGCATAGGCATCCGGAACCAAACCGATAGGAGAGGTATCAATTACGACGAAGTCATATTCCTCGCGAAATTGTTGGAACAGTTCATTCAACTTATCTACGTGCACTAATTCTCCCGGGTTAGGCGGAATCGTACCGGCACGCAGGAAATCAAAGCCGAACGTCGTATCTTTAATCAATACCTCGCTTAACGGGCAATCACCTATCAGATAATTCGATAATCCGTTACCATTCTCGATTCCTAACTTGGTATGAATATTCGGTTTACGCATATCCAAATCAATCAGCAAAGTCTTCTTGCCAGCCATCGCATACAAGGCAGCCAGGTTCGTAGCCAGGAAGGTCTTACCATCGCCTGATTCGGTAGAAGTGATACTAATCACCATCTTATCCTTACGACGCATAATGAACTCTAAGCGTGTACGAATGGCTCGAAGCATTTCTGTGTAACTAGACCGAGGCGATGCCTTGACCAAGGTCGGGTTTTGACTGCGCGCGTGACGTAAGGTACCTATTAAACGGAAAGATTTGAGTTTCATCACCTCTTTAGGTGAACGAATCTTATTATTAAGCAATTCACTCAGCACAATCAGCACTAACGGAATCAAGAAACCTATAATCAGATAGGTGGTCGTTGTTTTCTTCTTTGCATTGGCATTCATGACCGCCGTGGTACGAGCCTTATCCATAATGCTGTTATCGGGAGTGTTGGACGCTTTTTGGATCTCAGCCTCCGCGCGTTTTTGCAAGAAGAAAGTATAGTAATTATCGTCAATACGATAATTGCGCTCGATGGATACCATCTGTAACTCTTTCTCCGGCAGGGTTTTCATCGCCTGCATGGCTTCTTGGTAACGCAAGTTGAGATCTTTTTTCTCTATCTCCATCGCCGCCCGCATTGACTTAACAACCTCCTCGATAGCTTCCTTCACATTCTCCATATCCTTGGTGTATTTGGCGTAGTACACATTCTTCTCTGTCAACTCGCCACGCATCAAACGCAACTCATTAAGTTGTGCCACCAAAGCTACTAGCCCTGCATCCGTCACGCCCATAGAAGAAGGAGCAATCACCGCATCATTTTGGATATTGGTGTGAATATAATTGATCAGGTAATCAAAATAGGTCTCTTGCAAACGAATCTCCATTTGCTTTTGGTCGTAAGTGGCCAATTGGCTCATTAATTGCCCCGCGTACGTACTCACATCGATGAAGCGGTTCTCTTGCCTAAAATCGGTCATGGCTCCTTCGCTCACTTGCAACGAAGCTTGCAGGGTCTCTAACTGCTGATTAATGAAACGAATGGAGTTTTCTGCCACCTCGTTTTTCTGCTCCAAATTTTGCAGCAGATATATCTGTGCTAATTTATCCAAGAACTCACAATCGCGTTGTGGCGTCTCGCTTACCATTCCCAGCGCCAATACTGTTGAACCTTCTTTCATAAACGATATCTGCAGTCTGCCCATAAACTCATCTACCAGCGATTCGTGTGTGCGGAACCGGAAATAGATTTTCCCACTACTGGTCATCAATTCTGTCGGCCAGATGGTGATATCAAAATACGGACAGCGAATCTCTTCACCATATTTAACATCCATCTCCAATGGCATCGATTCGACCGTAGAAGAGAGATGCATGCCCCCTTCTGACCCAAATTGTATCATAAAAAGCGGGCCATATGCCCGATAGTCAACGGACTTGGGTTCGATCACAATCGGCGCATTGCGGTATAACTGACGGGTTTTAAAACGGCCTTGAGTAATATATTCAACATTCAGGATAGGCATCGAATCCACCACCCTACTCATCAAGTCGTACGACCCTAACATAATCATCTGGTTATTCACGTTCTTATAGCCAGGGTCTGCACCGAAGCCTTGCATCAGAAACGATCCGGACGCGCCGTAAGCGTTACTCTCTTTAATCACAATAGAGCCCTGCGAATAATACGAAGGTATCCACCGACGATTCTTAAGCATAGCCAAACCCATGGCAATGCCTATCGCTATCACAAACAGGTACCAATAATGCAAGAAGATCAACAACCACTCTAAGGGGTTGAAGTTCATTCCGCCATCCTCTTCATTCTCCTGCAAAGGGTCTTGTTGGTAATACGGATTACCATTTCCTGCCGCATAATAATAGTTATTATCCATACTCTAAACTCTTACTATCAACTATTTATATACCAACGCCACATAATTGAGCACAGTGGTCAGTAAGGCCACACTGCTGGTCACCAGACCGATAAAACCGGCATAACTGGGCACTGTATAGAAACTATTCTTCGTTCTCGCCACATAAATGACGTCATTGGGATAGACATAGTAATACTTGGAATCAATAATCGAATTGGTACGCATATCAAACTCCAAAATCTCAGGTTCCTGTGCACCTTCACGCGGACGAATGATACGGATATGCCGCCTATCTCCACTATTCATCACATCGCCCGTCATCGCCAAAGCTTGGAAGATATTCATCTTCTCCTTATAAATATAATATGTACCGGAATGCGCATCGCCCACTACTGAAAAGGTCTTGTTATAGAGTGCCAACTTCACATCCGCGTCGGGAATAATCTCTCGGAAAGCATCTCGCAGCGCATCCTGCGCTTCTAATTCTGTCATTCCAGCTATATGAAGCGGTTCCAAGAACGGTAGCTCCACCGTTCCATCATCGTAGATGCGGTAGGAGTTGGCGTATTGACCGCTTGTCACGTTATTATTGGTTCCCAAGGCCTTGGAGATAGTCTCATCCATCGTAATCAATCGATAGATAATCTCATCATTTACCCGTAAGCGATAAGGCTCATACGCCACAGAGTCATACACCGGCAGTTTATTCTGTTTGGTGGGTTCTTGCAGATAACCAATCACTCGATGGCTGTAACAACTACTCATCACCATTGTTACGACAGAAAGTGCAAAAAGTATTGCTCCTTTTTTCATTGGTTACCTCCTTCCGTCGTTGTGGTACCATAGTGCTTCTTCACGTGATTGATACCTGTTTGTACAATCGAATAAATGAATACGCCGAACGAAATAGTGGCTGCTGTAACACCAATGACGGTTGTCACATGATTGATACCAAAACTATATCCGGGTATTTGACGGATATAAATAATATCATTGGGTTCAATATAATAGAACTCAGAATTAACAATATCCTTTGAACGCGCATCGAAGGTCTTAATCGTCGTCACGCCGTTTTTCTCACGCACCAACTTAATCTCCTTTCGGCTGTTAAACTCTTTTAGATCTCCTACGGCTGCCAAGGCTTCAAAAATGGTCATTTTCTCCTTTGTAATAGCATATCGACCGCTCTGTGCACCTATGACCGAGAAACTCCTATATACCATATTTACCTCTACCGACACCGTACTATATCCTCCCGGTAACTCCTTGAGCAAGGCACTCAACTCCCTCTCTAATTGACGCTTTACCTGTCGTGTGGTCAGCCCTTGTACCGGTATCTTTCCTATCGTCGGAAAATCAATCGTTCCGTCGTCTTGCACCAGATAGGTGTACAGATCGTATGAACCGCCTTGCGATTGCGTCATTTGTTGCCTCATTTGAGAGGCATTCGTTCCGCCGGCGTTGTACATTTTCATTACCTCTTCGTTGAGAGAATAGACGTACACATACAATCGGTCGCCTATTCGTAACTCATAATCCTCAAAACTCAGGGTGTCTGCGTAGTTGGGGATATATTTATCCGGTTCCTGCATATAGTTCACTTTCCGCGCGGTCACACATGATGCCAACGCCCAGCTCACTACTGCCAAAAATATGATATTTTGAAATTCTTTCACCATTAAACGTTCATTCGTTCACCTTTACTAGTATTCTTTTCGCTATGTTCTTTGCTGTTTGTCCGATAAACTCGGTCCACCATTCGCCGTTGTTATTGGCCCAGCGCTGCGGATGGGTGGTGATTATTGCATGTTGCGGAAAACGCTTCGTCTTGATGGCACCCAATAGGCCAAACGTATCATGCCACATCAATCCTCGTTCTTCCCATAGTGCCTGAAATCCAGGAATTTTATCCCGTACACTCATTCGATATCCATCCCAGCATCGCCCCGTGTCAGTGTAATAGACTACATCGTGGAAATTTGTATCCAGATACGGTTCGCCGATGATGCCAAGTGTCGTATAATCATAGGAATTCCATAACTCCTTACTGTCCCATTTGCTTCGCGGCGAACCATGCATACAAATAGTCTCAACCGGATAATACTGCCGAAAATACGCCAGCCATGTCTGAAAATGCGACCATGCTTTATCCACATCCCCGCCGCATAGACTCATATCCTCATAGTGATAGCCTATCTCGTGTCCTAACTGGACAATAGCGCGGATAATCTCAGGCTGGTTGCTTTCTTTGCCTATGCGGAAATAATACGTGGCTTTAGCTCCGAATGCATGCTCTATTTGTGCGGTGCGCAAACTATTCTCGGGCTTCGCATCCACATCGTGCCGCAAGATAACAAATTTATCGGAGTGCACGGAAGCGCCTATTAACTTTTGGCTTTTGATATAATCGGCATATCCGATGAGTTGATATCCGTTCCTTTGCAGGCTCTCCAGCAGTTCTCGATATATGTCCAAACTAAAATCTCGCATCTTTTATACGCATACGCACACAAATCGGCGACAAAGTTACAAAAAAAAACGCATATATGCAAGAATTTTACATAAAATATTGGATTTTTATCGTCAAATCTTTGTTTATTCCATTTTTTTATTGTACCTTTGCAGCAGATTTTGGTATTAGTCTGAAAAAAGATGGTAATAGGTTCAGAAGAGAAAGTGGTTCTGCCAGGAGGTGTAGGTTCGTTATGGGACACTCTGACTGAAAGCGAACGGGAGTATGTGATCCAACATATCGAGACGCTTCACTACGATAAGAACGAGGTGATACACCTTGACGGCGAGGAGCCATATTGTGTGTGGATAGTGATCAGCGGCAAAGTGCGAATTTACAAAGAAGGGGTCGGTCAGCGTCATCAGATTATCCGGCTACTGAAACCATACGACATGTTCGGTTACCGCGCCGTAGTAGCGGATGAGCGACATAACACGAGTGCAAGCGCCTTCGAAGATTGCGTGCTCTACCGATTAGGCAAAGAATACTTCAATCATTTGATACGCTCGAACGGTCAGTTCTGCTATGCAATGATGCAAAAAATGGCGAAGAACCTGGCGCTATCGGAGAACCGTACATTGAGCCTAACGCAAAAACATGTGCGTGGTAGGTTGGCAGACAGTCTATTGCTGCTGCTAAAAAACTACGGTTACGCAGAAGATGGTCAGACGCTGGCGATGCGGTTATCGCGTGAGGACTTGGCGAACTTGAGCAATATGACGACGGCAAACGCTATCCGCACACTAAGCGAGTTTCAGCAAGAAGGATTAGTGGCCGTTAACGGGCGGCATATTCAAATTTGTAATTTAAAAGAATTAGAGCACATCTCCCATTTGGGCTAATGTGCTCTCATTTTTCTTTCAACTTTCAACTTGATTAGTCCAGCATGTTACCCATATTGCTGGATAGTTGAACCATTTTATCGTAATCTTCGGGGTTGAGGTCATAGAAATAGAAATTGCGCGGGTCAATCGGTTTCTTGTTGTAATGGACCTCATAGTGCAAGTGTGGACCTGTAGATTTGCCGGTATTACCCACAAGCGCAATAACATCTCCTCGTTTCACTTTCTGCCCTTTCCTGGCAATGAGTTTAGAGCAGTGCGCATACCGCGTGGAGTAATTGAAGCCATGGTCAATCTCAACCGTTTCTCCGTATCCTTGTTTCCATCCTACATACGTAACCACACCGTTACCGGTTGCGAAAATCTCTGTGCCGATAGGTGCCGAGAAGTCCATGCCTTGGTGGAAGCGCCGTATATGATAAATAGGATCCACGCGCCAGCCGTAACCGGATGCCATTCGCTTGAGGTCCTTATTGAGGACAGGTTGGATAGCAGGAATATTCTCCATGCGCACTTCTTGATTCTTCGCCAACTCCAATATCTCTTCGTAGGAGCGTGCTTGAACATATAGTTCTTTCTCAAGGATATCCACTTTACGCTGCACATCGGCGATGAGTTGGGTATTGGTCATTCGAGCGAGCGAGTCGTAATACGAGATCTGCTGCGTGGCACCCATTCGTGCGGAGAGAGGGATAGGTTCGGCGCCAAGGAGCGCACGATATAGGTTATCGTCTCGCTGGGACATATCAGAAAGGACGAGTTGCATCTGGTCCACTTGACGGTTCATGACATCCAGTTGTGCCTGCAAGTTGTGGTTATACTGCAATAAGGAGGCTTCCCGCGGCGAGGGGAAGAAATACAGGAAGACCATGAAGAAGATGATACCTAAACTGATACCTCCGAAAATATAGATACCTGTTCGCTGCAACCAGTAACGAAAACCATGTTCGATGCGCTCTAATTGCAGCGTCTCGGGATTGATGTGATAGGAGCGTTTCATTTATACCAGAAGAAATATTTATTTTGTTGTTTTTTCTGTTCGGGGGTGCGAGCCACATAGACGGGTTTACCGGTATAGGGATTGATGCCGGTATAGAACATCGTCGTAGAGAGTGTCATAGGCGTAGGTGTAAAGTCCTGCACCTGTTCTGGCCGATAGTGCATGCGCTTGGTCTCGTCGGCCAACAGCGACATATCGCGGTTAGTACAACCAGGGTGCGAAGAGATAAAATAAGGGATAAGCTGCTGGTTCAAGCCTGCGGCTTTATTGATGCGAAGGAAGAGGTCTCGGAAGCGCAGGTAGTGCGCCCATTGCGGTTTGCGCATGAGCTTAAGCACTTCGTCCGAACAATGTTCGGGTGCCACTTTGAGACGTCCGGAGACATGTCGGGTGATCAGTTGATGAGCGTATTCGTCCGACATGAGGTCATAACGGATGCCCGAACCGACGAATGCATGCTTAACATAGGGCAGTTTATCAACCGTACGGTAGATATCCAGCAGCGGACCGAAGTCCTGATTAAGATTCTTACAAATAGCAGGTTGAAGACAGCTGGCGCGCGCACATTTCTCGCATACAGACAGGTCCTTACCACGCATGCCATACATGTTAGCCGATGGTCCACCGAGATCGGAGAGCACGCCATGCCAATCAGGTAACTGGCTGAGTTTCTCTATTTGGCGTAGGATAGAAGCCTTCGAGCGGCAGACTATCTGTTTGCCTTGATGAGCAGAGATCGTGCAGAACGAGCACCCACCAAAACAGCCTCGGTGCATACAAACGGACCATTTGATCATGTCGTAGGCAGGAATGCGCTTATCCTTGTATTTAGGATGCGGGGCGTACTGGTAAGGCAGGTCATAGATAGCATCAAGTTGCTCGGTGGTCATCGGCGGATAAGAAGGATTAACCACCACGTATTGATTACCTACCGGTTGAACGAGCGTAGTTTGGTTGATCTTATTCGACTCAATCTCCATAAGGCGGAAGTTCTCCGCATGCTTACGCTTATCGCGGAGTGTCTCTTCGTGGGAGGCAAGCCAAATAGCATTGGAGGGTATGGCTGATTTATCGGTCGTCAAATAAGCTGTTTGAGGAATCTGGCTTTTGGCCGTTGGCCATTGGCCGTTGGCTAGTTTGTCAGCAATATCCGTCATGGCTTGTTCGCCCATGCCATAGACGAGCATATCGGCACCGCTATCGACGAGGATAGAAGGCATCAGTTTGTCCGACCAATAATCGTAATGGGTAAGCCGACGCATAGAGGCTTCGATACCACCGATGATAACAGGCACATCGGGATAAAGCGATTTAAGAATGCGGCAGTAAGTGATGGTACAATAATCAGGTCGCGCACCAGCCCTACCCTCCGGTGTGTAAGCATCATCCGACCGTTTGCGTTTAGCGGCAGTGTAATGGTTGACCATCGAATCCATGCTTCCTGCTGAAACTGCGAAATAGAGTCGCGGGCGACCAAACTTCTTAAAATTGCGGAAGTCTCCATGCCAATCAGGTTGAGGAACAATGGCTACGCGATAACCTGCCGCTTCCAATACACGACCTAACACCGCCGCCCCGAAAGAGGGATGGTCGATATACGCATCGCCGGTGAAGAAGACGATGTCCACTTCATCCCAGCCCCGTAGTTCCGTCTCTTTGCGGGTGGTAGGCAAAAATAATTTTAGGTCGTGTTGCACGACGTTAAACTGTTTAATTGTTAAATTGTTAAATCGTTAATCCAACACCAAATCCAAACGCTCTTTGAGTTGAGCGATGACAGGGTTAGAGTCCGCCATCAGTTTATATTTCTCTTCGGCGGTATATGCCATTTGTTCTTGGTTATATTCCGCCTGCACAACGGTTATCTGCAGGAGACTATTATGGAGGGTTTGGCGCAGTTGCGTAAGCAGAGCCGGTAGTGCTTTGCGCATCTGGTCCATTTGCCAAGGGTTAGGCATCTGGATCTCCGCCGTGTGTTCCGCCTTCAACTGCGGCATGTAGTTCTCTATCAACTGTTGGAGACGCGGTTCGTCCGTATAGGCTTTGCTCAGACCAACCCACGCGTCTCGGAGTTGGTCAGCCGTAAAAGGGGAGTTGGACTCCTGCGGAGGATTAGCGGTTATGGGTGACGGGTTATCGGTTACGGGTTTTTCCTCTTTCTTTGCTCCGAAGCCAAGGCCTATCTTAGGCATCTTAGGGATACTGGGCATACTAGGTTGACTAGGGGTACTAGGCTGCGCAGGCTGGCTAGGGATTGATTGCGTCGCAGGGGCCGGTTGAGGAGCAGGTTGCTTAGCCGGTTGCGGTGCAGGTTGGGGCGCAGGGATCTGGAGGCCTATTTGGGTCCATTTGACAAGTGCTAACTCAACCGTGAGCCGTTTATTGCGGGCTGTGCGATAGTTAACATCGCATGTATTGAGTATATCCAAGGACTGGAAAAGCCAAATCGGATGGCATCGCTGAGCCTGTTCTGCATAGTGTTGACGAATGGCATCGGAGGTCTCTAAGAGCGGTAGGGTCTGCGGGTCTTTGGACACCAACACGTCGCGTAGGTGTTGCATCAACCCGTTGATAAACTGTCCCGCATCGAAGCCGCGCGTCAAGACTTCATTGAGCAGCAGAAGCGCCTCAGCCACTTTATGCGCAAGTGCCAAATCGACCAAGCGGAAGTAATACTCCGAGTCCAACACATTGAGCACCTCAATAGTACGTTCGTACGTGATGGTCGAACCACAGAAAGCTACTAACTGGTCAAAGATCGAGAGCGCGTCGCGCATACCTCCATCGGCTTTTTGCGCCACCACATTGAGCGCCTCTTCGCTCGCCGTGATACCTTCCTTAGATGCCACCGATTGCAGATAGGCGATCGTGTCTGCTACCGTAATTCGGTTAAAGTCATAGACTTGACAGCGACTAAGGATGGTAGGCAATACTTTATGCTTCTCGGTCGTAGCCATGATAAAGATGGCGTATGAAGGCGGTTCCTCGAGGGTCTTAAGTAAGGCATTGAAAGCACCGGCAGAGAGCATATGTACCTCATCTATGATATAAACCGAGTACTTACCTACCTGCGGCGGGATACGCACTTGGTCAATGAGGTTGCGGATCTCCTCCACGCCGTTATTGGATGCCGCGTCCAATTCATGGATATTAAACGACCGTTGCTCATTGAAAGCGCGGCATGACTCGCACTCATTGCAGGCGTCATGGCCGTTTTGCGGGTTGAGGCAGTTAATGGTCTTCGCAAAAATACGCGCGCAGGTCGTTTTACCGACACCACGAGGACCGCAGAACAAATACGCATGCGCCAAGTGATTTTGGCGAATAGCGTTTTGCAGCGTTTCGGTGAGCGTTTGCTGTCCTACCACCGACTCGAAAGTCTGTGGCCGGTATTTGCGGGCGGACACAATGTAGTTATTTTCCATTTGCTATAGTGTATATATATTTCTCTTTTTCAACGGTTTGGATTTGGGGGTATTCCGATATTCCTGTATTTTGGCATTCCGACAAAATGGTTTGCAATTGCTCAAAGGACTCAATGCCTGTGCCAAGCATTTTCAAGATTGCTTCTTTTTGTGTCCATAGACGGGTGAATACTCTGTCTGCGTTGGTGTATGCTTTGGCAATTAGCCGACGTTCTTCATCATTCATCACTCGCTCTATCAGGCTTTCTTCGGCGTGACGGATAGCCTCTATATCAATGCCTATCGGCTTATCATCCACCGCCACAGCGATACCTTGTTGGCAATGACTAATCGAAAAGAACGGTCCATCAGGCCAATAGGGTTTGCCGTGTTCGTTGTACAAAAAGTCCGAATGGTGTCCACAGACAGCGGAAAGCTCGTTCAGCATCAGCCACGACTTCAAGCAACAGAACTGTCCCAAGGTATGTTTGTAGCGCAGGGCTTGTTCTCGCCGTTGTGCACTGACCTGCGGCAACATTTGTTCCACTGCCGAGGTCGTGCATTGGCTCATATCGTCAAAGACGGCGATGCGCATTTAGACGATTTATTAGACGGTGGCTACTATATCCCACACGAACGCTCGCACACCCACTTCCTCATTGCGCATGTCGAGTTTCTTAATGGACTCGAGCAGCGGGGCTACTTGTTCATCATCGACGATAGTGATGACGCAAGAGTTCATCTCCGGCCAGGCGTGCGTGCCGCGACGCGGTTCGCCTCCGTTGGTGCCACGGCCTTGCACTTGCTCAAAGAACGTGAAACCGTGGATACCCAGCACGTCTAACATATATTCTACTCGACCCGTGTTCGCCTGATTGAACACTATCATGACACTTTTCATAACCTTTCACCTTTCATTTTTCAATTTTCACCTTTTTTACCTTTATGTCCATAAAGATAAATTTCTTGCGCTGAGCTTCTTTCTTATCGCGATCACCGTGACGCGTCATAGACCCGTAGAGCACAGGCACGATATAAAGTGTCAGGAAGGTCGAAACGGTCAAACCACCGATGACGACGATACCTAACGGTTGCCACATTTCGGCACCTTCACCCGAACTAACGGCCATCGGCACCATACCAAGAATGGTCGTAAAAGCGGTCATGAGCACCGGACGTATACGACTTCTACCGGACATCTGAATAGCGGTGTTTAGTTCATAGCCACGCTCACGCATCAGGTTGATATAATCCACCAACACGATACCGTTCTTCACCACAATACCGACAAGTAGCACAAGACCGAGTGCGCCGATCATATCGAGTGAGCGACCTGTAAGCCAAAGGGCAATAACCACACCCGAAAGGGCAAACGGAATCGTGAACATGATAATAGCCGGCATTCTAAGACTCTCGAACTGCGACGCCATCACAATATAAACGAGCAGAATAATCATCGCTGCCAGAAGAATCATATCGCGGAAAGTATCTTGTTGGGTCTCATAGTTACCACCGATATGCGTTGAATAACCCACTGGCAGATCCAGTTGCGGGATCACTTGCGTTTCGATAGCCGCAGCCAACTCACCAAGGGTCGTGTTATACGGCGTAGCCTTGATAGTTACAATACGTTGACGTGCCTTACGCTCAATAGTAGGCGGAGCCCAGTACTCACCCACTTCAGCTACCTCAGACAACTTAACCTGCTTACCCGTTGCGGTGGGGATCGTAAGGTTCATCACATCCGAGATAGAGTTACGGTCATCTTCCTCCAAACGAACTACTATATCGTACTCCGAACCGTCATCCTTGAGGTAACCACAAGACATACCTGCCACGCGGTTACGGAGATAAGTGGAGAGGGTTGCTGAGGAGAGACCGAGACGCGAAGCTTTTTCTTTATCCACGGTGATCTTGATATCCGGACGGTCGTCCTCACGGCTGATATTCACGTCACGTGCACCGGGGAGTTGAGAGATAAGTTGACGACTCTTCTCTGCCATTTGAGAGGTAAGGTCGAAGTCATAGCCATAGATCTCAAGGTCCACGGTATTACCGCTACTCGGTCCGTTAGCAGAAACGGCACACTGATACTCATTGATCTCCGGATAGGTAGCCATCTCTTGACGAAGAATCTCAGCAATTGTCCAGATGTCACGGTCGCGTTCCCATTTTTTCGGCAAACGAACGGTCATGGAGATCTTATTATTCATCGTCGAAGAAAACAAAGCCGCGATAGACGCGTCATCATTCGAGCCGGCAGAAGTGTTGATCAACTGAATCTCCGGCACGAGTTCAACAAAACGTGCCTCGAGGTGACGCGCTGTCTTAAGGGTCTCTTCTATACGTGTACCACGCTGCAACTTAACAGTCACAGAGAGACGTCCATTATCCTGCTGCTGCATAAAGTCCGTTCCTATCTTGCCCATAAACATTGGCGTAAGCGAAGCGATAAAGAGCGCCAACAGGATAAGCAGCGTCAGCACTTTGTGGTTGAGACACCAACCTAACGACTTAGCGTACGCATCATCGATGACGTCTAACATGCGTACCACTGTGCGGTCGTACCAACTTTTCTTATTGGCATCATCGTCCACCAAGTTACCGTTCTCATCCACATGCACTTTCTTCGCTTTGAGCAGTTTAGAACAGAGCATCGGCGTAAGGGTGATAGCTACAACGGTCGAGGTACAACAAACAACTGTTACGATCCATCCTAACTCATGGAACATGATACCAGCCATACCGCTTAACATCGTCAGCGGCACAAACACAGCTACGAGCACGAGCGTTGTAGCAATAACGGATACCCACACCTCGTTCGTAGCATAGATAGAAGCCTCATGCGGGTCTTCGCCACGCTCTACGTGCCGCGTGATATTCTCTAATACCACAATTGCGTCGTCCACTACCATACCGATGGCAATGGTGAGCGAACAAAGGGAGATGATGTTCAGACTCGAATCGGCCATACCCAGATAGATAAACGCCACGATTAGGGCTATAGGAATAGTGATTCCGATGATGATGGTAGCACGCCATTTGCCGAGGAAGAAGAGGACGACGAGGACGACGAAGAGGAGTGCGTAGAGCACGGATTCTTCGAGAGAGTTAATGGAGTTTTGGATGTTCTCTGACGAGTCGTAGATCTTCTCTATCTTGACGTCCGTAGGCAACTGTTTTTGTATTTTAGCCAACTCAGCACGCACCTCTTTGCAGACTTGTACGGTGTTCGCGCCTGTCTGCTTGGCGATGACCAGACGCACGGCTTCGCGGCCGTTGGTCTTCTCATCCAGCGACAGGTCTTTGATCGTATCTTTGACGGTAGCAATATCACGGATGAAGACCTGTTGGCCTTGCGGCGTCATCGTCACCATCAGGTTCTCTATCTCCGACGACTCAAGATACTCCGAACGAACCTGCATCTGGTATTGTTCTTGAGGCATTTTAATCGTACCGGACGAAAGGTTGAGGTTATTTGCCGTCACTACATTACCCACTTGCTCCAAGGTAATACCGTACGCATCCAGTTTCTGCTGGTCTATATTGACATAGACATAACGATCCGGTGCACCGGAAAGGGAGATATTACCGATACCATCAATGTGGTTCAGTTGTGGCACTACCTCGTCATTGAGGATCTTATCCAGACCCGCGTACGTCTCATCGGCTGTGATGGAGTACTGACAGATAGGCATCGAAGAGGTGGATAACTTAAAGATCACCGGTTTCTGACAGTTGTCAGGCAGGTTATTAGCGGCCATGTCCACGAACGAGCGGACGTCGTTGACGGCTTCGTCCATGTTCGAGCCCCACTCCAACTCCAGCGTCACCATAGACATGTTATCCTTCGATTGCGAAGTGATATGTTTGAGGTGATCGACAGAGGTCAGGGCATTCTCCATGATCTTGGTCACGTTGGTCTCCATTTCAGACGCCGATGCACCCGGGTATGTAGTCATCACCGTTATGTACGGCGGATCCATCTCCGGGAATTGGTCAATAGGCAGCTTCAAGAAGCTGTATATACCGATAACAATCACCGCCACAAAGATAAGGGCTGTTGTTACCGGCTTTTCTATCGCAGTTTTATAGATTGACATATATTTTTTTCGTTATGTCGTCATGACGTCATGTCGTCATGTCGAAATTATTCAACCACATTGATTTTAACACCGTCTACGAGTTTGTGTTGTCCTACGGTAACGAGTTCTACACCCGGCACTATTTCCGGTGCGATGATCTCGATATCTTGGTCAAAGCGTTGACCGAGTGTCACCGCCACGCGTTTAGCACGACCGTTCTCATTGATGAACACATAACGGTCATTGGCACCAACCAACTTCTCTACGCTTTGATAAGGTGCTACCAGCGCTTGCGCTTTGCCCAAACCAATAGTGGTCGTTACGTACATGCCCGGACGAAGCAGGTTCTTACTGTTCGGAATAACGATCTTGCATTGGAAGGTGTGACTTGAGGCATCAATCGTCGGATAAACGATCTCCACGGTAGCAGGGAATGTCTGACCGGGATAGATCTCAGAAGTGAGTGACAGCTTCATGCCTTCCTTGAAAAGCGGGAAATATGTCTCAGGGATAGCCACGAGCGCTTTGAGTTTGTCGAGTTGAGTTAACACAAGAATCGGTTGGCCACTATAGAGCTCACCGTCTTCGTAGTTCTTGGCAGAGATGACGCCTGCAAACGGTGCCTTCACATACGTGTTGGTCTGAAGGAACTCCAGCTGCTCTTTGGTCGAGTTATACTGTGCGATGATCTGGTCGTACTGTTGCTGGGTAGCCGACCCCGAACGAAGCAAGTTCTCTATACGATTCTTCTCAATAGTGAGGTTCGTCATCGAGATCTTCGTCGTTTTGTACTGGGTTTGGTCCATGCGCACCAAATCATCCCCTTTCTTCACCTTATCGCCCACTTCGCGGTAGATATGCTCTATCTTACCGGTAACAGAAGGGGCAACGTTTTGCGTCAAATAACCTTGCAGGTTAGTCGAAACGGAAATCTCACGCTCAATCTGGCGTGGCTGAAGAACGGTCGTGCGTACTTGCTCCACACGTTCTTCTTCCTGAGTAGTAGTGGTCTCTTTGCTGCCGCACGCCATCAACGCCAACGCGGCCAAGCAATAAATAAATGTCTTCTTCATATAATCGTATTTTATTATTTCGGGATTTAGTGATTTCGGGATACCGGGATACCGATTAATCATTGAGGAACTTTTCCAGTTCCACTTGCGCGTTGACGAGGCTCAAGATTGATTGCACGTAGGTGCTCTCCGCGTTAATCAGATCATTGGACGCATTCGTCAGTTCGAGGTTCGAAGCGGCTCCCCATTTGAATTTCTCGGTAGCCGAATTGAACACACGTTGCGACACCTCAATATTATCTTTCTCATTAATGTAGGTCTCGTACGCGTTCGTCAGGTTGAAACACAACTGACGGTATTGGATCTCCAAGTTGTCGGTTGTCTCAGAAAGGGTGTTTTTCGCTTCCTCCAGCGCAATCTTCTTCTCTACCACACCTGCGGCACGCTTACCGCTTGACCATAACGGCATTCTAACCGTGGCCTGCAGCACATTCGGAGGTGTCATACGCATACCACCCTCACCATAATATTGCTGGTTAGAATAGTTATAGGCGAGACTTAACGTAGGACCGTACGCCCAACCTGCCATATGCAGATTCTTATTGGCCAAGTCCACTTGTTTCTCCAGTAGTTGGTAACTCAAGTTATTCTCCAAAATAAAGTTCTGTCCCAGCAATGCAATCACACGGTCGGGCGAAAGCACCTCTTCCAGATTTTCCGTCAACACCAATTCGGTCTCAACCGGCACATCTAACAGCACTTTGAGGCTGTTGTTAGCCAATTCGATACTACGTTTCTGTTGGTTGATGGAGTTCTTCATCGTGTTCACACGCACACGAATCTGGTCAGCAGCGGTTTGCTCCGAAGCGCCAGCCAGAACAGCTTTTTGCGTAATTTCTTCCAAGTTCTGAATATTTGCCAAGCTCGAGTCTAACAGGTTTGTGATACTCTGAAGCGCCAAGACAGAAACATAACTGGCCATCACATTGCCGCGCAGCTCCGACTCCGATTGCTCAAGAGAAATCTTCTTCATATCAATAGCAATCGTATTGAGCAAGGCACCGATGATACTTTGCGCATTCAAACCAATAGTGGCCGACACGCCGAACGCACCTTGGTTAGGCATGCTGATATTAAAATTACCCATTTGAGCGCTATAACCGAAATAGTTACTGTATGCGTAACTTCCATCCACTTGCGGCAACATAGCGGCGATTGTTTGCCAACGCTGGGCATATGCTTCTTGAACTGCCAATGAGGCATTTTTCAAACTTCTGTTTTGCTTCACAGCAAACTCCTGTGCCTCTTCCAAACTCAAACTCACCGTTTCTGGGCTTTGTGCATGTTTGTGGCTCTTGGTCGCATCCATCACATGATCCGATGCTATAACTGCCACACTCAAGACAACAGCCATACTTAAAATAAATACTTTCTTCATATATTTGTCTTTAAAATAATTTTCTTTAATTTTCAATTATACAGCTTCATTCCTTCCTCACTCAGCACACCTCGTACAAACACATCCATCGCTGTCATGCTTAGCTGATGCATGTTATAGCCCCTGCCCTCTATCAACTCCAGATCGCGAATCGCATCGCTATGAATCTTCGCAAAGAGCAATGCCGTTAATTCAATATTAAGGTTCGCGCGCACGAAACCTTCTTCTTTACCTCGCTCCAGATACAACGTAAGGTAACGTTTCTGCATGTCGAACATCTCTTCCTGAAATTCCTCAAATTGGCGAGGGTAATATTTCTTTAGGTCAAAGACCAATTGGGGCACACGCCGGACATCTTTCGTCTCTTCGGATTGTTTTTTGAGGAATTGGGAAATCATCTTCTTAAAATCATGTTGCTTCAGCAATTCCTCCATTTTAGCGGTCATATATTCGACATTAGCATGCAACATTCGTGCCACCAACACATCTTTCGACTCAAAATAGACATAGAAAGTCTTCTTCGAGATGCCTAATTCGTGACAAATATCGTCGATGGACACACTCCGGATCCCCAGACGAAAAAACATCTCCCCTGCGGTCTTGATAATATTTGAGCTTTCAGTTTTCAGCATTTAGTATTTAGATTTGCCAAAAAATCGTGCAAAGGTACAAAAATTTTTTGACATGTGCAAATTTTTGGAAACTTTTTTCACTCTAAAAGTTTCCTTGTAAAGTTTAGTTTGCAAAAAGGGGCAAAAATTAGTGTCTTTTAAAAATGGTAAAAAAACAATTTTTCCTTGCGGAATAGATAGAAAATGGGAAGAAGATGTGCAAAAAGTATATAATACTACGTATTATATAGTACGAGGCATAAAAATGTCAAAAAAGAGTGTTTATCCTATGGGTATCCTATGGTTATCATATGGGTATCCTATGGTAAGGGTTCGTCTCTGTCTCGTGAATTGGCCGTTATGGGTTGGAAACATTAGTGTCTCATTAAAATTGCACAAAAAGCAATAAACATAAAAAACAAGAAAAAGAGGGGCGCGGAAGCGTCCCTCTATAAGCCTACCCTAACCCTCCTTGAAGGGAAGGAATAAGGAATAGGATTGTGTTTAGCGAACTTGTGTACCAAGGATGTTGAAGAGTTTGCCTTCTCGAACTACGTAAACGGCACCGTCAACAACGACTTTCTGTACTTTCTCGGTCAGCACGATATCCTCAATGCCTTGCGGAGCCTCGCCATGAACGAGTGCACCACCGGAAATCTCGTAGTTATGATATTCCTCACCATTGCTCTCGCCATAGTAGTGCATGATCTTACCAGTAACATATACGAAGTCACCCTCTACTACATCAGCGTCTACAGAAGCACATTGATAAGCTTGGAACTCACCATATGCACCAGCTTGATCTGCGAGGTACCATGTATTTTGCTTGGTAGAAGAAGCGCCAACTACGAAGCCCTTAACAACATATTTCTTGTCAGTTGTAGCAGATTTACCCTTCTCCGGAGTCAAAGCTTTAGCAATTTCTACAGCCTCGGCAACAGTAACGGTATCCAACTCAACAACAACCGGCTCAAACTCACCGAAGAATACAGAAACTTTCTCAATACGAGCTTGGCTAGTCAATGTATAAGACCACTCCTTAGCATTCACAACAACCTCGTTATCAAGGTCACCGGTGTAAGTCGAATAGAACTTAAATACCAATTTACCAATTTGCTCTGTCTCTGAAGTGATGGTGATTACACCATTCTTGTAGCAACGGAGAGTAGCGTTAGCGTCATCGGAATAGCCCTTATCGCAAGTGAAAGTAACGCCTTCTACGGTTGCAGACACTTGACTTCCAGTGTTCGAAGTACCTTGACCTGCGAACTCTGCGCCAGTAATAACTACATCCGGCTCTTCAACAACAGGAGCCTCTTCGTCTGTAATCTCAACGGTCTTAATCTCCCAAGTAGGACCACCTTGCGCGGTAGAAGTGAACACACATGCAATCTTGACAGCAGCTTCACCTGCGAACTCAGAGAAATCAGCGGTGCCATCAACGAAGTCGAAGCTACTACCGGTCGGCCACTCAGAGAGTTCAAGATCAGTCCAAGTCTCACCATCTTTGGTAGCCTTAATAGAGATCTGGTCAGCTTGTCCGTAACGGCGTGCTTGCGAAATTTTGAATGTAGCATTCGTTGCAGCGCTCAAATCGATAGCCGGAGAGATAAACCAAGCTTCAGACTCATGGTTAGAGCCATCAGCATAAGCTGTAGCTTTCATACATGTGTACTGAGAATCGTACGTCCAAATAGCCTCCAGATTGTCCGGATTCGACTTAATTTCAATAGTCCAGTCGCCTTGACTTTGAGTAAAGTCAGCGCTGTACAAACTTGCAGCAGACATCGAAGCCGTCATCAAAGCTGCTAAAGCAAAAGCGAAAAATTTCTTCATGATTTAAATGAATTTAATTGATTAAATAAAAAAGTTAATTGGGTTTTGTGTATTGTTTTTATCTTTTTTCACAATTACGGCACAAAGGTACAACTTTTTTTTTATATGACCAAATTTATTTGCTTTTTTTTGCAAAAAAGTCAAAACTCTTGCATATGTCATTTTTTTTTCGTACCTTTGTGCCCAAATTCGCAAAATATGGCAAAACTACTTATCATAGACGACGAACGCGGTATTCGTAACACGCTGCGGGAGATATTAGCCGACGAGGGCCACGAGGTGGACGTTGCGGAAAACGGCAAACAAGGCTTAGAGATGGCGCGCGCCAAGGCGTACGACCTTATTTTTTCCGACATCAAAATGCCGGAAATGGACGGGATGGAAGTGCTGAAGGCGCTTAAAGGGAAACCTCTCCCGACCTCCCCTCAAGGGGAGGAGACAGACCCCGTTGAGACGCCGATTGTGATGATTAGCGGACACGGAGATGTAGAGACGGCTGTGCAGGCGTTGAAGATAGGGGCGTACGATTTTCTGCTGAAGCCGTTGGACCTCAACCGTATTTTGATTACCACCAAGAACGCCTTGGAGAGTAAAAGCCTCAAACAAGAGACCAAACAGTTACGTAGGAAGGTTGCAGCCAAGGGTCCGCAGATGATAGGCGAATCGGCGGCCATCACGCGCGTACGCGAAATAATAAATAAGGTTGCCCCCACCGAAGCGCGTGTGCTCATCACCGGTCCTAACGGAACCGGTAAAGAAGTAGTGGCCCATCTTATCCACGAAGGCTCCGCCCGTGCGGATGGTCCGATGGTTGAAGTCAACTGTGCGGCTATCCCGAGCGAGTTGATAGAGAGTGAGTTGTTCGGTCATATGAAGGGGTCGTTCACCGGTGCCGTGAAGGACCGCGCGGGCAAGTTCGAACAAGCCGACGGGGGAACGTTGTTTTTGGACGAAATAGGCGATATGAGTTTGGCAGCGCAGACCAAGGTATTGCGGGCCTTGCAGGAGAGCGAGATAACAAGGGTTGGTTCGGATAAAGCGATTAAGGTGAATGTGCGTGTGCTGGCGGCGACGAACAAGGATTTGGCGGCAGAGATAGCGGCCGGACGGTTTAGGGAGGACCTCTTCCACCGACTGAACGTCATCCCTATCCACGTCCCCTCGCTCAACGAACGACGGGATGACATACCCCTCCTCGTCGACTATTTCACGCGGCAGATATGTGATGAACAAGGCATTGCGCCCAAGACCTTCGACCCGTCCGCGCTGACCGCCCTACAAGCACAAGACTGGACAGGCAACATCCGACAACTACGAAACGTCGTCGAACGACTCATTATCCTCGCCGGCAATACCATTACCAAAGAGGATGTCGAGGCGTACGCCTAACGAAAATATTCATTATTCATTATTAATTATTCATTATTCATTGATATTAAGTTCACTAAATATATTGAATTACCGCAATATACGCGAGGCAAGTTTGGAGTTTAGTGCCAAGCTCAATTGCTTCGTGGGCTTGAACGGACAGGGTAAGACGAATGTGCTGGACGCTATTTATCTGCTCAGTTTTGCGAAGTCATCATTTACTAATCAGGATAGTTTGAATATTACGCATGGGGAGGAAATGGCGATGGTGCAAGGGAAATACAAGCCTCCCCCCGGCCCCTCCCTAAAAGGAGGGGAGGAAGATACCATAGTTATCTCCTGTGGCCTGCGTCGCGGTGCGAAGAAGCAGTTTAGGCGGGATAAGAAGGACTACAAGCGATTGATAGAGCATATAGGATTGATTCCGCTGGTCATGATTAGTCCGAGTGACCAACAATTGATTGATGAAGGAAGCGATGAGCGGCGACGGTTTATGGATGTTGTCATTAGTCAGTTGGATAGGAAGTATCTGGATTATTTGACGCAATACAACGCGTTATTGAAGCAGCGGAACGCGTTGCTGAAACAATTACAAACCCCACCCCAGCCCTCCCCCCGAGGGAGGGAGGTATCCGAGGACCTTTTGGAAGTCCTCGAATGGCAAATGACGCCGTTAGCGGAGTATATTTATAAGGCAAGAACGGAGTTCTTTGAGGCGTTTGAGCCGTATTTTGCAGAGGTCTATGAAGCCATCAGCCATCAGCCGTCAGAAGTCAGTTCATTGCGGTATGTGAGTCAGTTACAAGACCGCGATTTGCGAGAGGCGTATGTGAAGACGCGGCAGCGGGATTTGATTTTGGGTTGGACGAGTCAGGGCGTGCATAAGGATGACCTCGAAATGCGCCTCGGCGACTATCCTCTCAAGCAAGTCGGTTCACAAGGTCAGCAACGGACGTTTGTGCTGGCTATGAAACTGGCACAGGCGTTGTATTTGGGAGAATACAGAATACAGAATACAAACCGAATTACACAGAAGGGCAGAAACCGATTTTGCTGCTGGATGATATTTTTGACCGGTTAGATAGCGAGCGCGTGGAGCGGATTGTGGAGTTGGTGCAGGGAGAGGAGTTCGGGCAGATTTTTATTACCGACACCGATAGGCAGCATTTGACGGAGATTTTGAAGCCGAATGACGGCGCGAAGATATTTCATGTAGAGAACGGAAGAATTCAGTAACCCCACCCTGCCCTCCCCTCAAGGGAGGGAGATGAGATGCGAATAAAGAAACTGATCATAGCAATAATACTCCCCTTTTTCCTCCCCCTTTGGGGAGGTCAGGTGGGGTTTGTCAGAGCCGAGATTACCTTTCGCGGGGCATGGATAGCGACCGTTGCTAATATCGACTGGCCTTCAGAAGAGGCTGTGGGGAATACGGAGAGACAACAAGCGGAGATGATTTGGCTGCTGGATTCGTTGGAAGCCATCGGCATCAATGCGATTATTTTTCAGGTAAGGCCCACGGCTGATGCGCTCTATTACAGCGAGTTAGAACCTGTTAGTCATTGGCTGACGGGTAAGCAAGGAGAGTGGAAGAAGCCTACCCCGCCCCTCCCTGAAGGGAAGGAGATACAGACGCCATATGATCCTCTGGATTTTACCATAAATGAGGCACATAAACGGGGCATGGAGGTGCATGTATGGTTGAATCCGTATCGGGTTAACTTAGCTAAAACCGACACGTCCATGCTTTGTGCTGACCATCTGTTGCGGCGGCATCCGGAGTGGTTTTGGGAATACAATAAACAGTGGTACTTTGACCCGGGTTTAGACGTCACGAGAGAGTGGATATGCACCGTAGTAGAAGATATTGTGGACCGCTACGACATTCAGGCAGTTCACATGGATGATTATTTTTACCCCTACCCTGTTGGCCGTAAGAGTTTGCCCGACGAAGGCACTTTTGCCCGTTTTCCTCGTGGTTTTGAAGATATTCGTGAATGGCGGCGCAACAATGTCAATCTGGCCATTCAAGAGATCAGCGAGACTATCCATGAATGCAAGCCTTGGGTTGAGTTCGGCATCTCACCTTTCGGCGTGTGGCGCAATGCGAGTGTCGATTCCACCGGTTCAGCCACGCAGGCGGGGCTCACTAATTACGATGACCTCTACGCGGATATTCGGCTTTGGATTCAAAAAGGCTGGATTGACTATGTCCTTCCACAATTGTATTGGGAAATCGGCAAGAAAGTGGCGGACTACGAGATCCTTGCGCACTGGTGGGCAAATGAGGTGAAAGGGACGAAATGCAAACTCTACATCGGCATGGCACCGTATAAGTTGGTCCATCAGCCGTCAGCCGTCAGCCGTCAGCTATCAGTTAAATCAAATCCCTGGTCTCAAGGCAACGAAATCGTCCGCCAGATGCGGCTGAATAGAACGATTGAGGAGATTAGCGGGGAGTGTTTTTATTCGACCCGACCCTTATTGCGGAATCCCAGAGGTTTGTGCGATTCGATAAAGGCCATTTATGCCGAACCACAAAAGATATCAAACGATGTATCCGAAGTTAGCGAACAGACCTTGGAAAGTGGTCAAGAGTGAGAATATCCTGCGTTTGGGACCATGGTTGTCCGTGCGGCAGGAGTGCGTGGAGTTGCCGAGCGGGCAGCAGATTCCTTCGTGGTATGTGATGGAGTTTCCTGACTGGGTCAATGTGATAGCCATCACAAAGGACGGTAAGATGGTGATGGAGGATCAGTATAGGCACGCACTGGGCGAGACGCACTATGAGATAGTAGCAGGAGTCGTTGATCCGGGTGAGACGCCGTTGGAGGCTGCCAAGCGCGAGTTGAGTGAAGAGACGGGCTATGAAGGCGGTGAGTGGCAACTATTCATGACCCTATCGCCAAATCCCACGAATCATAATAACCTCTCCTACACTTTCCTTGCTACCGGTGTGGAGAAAGTGCGGGAACAGCATCAAGAGGCGACCGAAGATATCCATGTGGACATCCTTGAACCCGAACAAGTTCTTGAGATGCTCCGCGATGGAGAGATTATTCAGGCGCTTCATGCGGCTCCTTTATGGCGTTTTTTCGCAGAAAAATACAAAAAGTAGACATATTTCTTGCATATATCAAAATAATTTTGTAATTTTTCGGTGCAAAATTGAATCAATACAACTATGCCAAGCGCTGAAGTACAAGAAATGATCCCGAAGATACAAGCGTATCTCGCCACCCAACCCGTCGAACGAGCGTATTTGTTCGGCTCTTGTTCTCGCGGTGAAGAGACCCCGGATAGCGACGTTGATTTGCTGGTCACTTATACAGATAGCGACAGTCTTTCGCTGATGGATATTGGCGGAATGGTAAGCGATTTACGCAGGATCGTGCATCGTCCCGTGGACCTTATAGAAGAAGAATACTTAATGCCCTTTGCTCGAAAATCAGCAGATAGGGATAAAATACAAATCTATGAGAGAGCGCATTAGAGATAAAGAACGGTTGGTTCATATGCTGACTGCTATTGATAACTTATTAGATGGCAGTAAGCGATATACTATGGAGCAAGCAGAACAAGATGCTATTATCTTCTTCGGCTTCGTCAAACAATTGGAAATCATCGGGGAGGCAACGTACAAACTTACTTGTGAATTCCGCGAAAGCCATCCTGAGACACCATGGCACAAGATGGAGGGAATGCGACATGTATTGGTGCATGGATATTATCTAATCTCTCCGGCTAAAGTATGGCTTGTTATCAATAATGATCTACCCGTCTTGCGTCCGCAAATAGAAGCTTATATTAAGGAAGAAGAGAGTGGAACCGATAACTCCGCCGCGTAGTCTAATCGCGGTCGTCGCTTACTCGACGTTAAACAGAAGGACGGGCGCAAGTGTGCGCTACATAATAGAATAAGCGTTTGCTTTATTTGAGGATTCATTCAAACTACCACAACTGAATACACCATTCCTGGAATAATGCGAAACGCTCACGTTTATAGCGTGAGCTTTCTGCATGTTTGGATGGTGTGGGTGTGGTAGCCCGAATGAACCGTTAGCAGATGGCTCACGTTTTTTATATGCACTTTTGAACTAAACAATAATCTATTAAAACCGACGAGGCGATGGGATATAACAGCCACAAAATGAAATGAAAAAGTTGTTGTATGTTATTGCTGTAGTATTGTGTCTGACGGCATGTGAAAAAAGCGATCCAACCACTCCGGGTGGTTCCACCACAAAAGGCGATTATGTGGATTTGGGGCTGGCTTCCGGAACCCTTTGGAAAACTCAGAATGAGGAACTCAGTTATGATTATTACAATCTTTTTGATTACAAAACAGCTGTCGCTCAGTTCGGAGACAATATGCCGACCAAGGAACAATGGGAAGAGTTGAAGGCCTATTGTCATTGGGAATGGAACGGCTTCTATGACGGCTATAAGATTACAGGTCCTAATGGCAAAACGATTACGCTTCCTCCTGCAGGCTTCCGTAGTGGTTCTAATGGTCAAGTGAATGCCGTCGGTCAGTATGGTTTCTATTGGTCGTCAACGCTGGACACGGAGTATGAGAACTATGTGTGGTTCCTAAATTTCGCTTCGAGTTATGTAAATGTGGACCGCGGAACTCATTCCGATAGTTACTCTGTTCGTTTAGTACGTAAAAAATAGAAATCGATTTGTTATAGGCATCGTGGAAATGCGTATTAGCGGCGGCAGGGATGTCGCCGCTTGTTTTAATGTCGTCAAATATCCGTCTGCAAAAAAAACGAATGATGCCAATTGACAGATAAAAACAAAAAAAAGCAAAAAAATGCAACATATGCTTGCATATGTCAAAAAAAAGTTGTAACTTTGCAGCCGCAAAGTGAGTGAAAAGGTAAATATATGAGCGAAGAAGAATTAGAAGCAAAATTAGCGATAGGATTAGAAATAACGTTTAGACGCGTAGTAGAACAACATCGCCGTGACAATATGCCGCTCGTTTTTAGCGAGAACGGAAAGGTGAAATTTGTTGATCCTTTCACCGTGGCGATATGATAGTTGATAGTTGAGAGTTGAGAGTTAAAAGATAAAATCACAAATAAAAAATAACAAATCACAAATTATTTCTATGATTTATTCGAAAGAAGTACAAGAAATGTGCGTGGTAGCAAAGGGTCCGAAACATGGACCAGCACCTATTCCTGAAGAGGGCAAATGGGTGAAGGCTACTGAGATCAAGGACATCTCGGGTATGACGCACGGTATCGGCTGGTGTGCACCGCAACAGGGTTGCTGCAAGCTCAGCTTGAATGTAAAAGACGGTGTTATCGAAGAGGCACTCGTTGAGACGATTGGTTGTTCCGGTATGACGCACT
>JAFSWF010000051.1 GCA_017444615.1 Paludibacteraceae bacterium | reverse complement strand
TAATCGAAACCGAACTCGTTATTCGTACCAAATGTAATATCGCACGCATAGGCTTTACGACGCTCGTCAGAGTTCGGACGGTGCTTATCAATACAATCCACCGTCAGACCCAGGAACATATAAATCGGACCGTTCCACTCCGAGTCACGTTTGGCCAAGTAATCGTTCACCGTCACCACGTGCACACCTTCGTGCGTCAAAGCGTTGAGGTAGACCGGCAACGTAGCCACTAAGGTCTTACCTTCACCGGTCGCCATCTCTGCAATCTTACCTTGGTGCAGAACGACACCACCGAACAGCTGCACGTCATAGTGCACCATGTCCCACGTGATCTCGTTACCGCCCGCCATCCAGTGGTTCTTGTAGATAGCCTTTTCGCCTTCTATATCGACGAAGTCAAAACGGCTATCGGCGGCAAGGTCTTTATCCATTTGAGTCGCAGTCACCTCAACCGTCTCGTTTTCGGCAAAACGCCGCGCGGTTGACTTAACGATGGCATAGGCCTCAGGCAGAATCTCATTGAGTTTCTTCTGATAGATATCTTTGATATCTTTCTCGAGTTTATCTACCTCGTTGTAAATCTTCTCACGCTTCTCAATCGGCGTGCCTTCAATCGAAGCTTTGAGTTCTGCGATGCGCTCTTTCTGCGGTTTGACAGCTTCTTGCAGCAGGTCCATCAATGCCCACGAACGTGCACGCAGTTCGTCATGACTCAGCGCATCGATCTCCTCGTACTTCTGTTTAATCTCCTCTACAATCGGCTGAATAGCCCGCATATCCTTCTGCGCCTTATTGCCGAATAGTTTGGTAATAATCTCTAAAAAATTCATCTTCTATATTTACGATTTACACATTTACGATTTACGATTTATGTACGATTTATTTTCAGGTACTATTGACCATTGCACATAAAAAGCGTGCAAAGTTACAAAAAATTTTGCATATATGCAAGAATACATAAATTTTAATTCATTTTTTTTACAAATCTACGCGGTTTTGTATGATTGCATAATCATCGCACGGATGAAAGCGTTGAGGGAGCGGTATTGGCGGCGTTGGATTTGGGAGGAATTTTGATTGTACTGCGGGTCCGTTTTTGAAAGAACCGGCGCATGAGGGTCGGGTTTCTTTAATTGCGCCATAAAACGGGCTTTGTAATGCTCCAATTGAGCGCGGTAGGACAGTGTTTGTTGACGTTCGTTTTCGGGAAGAGCAGCAAGTTCGTTCTCCGAATATTTCCCTGCACGGATGAGTAGTGTAGTAAGTCGGCTAGCCTCGGAGAAAGAACGGATGTTCTCCAACTCTGCTCCTTTCGGAGGTTGTATCTTATAATCGCGTGGATTAACCACTTCATAGGCTTCGTTAGAGGCGGTTGAAATGACCGCTCCACTTTCCGCGCGATACTTCTTTTGCCGATAAACAATCTTGTCTCGTTTGTTCAATTTTCCGCTAATATTTCCAAAGGTGGAAGTTAGTTCAATTTTAGCCATAGTTTGGTACGATTTTTGTGGTTTAATATTTAGTTTTCTTCATTTTTGGCAGCTTGATAGATTGCAGGCTTGACCGTAGTCTGACGTAAGCCTAATCACCCACTAATAACGCACTAATCACCCACTAATCACCCACTCGTGGCTCGTTTTTGGTGCGAAAAAATCTCGATTTTTTCATCGAGGTAATTTGGGGTTAATTATCTATGTAGCGCACACTTGCGCTTTCCTTTCTGTTTAACGTCAGGAAGTGACGCTCCGCTTTTTTACGCTGTCGGAGCCAGCGGTCATACCTTGGCTTGTTTAACCTACAAGCGGAGGTTATTTCTGATAAGCCTCTACGGCTTGAATAATTGTTTTTTTCATTGCATCCCATGGAGTTTCTATAAACATAAGAGGCATATCTTGCATTTCTGCATCATCAAAATATGTCATGCTAAGCAATGCGCGATATTCAGAGAACTCTGGGTATTTTTGACGATAGAAGCCCATGATTTCAGGCAAAGAATAGTGTTGAAGCAATACGTATAGGTCAATAAAATCCTTGCGCGGACCACGTCCCATAATAGCGTTGACTTTCATGGCAGCTATATCTTTGTCTGATGCCAACACAAAGCTATCCCCTATAATTGGTTCGTCAATCCAAGGATAGCGACTATAGTCCACAAAATCCACTTTAACCTGATTGACAACCATTTGTAGGATAATCTTGCTCCGATTGAGGATGGTTACCTCTCCTACACGGCGCACGACGTCTATCAACTCGTCTTTGTCTTCCGGTAAACGTCCAAAGAAATCCAAGTCTACGGACTGGCGATGACCATATTGAAGAGCAAGAGATGTTCCTCCTACTAAACGCAACTCCTTAATCTCCGGCTGCGCGGAGATAGTTTTTAGGAGTTCCAAGGTGTCGGGTTTAACTGTCTGAATTGATAGCATCGGTAGTCTTCTTTATTGGTATTCGACATAGCGCAGACGAAAGAGAGTGCCATGGGGTCAAGTGTGCGTAGACGTTGGCAATCAGCCACTATACGTTCCATTCCATAAAAATCGCGCGTGAGACGCCAGTCTTGCAACGTACCATATTCCAGCACGCGTTGGATGAGTCCCGCAGAGTGACGTTCAACATCCATGTGCTCACGGTCAATATCCCAGAAGAGCACAGGCGATAATTGCGATATGTATGAAACAGATGACATAACGTTTAAACCTTTGCGGCTGCAAAGGTACAAAGAATTTTTGACATAAACAAGATTTTCTTTAAAAATAATCCTATTTACATGGAAATAAGAAATAAACTTAATTTTTTTTGTTCAAATCCTTGTATATTCCAAATATTTGTTGTAACTTTGCAACGAAAATGTACTTAACAGATATAACCATGAAAAAAACGTTCATTCTATGTGTACTTGCCTTGGGTTTGGCAAGTTGTCAGCAACGTGTTTCTTTGGCGGAACAAACCGCCGTTTCCGACCCTATTATGCCGGTTCGCATGACGGCAGAAACGCAGTCTATTGTGGTGACGGATTATCTTCCGCTGCTTTGCAGTGAACCTGCATTGTGGCAAGGTACGCCTGCTATCACGGAAGAGCTGGAGGTTAGCAACCCTGAGCAACGTATTACCTCGCTGCATTTTGCAGACCAAGGCGGCGCTTTCGACATTCCAGTCCTGCCTGCTAAGCCGGTTCGGCAGAGTTTGATCTCAACGGGCTATGAAGCGGGCAAGTTGCATGTAGGCTTCTTCGATAGCGTAGAGAACCCGCATTTGGTAGCTTATTGGCAGAACACCTTATTGGAAGATAGTCGTTGGTCGTTAGTCGATGGTCAATGGACGTTAGATATAAGCGGATTAGGCAAAGCCGGCCGCAGTTGGTTGCGTGTGTTTGCAGAAGACGACGAATATCTGTTCAACGATATGTTACTGCCGATGCAGGACAGCGAGATTGTGACCGACGCTGCGCAACTGACGCGTCATGACCCGCAGGCACAAGTGCTTTACTCGTTGATGATTGATCGCTTTGAGAACGGCAATACCGCCAACGACTGGAAACTGAACTCGCCCGAAGTGCTGGATATCGTTGATTATCAGGGCGGAGACTTTGCCGGTATCACGAAGAAGATTGAGGAAGGTTATTTTGACCAATTGGGCGTTAACACGCTGTGGATCAGTCCGATTACACAAAATCCCTGGGATGCGTGGGGCATGTATCCTTTTAAGAACGGCAATAAATACGACGCTACGAAGAAATACACCAAGTTCAGCGGTTATCACGGTTACTGGCCTATTTATGCCACTAAGTTAGACGACCGTTTTGGCACGCCGGAGGAGTTTAAGACCTTATTAGAGTCCGCGCATGCGCATAATATCAACGTGATCTTGGATTACGTGGCGAACCACATGCACATCAACTCCCCGACGCTGCAGCAACACCCCGACTGGCACACCGATTCGATTCTGCCGGACGGTCGGCGTAACTTCGAGTTATGGGACGAGGCACGTCTGACCACTTGGTTTGACAAACATATCCCCACCCTCGATCTGGAGCGTCCGGAGGTTTGCCAACAGATGACGGATAGCGCTCTCTACTGGCTGGAGAACTACGAGTTGGACGGTTTCCGTCATGACGCATGCAAGCATATACCGGAAGGTTATTGGCGGATGTTAGGACAGAAGATTGCGTCCCGCTGGCCCGGTCGTCCTATTTGGATGATAGGAGAAACTTACGGTAGTCCCGAACTAATCGGCAGTTATGTCAAGAGCGGAATGCTGAATGCGCAATTCGATTTCAATGTGTATTTCACGACCCGCGAGGCGCTCTGCGGCTATGTCGGCATGGACGAAGTGCTGGAAAACGAACTGACGTCTTTAGCCACCTACGGCGCCCATCACACCATGGGCAATATATCCGGCAACCATGACCAGATACGTTTTGCTTCTATCGCCGGCGGTGCGATTGATATCCACGCGTACGGCAAGGAAGAAGGTTGGACCAAGACCATCGGCATCGGCGATGCGAAGAAGGCCTATAAACGTGCACTCTTGCTCGAAGTGCTGAATATGACACTGCCCGGTGTGCCTTGTATATACCAAGGCGATGAGTACGGCGAGGTAGGCGCCAACGATCCCGATAACCGCCATATGATGCGCTTTAAGGGGCTCAACGACGCCGAACAATCGATGCGCGCACAAGTAGCGGAGTTAGTGGCTCTTCGTCGTCACTCACTGCCGCTGCTCTATGGCGACTTTATTCCTCTCATCGACCGTCCGGACGAAATCGTTTTCCAACGTATCTATCTGGGTAAGAAAGTGACAGTTAGCATCAATCGCAAAGCATTAACCTATCAAATAACTGAAGAATGAAAAAGTCACTCATTTTTGCGCTGGCAGTCTTGGCACTGGCCGGCTGTAAGCAAGCAGAGTTACGTCACCCCAAATGGGCGTACGACGCTACCATCTACGAACTAAACACCCGTCAGGCGACGCCCGAAGGCACGTTCCAAGCCGCCGAAGCGCTGCTACCCGAACTGCGGGAGAACGGAATCGACATCATCTGGGTCATGCCTTGCCAACCCATTGGAAAGATCACCCGCAAAGGAACGCTGGGCAGTTACTACTCCATCATCGATTACTGCGCTATCAACCCTGAGTTTGGTACGCGTGCAGACTTCGAGCATTTCCTTGCTACCGCCCATCAACAAGGCTTCAAGGTCATCCTCGACTGGGTGGCAAACCACACGGCGCCGGACAGCGAATGGACTAAGAACGATGGTTGGCACTACCGCGACGCGGAAGGTAATCTGATGGTGCAATACGACTGGACAGATATCTCCAAACTGAACTACGACAACCAAGACATGCGCGCAGAGATGCTCAAATCGATGCGTTGGTGGATGGATAGCATCGGTATTGACGGTTTCCGCTGCGATGTAGCGGGCGAAGTGCCGACGGATTTCTGGAACTGGGCAATGGGTCTGCTGCGCCTCGAGCACCCCGATATGTTTACCTTGGCTGAGGATGAAGACAAAGCGCAAGAACTGACCGAAAGTGCGTTCGATATGTACTACGGCTGGACACTGCATCATCTGATGAATGAGGTAGCACAAGGCAAGAAAGGTGTAGAAGATTTGTGGGCTTACTTCGCCAAAGCCGATTCAACTATTCGTCCGGAAGCTATTCGTATGAATTTCATCACTAATCATGACGAGAACAGCTGGAATGGCACGGAACAAGAACGTATGGGCGACGCTGCGCCTCTGTTCGCGGCTTTCTGCTATGTAGTGCCCGGTATGCCGATGATTTATACGGGTCAGTTACGCGGTAATCATCACCGGTTGGAGTTCTTTGAGAAAGACCCGATTGACAGCGATCCGGAGTTTGCGCAAGCGGATTTATACAAGAGTCTGAACGCGCTGCGCGAACGTAACAAAGCGCTCTTTAGTCCCGAATGTGGCGCTCCGATGGTACGCATCGATTGCAATAACGAACATATCTTCGCTTGCTCTCGCAGCAAAGAAGGTCGCTGGCACACCAACACTGTCATCGCTGTGATGAACATGAGCGCGGAGCCGCAAAACGTCACACTGGCCACCGGTGAGACGTTCGACTTAGCACCATGGGGGTATGAGATAATTGATAATTGATAATTGATAATTGACAATTGATAATTATACAATAAATCCCGCATTGAAGTGCGGGATTTATTGTTATGCCATGGCTCCGTTGACTTGGATGACTTGTCCGGAGACATAGGAGGAAAGGTCGCTGGCTAAGAAAAGAGCAACCTTGGCTACTTCTTCGGGTTCGCCTCCTCTTCGCATCGGAATCATCGAAACGAACTGTTTGAGCGTCTCTTCGCTCAGGGCTTTCGTCATATCGGTAATGATGAATCCCGGTGCAATGGCGTTGGCACGAATACCGCGTGCTCCTAACTCTTTGGCAACGGACTTCGTCAGCGCAATAATACCGGCCTTAGAGGCAGCATAATTGGCCTGTCCGGCATTGCCGTTGATGCCTACAACCGAACTGAGGGAGATAATCGAGCCGCTTCTCTGGCGCATCATCACCGGCGTCACCGCGTGAGTGAAGTTGAATGCCGATTTGAGGTTCACTTGAATAACGGCATCCCACTGCTGCTCCGTCATGCGCATGAGCAAGGTATCGCGCGTTATGCCGGCGTTGTTGACTAATATGTCTAAGTGACCAAAATCAGCCACCACTTGTTCTACCACCTTATGCGCCGCCTCAAAATCGGCCGCATTAGAGGCATAAAACTGCACGTTCACACCCAACGCCGCAATCTCGTCACGCGTCGCTTGTGCTACGTCGTTCAGTTCCAAATCGGTAAAAGCAATCGCACATCCTTCGCGTGCGTACGCCAAAGCTATTTGTTTGCCGATTCCCCGGGCTGCGCCGGTTATCAGCGCTACTTTATTCTCCAATAACATAACTAATTACGAATTATAAATTATCTGTACTCATCTTAAACTTAGAACTCTCTTTCTTTTCCTTAGCCTTTTCTGTAGGAGTCTTCGCTTTTTCTTTTGGCTGTTCTTCGTTTACCTGCTCTTCCCCACTCTCTGTTTCCTCTTCATCTTTTATAGGGAAGACGCCTGAGGGACGAAGGATCGTGTATTTGCTCATTTCTTCGTTCGACTCAAACCCTACGCCCTGAATAATACTTTTCTCCCGCGTGATATGAATGGTGGTATCCGAATAGACGCGGTGGTCATGTTGGCTCCATCGCAACTCCGGCGTATCGAACTGTTCTCCTTTGCGATTGAGGGCATGCACATTGCCGCGCAGTAACCACTCTTGTGCCGTTTCGTTATAGTACGCGTAATCGGCTTTCAGCGACGCCTGCACTTTCAGTTCCTCATCAAACTGCTCCATATAGATGCCTTGCGGAAACTCTTGGCATGGCGGTTCCGTGCGGTCAAAAATCAACCACTTAGGCGCCTCTATACGATATCGTGTTACCCCCGAATCGGAAATAAGCGTCATCACCGAATCGGTCACCATAGAGGGCAGCTCTTTGCGTTCACGGGTCTCGCCGCTTTGCGCGAGCGGTGGACTCTTGTGGCAAGCAGAAAAAACCATAGCGAGTAGCACGAGACCACCCGCTATGGCAACAATCATTCTATGGTTAGTACGGTTCAGCAAGTGTTAACGAATCGTAGTCGTCTCGTTAATCCAGCCTCCAACCGTATAGGTTGAGCCATTGAACTCATTCGGCAAGTCGAAGCGCTCTTCTTTCGTGGGGAAGAACTTGCTATAAGTATTGATATACTCGTTAGCAGTTGCTTCTACCGAAGGATCGATTTGTTTTGCCTTTTTGAACTTATCTACTGCAGCCCAGTAAACAGTCTTGTTCAGGATTTGACCCTTTGCATCATTACCATACAACTGGGTAGAAGCATATGCCATACCGATGATGATGTAGCAACGTCCTTGACCCTTGGTCTGCCCCAGACCGTTGAGGGTAGCAATCGACGCTAACGCGTAACGACGTGCCTCTGCATAACGCTTGAGGTTGAGGAAGTTATATACCGCTGCATTGTATTGATAATCAGCTACATCCTCCATTTCGTCCTCTACCATCGCCAGTTTGATAGCTTGGTCGTAGTAAGCAATCGCTTGCTCGTAGTCACCCTTCTTAGCGGCCATCGATGCGCAGCCAGCAGCGGACTCATCCGTCGGTTGCAGTTTATGTGCGGCCTCGCATGCTGCGAAATAAACATCGCTTTCCGTGCAACGTACACGTTTGTACAACTTCACAATTTTCTGCAACATATCCAGGTTATTGAGGTTATCCTTCACTGCCGCAGCATAGATCTCGTCCAGTTTGGAGCAATCAGCGGCACCCGAGATAGCGAAGATATTATCTACATAATCTTTCTGTTTAGCTGCGATCTCTGCATTCTTGTTCGCAGTGTTACCTGCTTGTTCTGCCAAGGCATTGCTGGCCAACTCATAATCGGCAAGGAACTGCTCACCTAACTTATCAGGATCTTGCTTATAGAGCGCATACGAAACATCAACGAGTTTTACTAAAACCATGATCTTACTGTTCGCACCCATACCTTCTACCGATTGACGCAAGCACTCACGCGCCTCGGACAATTTGGTGTCGCCATAGAAATCGAGGTAAGCCAAACCTTTTTCTCCTAAAATATAGGGTTTCGGATACTTGGCATCCGTGCCAAAATAGCGGATACGCTTATCTTGCAGTTCGATGGCCAACTTAGCCAAACGCTCTTTCTCTGCGGGATCATTTGTAGCATTGAACAAGGCTTCAACGATCTTGGCACCATCCGAATAAATCGATTTATTGGCGTTCGGACAAGTGGTATAGACATCCCACCAAGGACCGTACGCATCGGCGTATTGTTTGTTCTTAACTGACTCATGGAACAGCGACACATTCATAACGCACTCTTCAGTGATGGTCGGTTCCTCTTCCGGTTCCGCTACTACAGGCGCAGCTTCAACTACTGGCTCTGCTTTTTTCGGTTTCTTTGCGCATGCCATAGCCGGTACAACGGCTGCTAACGCAATAATAAGTAAACTTTTGAACTTCATAATAATTATTGTTAATGTTGTTAGTATCTAGTTGACTAGTTATCTAGAAATCTAAAAGATTAGTTACAATTATCGTGCCAAACTACAGTTTCCGCTTGAAGAACCAGTTCTCTGCGATAGCAGCACCGATGGTAAACCGTAGTCCATTATCCTCTAAACCTTTGGTATTACCGCGGTGGGTATATTCAACGGTCATGTTAATCACAGTGCCTATCGTAGGCAACGGAAAACCGATACCAACAGTTGCAGATATACGTTTGGCACCGATTAATACCAAATATTCATCTTGCACACTCACACCTGCACGCCACATCATTCGCTCCACATACTTACGTCCCATGGGATTATGGCGATACTCCGCGCCGAAGGCGAAACGATTCCTATCCCGTAAACCGCTGAACATACCCGGGGCCCCTTCATACCGCGCATCCGCCATACACTGACGCTCAAAATCGAATCCTAAGGTCAAGCGGTTATTCCAATTATAACCGGCTCCAACGCCCCAAACCATCGGCAATTCCCAACCTTCTTTTTCAACCGGTATGGTGTCATTTGTTTGCGTCTCTATGGTTACCTTCGCGCAGTTGAGTTTCATCTTACTCTCAAAGATAGCACCTACGTTGACGGAGTGTTTGCCCCACGTGTGGAACAGTTGTGCGCCTGCACGGAAACGCACATTGCTCACGCTCAGGATCTCGCTCTGTACAGTCGTGTTCAGGTTCGATTCGGTAAAGGCTAACGTACGCATACGATTCAGATCGCCCCACATATAGTACACATTCGCACCCACTGCCACCCAGTTGCAGATATTAAAACTCAAACCGCCATAGACTTGACTGATATTACCATTTCCGGTATAAGTGGTGGTATAGTGATACCCTCCTCCGGCTGTCGAATCGGAGATAGCGATATCGTATCCTACTGAACTATACGGCAATAAACCTACAGAGACAGCTATCCAGCGTTTCCATAAGGGGACTTGTATCGTCAGATACTCCAAGTTACCGTTTGCTTTGTTCTTCACCCCGCTCACATCCTTGTAATGACTCCAAGACGCACTTGCGGCTATGTCTAACATAAACGTTAACGAGTCGCACGAAGTGTACGAAGCTGGTTGGGCAGGACAGATAGCGCGGTTATTACGCATACCTATACCTACGCCACCCATCGCACGATAAGCCGTTGGCACATTCTCATTCATATCGCCATACGCATACCGCGAATACGGCGAACTGGTCATGTTCTGCGCCTGTGCACCAGCGGCAAGCACCAAGGCTAAAGCCCATATGAATAGTTTGTTATTCTTCATTCGTTATTCCGGAATGCCGGTATAACGGGATACCGTTATTTCTTATTAAATACTAAAATCTCATTCAGTCCTATCAGCACCAGATGTTTCTCGTACTGCATCTCACGCTTCTCCGTGCGCGACGTGCGCACGTTACGCAGTATATAAGGTGCATTTCCTCCTGTCAAAAACGCTTTGTAATGCGGTGTCTTTTCGCCCAAGGTTCGCATATAGCCCTTCACTTCGTACGCTACGCCACGTATCACACCGGCTGCGATAGCATCTCTGGTATTCTTGCCAAAGAGCGGAATCAACTCATTCTCATCCACTTCCACTAACGGCAGTTTCTTGGTCATCCGCTGCAGCATCGTGAAGCGCATTTTCAGCCCTGGTGCGATATTACCACCGATGTACTCCCCTTCCGCCGACACATAATCGTACGTGATCGCCGAACCGGCATCAATTATCAGCAAGTTCTCATTCGGGCAAAGCCTCTTCGCTCCTACGGCTGCCGCCAAACGGTCTTGCCCCAAGGTCTCCGGCGTGTCATACCGATTGATAATCGGCACAGGTGTCATGTGGTCAAAGAGCACAAAATGCTGCGAATGACGATGCAAGGTATTCACAATAGCGGCCTCTATATTAACCACCGAACTGATGATCGAATCGGTGATATCGTATAATTCAAACAACCGCTCTACGTCTGACGAAGTAAAACTCTTATAGATGAAGTGATGAAGCACTTTGCCCTCATCCGTCATCAACGCCACCTTCGTCCGGCTATTCCCTTGGTCAATACACAGGTTCATAAGTATTCAGCCTTCAGCATTCAGCATTCAGACCATGTTCGTATAGAGAAACCTCTTTATGGATTTCTTAGGAGTCTTCTCAAACTCATGCGGATAGAGTTTGACAATCGCCACCTGCTCGTACGCTGCCAATTCGGAGTTAACCTGCTTACGCGCATCCTCCATGTATTCGCTCAACTGCTCGCTCGTCATGCCACTCGCGTCCACTTCGTTATAATCAGGGCAAACTAGTGCTACCAGGCGGTTATCCTCTTGCTGCAGCACAAGAGACTCCAGCACGAACGGCATGTTGTTAATCTTCGCCTCTATCTCTTCCGGGTAGATATTCTGCCCGCTCGGACCTAACAACATCGTCTTGCAACGACCTTTGATATACAGGAATCCATCTTCGTCTAACTGACCCAAATCGCCCGTACGGAGCCATCCGTCTTTGGTAAAACTCTCTTTGGTCGCTTGTGGATTCTTATAGTAACCCGTCATCGTGTTCTCTCCGCGTGTCACTACCTCACCGATACCTTCTTCGTTCGGATCTAGAATCTTCACCTCCATAATACCCGGCAATGCGCGGCCACACGAATAAAGTTTACTGCCCTCGTCAAAAGGAGTAAAGCATATTAATGGCGCACACTCCGTCATTCCGTAGCCAACACTCATCGGGAACTTGATTCGACGTAAGAAAGCCTCTACCTCAGGGTTCAACGGAGCACCGCCGATAATAATCTGCCTGAACTCACCACCGAAAGCTTGTACCAACTGTTCGCGAATCTTGCTGCATACCACTTCATCCAAGAACGGCACTTTCAATACCCAACTAACAGGTGGTTTCTGAATCTGGGGAACGATCATCTTCTTGTATATCTTCTCCAAAATCAACGGCACAGACAAGATCAAGGTCGGTTTAATCTCCGCAAATGCTTTCAGCAAAATCTTCGGACTCGGTGTTCTTCCCACCAACCACGTATGACCTCCGGCTGCCAAACAAGAAAGAAAATCAAACGCGCAGCCATAGGCATGAGCCAGCGGCAAGAACGTCACAAAACGCGAGCCTCCATGTGCCAAACCCGACTCAAGTGCATATCGCACGTTACCAGCCAAACCGTTCAGCGGCATAATAACGCCTTTGCTGAAACCGGTTGTTCCGCTGGTGTAGTTGATGGAACCTATCTCGCTGTTCGCACGCTCGGCAAAATGCACATCCTTTGCCCAATAACCATCCGGATGTTTCTCTTTAAACTTCTGCGCAACGGCCTCATAATTAATTTTCTTCGGATCCAACGCCAAAGAGATAGGATGCCAGTCGTTCAGACTAACCGCTGCTTTAACCTTCGGAATCTGATCCAAATCGATGCCCTCCCAGTTGATATCGCTGATAAAGAGCAGTTTAGACTCAGAGTGATTGATGATATGAATCGCATCGTTCGCACGGAAATCTTGCAAAATAGGAACAATAATAGCCCCATATGTGATGGTAGCCAGATAGACTGCCACCCAGTTGCTATTATTGCGACCCATCACAGCAATCTTATCGTTCTTCTTGATTCCGCACTCTTCAAACAAGATATGCAATTTCTCAATGTTAATCGCTAACTGACCGTAGGTTAGCGTTACATCCGTTCCATAATCTGTCACTGCGGGCTTTTCCCAGTTTTGCTGAAAAGAACGCTCGTAGTATTTGACAAAATTATATTTCTCTTCTGTCATCATGGTATTATTAGTTTACAGGAAATTCGGCAGGAAGCGGCGTCTCAACGCGCGATGGCTGATTGACAGCAGGCTGACCACTGACTGCTGCTGGTTGACTGCTATAAATACTATCAACAATAAACTGACTGTTTCCACGCCATGGCAAAGTGCCCAGATAGCGCTTCCAGTGCAGTTTGACACCTACGTTAGAACCGGAGTTAATCTTATCCGCCACACGCTCGTCCACTACCGAGAACTTGAACTCATTCGACTGAATTCCTCCCTGCTGACCTTTCGCACCGGACTTCAAGCCCGTTTGAATCATCTTTCCCTCGTACGTCTTAAAAATAAAACCTTCCTTCTGGAAATAATTGATGTCACCCTCGTTTACACCCTCGGCATAAACGAAACAAAACCTAAAGAACAGATACCCCGCCAAGACCAATATTCCCAGCACGGAGACCCAACTAATAACTTTACCGGTTGTACTCATAGTTTTTATCACATTACACAATTTGGCTGCAAAGATACAACTTTTTTTTCATATATGCAAGCGCGCACGTATATTTTTTTCCGATATGTAGATTTTTATGCGGAAAATTATCCAAAATATTTGCATATATCCTTTTTTTTTATTAACTTTGCACCGAAATACGGTTTGAGACGTTTTTCAATCTTTTTTACTAACACTAAATGGTATCGCTTTATGACAAAACCAGCATTAGCAGCCGCTCTGTATCTGGGCTACGCTGTAGCAGCGCAAGATGGTTTCCAACAAGAAGAAAGTTGGGTTCTGGATCAAGAACTCAATAGTTTCAAACTCTCTCCGGAAGATCATGCAGAAGTGACCGAAATCTTCAAACAACTGGACGTCGATTCAGCCGTTGATATCCTCTGGGCCAGCGACGATGCATCCAAGGATGAAGCACAAGCGGTTATCTTCCTCACCATGCTCAACGACCGTGTTGTCGCTCCCGAAGAATCCAAAGCATACCTCGCTATTTGTGAGCGTTGCGGCATGACCAGAGACCTCTCCATCAACGAGGCAAGAGCCTTAATGGGTGTTTAATCAATTGTAAACCATGAAAATACAATTCTTAGGTGCTACCCGCGAAGTCACGGGTAGTAAGCATCTTATTACCACCGACAGCGGACATACTATCCTACTCGATTGTGGTATGTACCAAGGCAAAGGACTGGATACCGATGCCGATAACCGCGACTTGGGGTTTGACCCGAAAACACTGGACTGCGTCGTCCTCTCTCATGCCCACATAGACCACTCAGGACTCATTCCGTATATCGTCAAACTGGGCTTCAAAGGCGATATCTATTGTACGCCTGCCACGCGAGACCTCTGTGCGCTCATGCTCGCCGACACCGCTTTTATTCAAGAGCAGGATGTCCGCACCTACAACAAGAAGATGGACCGTCTGCATCCACACAAAGAGAAAGGCTCCAAATACAAGATCGAACCGCTCTACACCCAGCAAGATGTCAATCGTGCCATGCGGCATTTTGTCACCTACGACTACGATCGCCGATTCCGCCTCTTTGACGATGTGCTCCTCACCTTCACTAACTCCGGACACATGCTCGGCTCTGCTATCTGCTCGCTGGAGATATATGAAGAAGATCCGAATGGCCAAGCGTCTCCGGCGACTCGCCGGTGGAAACGTTTGGCATATACCGGTGACCTCGGACGCTTGCACAGCCATATCCTGCCCTCCCCTATGCTCTTCCCGCAATGCGATTACCTCATTTGTGAATCCACGTATGGCGACCGCATCCACGACGAAGCCGAAGTGACGGAAGAGCAACTGCTGGGTATCGTGGAAGATACATGCGTCTATAAAAAAGGCAAACTGCTCATCCCTTCCTTCGCCGTAGGACGAACGCAAGAAATCGTCTATGTGCTCAACAAACTTTATAACGAAGGCCACCTGCCCCATATACCGGTTTATGTGGACTCGCCTATGTCCACTAATGCCACCCATATCTTCCGTCTCTATCCACAGGAACTGTCTGATGAAGTGCAAGATACGCTTCGCTATGACGATGATCCGTTCGGTTTTAATACACTCCATTACATCACCGATATCAGTCAGTCCAAAGCACTCAATCATAACGACCAACCCTGCATCATCATCTCCGCATCAGGTATGTTGGAAGCCGGACGTATCAAGCACCATGTAGCGAACCATATCTCCGACCCGCGCTGTACTATCCTCATCGTCGGTTACTGCGCACCGATGACGCTTGGTGCACGTATCCAAGAACCCGGACTCAAATGGATCTCAATCTTTGGTATGGATCGTCGTATCAAGGCGCAGATAACACGCATTGAAGGCTTCTCTGGACATGGCGACTGGCGGGAGATGATTGATTATTTGACCCGAAGTCTGCAAGTCAACATCGTTCAACGCACGTTCATCGTCCATGGCGAAGCGCAAGCTGCAGAAACTTACAAAGAGCACCTGCACGATGCCGGTTTTCGTAATATAGACATCCCCGATAAGGGGCAAATAGTAGAACTTTAATGCCTATTTGACGCTTTTTTGCAAAAAAATTAACAAAATATTTGCACATGTCAATTTTTTGTTGTACCTTTGCACCCGCTTTTCGATTTTAGCAACGAATTGCCGTTCTATCCCCTAATTGGGGTCCCCAAAAATTTCAATTTTTGGGGAGAGCGTAGCACAAGGCGAAAGTTCATATGAGCGATGTATCGCGAATCGTACTGAGCCTTAGTGCAAGCGAAGGAAGGGTGGGTGAGTGGCTGAAACCAACAGTTTGCTAAACTGTCGTACGGGTAACTGTACCGGGGGTTCGAATCCCCCCT
>JAFSWF010000050.1 GCA_017444615.1 Paludibacteraceae bacterium | reverse complement strand
CCGCAGTCCGAACTGACGCTTACAGCTACGCTGCCTGCATCGCTCGCTGCCGGCTACTATGCAGACATACTCTTGCTTACCGGCAATGACGGTATCGCAGAGCCCTGTCTCATAGAAGCTGCCGTTCTTGCACCCGAACCGAACTGGAAAGTGAACGAAGGCACCTTCGAGGCCACCGGAAACATCATCGCACGACTCAGCCTACCTGCTGGCGTAGCGCAAAGTGAGAATGATATCATCGCTGCTTTCACGGGTAACGAGTGCGTCGGCATCGCCCGTCCGCAGTACATCGGCAGCTACGATGCATGGTATGTGATGATGACTGTCTATGGCAACGCTTCCAGCACAGAGAACCTCACATTCCGTCTCTGGAATGCTGAGTCGGGTATCACCTATGCTTCCGTTAAAGTGCTGCCGCAAGCGTTCCGTTTCATACCCAATATGGTCAAAGGTACGCTGGCAAATCCTGTCATCCTCGAAGTGACGAACCTTCTACAACAGAGCCTTGCGCTGCAACGCTCATGGAACTGGATAAGCCTCAATATCAAACCTGTTGATGCGAAGACGGAGAAAGTGTTTGAACCTGTTCTTGGCGACATCACAAATGTTAAGAATAAGACTCAGTTCTTCACAGTAAACACTGTAGATACGACTTTTGCCGGTTCGCTCAAGACTATAGGTGTAACCTCCTCTTATCGTGTTAATGCGCTGCGTCAGACCATATTGAGTATTAACGGAACAGCCGTCGACTGCGCACAGACACCCATCACCATCCGCAAAGGATGGAACTGGATAGGTTATCTGCCGCTGCAGACGATGTCTATCGCAGACGCTCTCGCAGATCTCGAACCCGTGGCCAACGACATCATCAAGAGCAAGACAGCCTTTGCCGTCTACGATGGCGCACAGTGGGTTGGTACGCTCAACCGCCTCACCCCGGGCGAAGGATATATGTATCTCTCGCACGCTACCACTGCCTTTAGTTTCCGTTATCCGGAGAGCGGTCGTGCCTTTGCCCCAAAGAAATCACCAATGACCAATGCCAACACCAATGCTTTTGAGCCCGTTACAGATTCTTACAGCAGCAATATGTCTATCGTGGCTCGTGTGATGGATGGCAACGAACCGGTACACGGTGTAGAAGTGGGTATCTTCGCCGGTGAAGAGTGCCGCGGGGCAGCCGTAGAGGAAGAAGGTTATTGGTTCATCACGGTAGCAGGCGATGAACCCACACCGCTCACCATCAAAGTCTATGACCCGGCCACTGAAACGACCACCATTGTTAATCAGTCGCTGAACTACACCGATGATGCGACCCTCGGCACACTCGCCGAACCCTACATCATCCAACTCCAACAAACGGAAGGCATTGATCAATCGCCAATCACCAATGACCAATCACCAATTAAGATTATTAAAGATAATCACCTCTACATCATCCGCGGCGGTGAGAAGTACGATGCTACCGGTAAAAAATTAAGCAAATAAGTTCCCTTTTCGACCATCTGCAAGAGCAGGCTCACAGCAATGTGGGTCTGCTTTTTTTGTCTATAGTGGACAGCCTTCGGTAGCAATGACGCTGCCGATTTTTCTATGTCCGATATAGACACATGACAAAATATGATTTTCTATTGGCTCTCCGAGAGGATGGCCTGCTGCAAACGCTCCCCTTTGAGTATGGTTTGCCTTCGTATGAAAAATGGATGGAGTACTACGAATTTTACTTAGACCATCCTGACTTCAGTTTTACCGAGATTTCCTTTTATTTCCAAGCCTCACGCGGCACCATCTATCGAGCGATTGTATTCATGCGATCGCCTCACCACGATGCCGTTTCAAAATTCTGAAACGCAAAAATCAGAAATTAGCAGTACCTTTATTACATGTAACCCTTTAACCCCTTATTGAGCTATAAGACGCCTCTCCGACGGACGCGTAGAAACGATAGTAGCCACGAAAAAAAGGCACTATCTACAAACGAACCTCTTATCCTCGCAGCAAGAGCTCGGGTAGTCGTTGAACCGTTCTCGGAAGATGGTCGCGTTATGCTCGCGTGAAGAACACGACCATCACGGGACCATCTTCCGAGAACGCTCTACCCAAAGCCCCCCTAAACCCTTTCAATGTAATCGTTTGTTCCTCCGTCGCAAACCTCGTCGTTCGACTCCGACCAAGGACTCTGAGCGTGTGGCACGTGCCCGCGAGCAAGCTTACGACGAAGCGCATTCGTAAGCTTGCTGAATTAAGAATTGAAAAAAAACGCACAAAAATTTGCACATGTGCGTTTTTTTTTGTAACTTTGCAGCCGGAAATTAAATAACGCGTTAGATATGAACACTTTTTTGAAGTATTTGGGAGTTATTCTGCTCCTCTTGGGAGTAGTTTGCTTAGTAGTGTATAAATACGCTCTCCCCGTTAATGGTCTGCTCGTAACTTCCTTGGTTTTGGAGTTTGCAGGTATCCTCTCGTATATTCTGATCAACCGTAAGCTCGACTAACGGATGGCTGCCCCTGGCGGATTCAATGATGCAATAAAGTATCACTTGACCGGCATGTACCAAGACTGGTTCTTGGACTATGCTTCGTATGTGATACTCGAACGTGCTGTGCCGGCTATTGAGGATGGACTCAAGCCTGTGCAGCGCCGTATTCTGCATGCCATGAAGTGTGTGGATGACGGTAAGTTCAATAAGGTGGCCAACATCGTCGGACAGACCATGCAATACCACCCGCATGGAGATGCGTCCATCGGAGATGCCTTGGTCCAACTAGGCCAAAAGGACCTCCTCATCGACTGTCAAGGTAACTGGGGTAACATCCTCACCGGAGACGGAGCCGCTGCGCCTCGTTATATAGAAGCACGGCTCTCTAAGTTCGCGCTCGAGACCGTCTTCAATGCCAAAACAACCCATTGGATGAAGTCCTACGACGGTCGTAAGAACGAACCCATCCACCTCCCCGTTAAATTCCCACTGCTCCTTGCACAAGGAGTAGAAGGCATCGCCGTCGGTCTCAACTCCAAGATTCTCCCCCATAACTTCAACGAGTTATGCGATGCGTCTTTGGCGTACCTGCGAGGCGAAGAGTTTGCTTTGTTCCCCGATTTCCCCACGGGCGGCGTCATTGATGTCACCAAATACAACGACGGCGAGAGGGGTGGACAAGTCAAAATACGGGCACGTATCACCAAAGCCGATGATAACAAAACCCTTGTTATCACCGAGATACCTTACGGTACTACCACCGCCAAGATCATCGACACCATCCTCAAGGCAAGCCAAAAGGGCAAAATCAAAATCAAGAAGATTGATGACTTTACAGCCGACCAAGCACGTATCGTCGTACAACTGGCGCCGGGCTCATCGTCCGATAAAGCCATCGATGCACTCTATGCCTTCACCGACTGCGAAGTGAACATCAGCCCGAACTGCTGCGTGGTGCAAGACAAGAAACCGATCTTCACTACCGTCAGCAACCTGCTCAAACTATCTTGCGATAACACCAAAGAACTGCTCAAGTGGGAACTCGAAATAGAGAAATCCGAACTCGAAGAGAAATATTTCTATACCTCCTTGGAGAAAATCTTCATCGAGAATCGCATCTATAAGCAAGAGGGCTACGAAAATGCACCCAACAAGGAAAAACTCATCGCTTTCGTGGATGAAGCCCTCACACCTTTCAAACCCCAACTCATCCGCGAGGTTCGTACGGAGGATATCGAAAAACTCTTTGAGATACGCATGATCCGTATTACCAAGTTCGACTCCAAGAAAGCGGACGAACTGATGAAGGATCTGGAGAAGAAAATCAAAGCCTGCATCAAAAACCTCAACCACCTGACCGAATACACCATCAAGTGGTTTGAGATGCTCAAAGAGAAATACGGAGAAGCTTTCCCCCGTCGCACGGAGGTGCGTAACTTTGGCGTCATCAATGTCAAAGCCGTGGTGGAGAGCAATGAGAAACTGTACATTAATCGCGCAGAAGGCTTTATCGGAACCGGACTCAAGAAGGATGAATTCCTCTTCAACTGCTCTGATTTGGATGAGATCATCGTCTTCCATCGCGACGGTAAGTACAAGGTCATCAAAGTGGCAGATAAGATCTTCATCGGCACAGATACCCTCCATATAGCTGTCTTCAAACGCGGCGACGACCGAACGGTCTATAACGTCGTTTACCGCGATGGTAAGAAGGGTACTTACTTCATGAAACGTTTTAACGTCACCGGCGTAGCGCGCGATAAGGAATATGACCTTACCCAAGGCAAACCCGGTTCGCGAATCGTTTATTTTACCGCTAACCCGAACGGCGAGGCAGAGGTCATCAAAGTAACCCTCAAACCCGCTTTGCATCTCAAGAAACTGGAGGTTTGCAAAGATCTGTCCGAATTGGCGGTCAAGTCACGTACCGCGCGAGGAAATGTCCTCACCAAGTTCGACGTCAAATCCATCACCCTCAAGCAAAAAGGCCATTCCACCCTTGGAGGACGAAAAGTATGGTTTGATGCCGATGTGCTGCGCGTCAACTATGACGAGCATGGCATCTATCTCGGAGAGTTCTGGGACGAAGACCGTATTTTGGTTATCAACAAAGATGGTAGTTACTACACCACCACCTTTGACCTCACCGCGCATTTCGAGGATGGTTACTTGCTTATCGAGAAATGGAATGCCGACAAGATCTGGTCGCTCATCCAGTGGAATGGTGAACTCAAATACTACTACGGCAAACGCTTCCGGCTCGATGATGCCTCCGCCAAAGTGCAGTCTATGCTCGGCGAAGATACCGATTCGCGACTCGTTGTACTCTCAGATCGCGCAGAGGCAACTTTCCGGATCAACTTTGCCGATGCGAACCGTGCGCCGCTGGATATTCTCATGGAGGACTTCATTGACGAGAAATCGCCCAAAGCCAAAGGCAAACGTATCACCACCCTTGACATAGCTTCTATCGAGGATATCACTCCCGCTCCTGTCCTCGAAGAGCCCGACGCCGAAGACGACACCCCGGAAACTCCGGACACTCCGGATATGCCGGATTCTTCGGAAAACACCTCTCTCGAAGTAGAGGGCGTCCCCATGACCATCGAGAAACCCAAAGACACCCAACTTGATCTCTTCTGATGGAAATCCTCTTAGGCTCACAGTCTCCGCGTAGACGCGAATTGATGGCAGGTTTAGGCCTGCCATTTACATCCATCACCATTGATGCCGATGAGACTTATCCTGCCGATTTGCAGGCAGGCGACATTCCTTATTATATATCGCGCGCAAAAGCGCGCGCGTACGCGAACAACCTAACCCCCAACCAACTCCTCATTACCGCTGACACCATCGTCTGGTGTGACGGACAGATGCTCGGCAAACCCAAAGATGAAGCCGATGCCATCGCCATGCTTCATCGTCTAAGCGGCAAAACGCATCAGGTCTTCACCGCTGTCACCTTTGCGCAAAAGAGCCAAGAGCCAAGAGCCAAGTGCCAAGAGCCGGTTTTATCCACGGTGGTGGATAAAACAGATGTCACCTTCCGCAACCTGTCCGATGAAGAAATAGCGTACTACGTACAAAAATACCGACCCTTGGATAAGGCCGGCGCGTACGGAGTGCAGGAATGGATAGGCTATGCCGCGTGTACTTGCCTGCACGGCTCTTATTTCAACGTGATGGGCTTCCCAACCCACTTGGTGTACGAAGAACTACAGAAGCGGGGTCTTTGTTAACACGAAACTATAGAGCATTCCCAGCAACATCGTCAACTTGATAATCTGCTGACAACTCTTATAGTCGCTTGGAATCGTTGCAGCCCAAAGAAGCCAAAGACTGCACAAGAGAGGAACAACGACGCCAAACACGATATACCGTGTGCTGAGATGATGCCAGCTATGCGGGAAAGGTAGCACGCTCCACCAGAGATAGCCAATTAGCCCCAGCGTTACTATCACCAACGCGGTTATAAACACCTTCGTTCCTCTCTCACCCCACACAATCGGCATAGAATGGCATTCTAACTCGCGGTCGCCTGCTTGATCCTGCATGTCCTTTACAATCTCGCGCATCCAAGTGAGCAAAAAGGCAAAGAGTGCAAACCCTCCCAGCCACGCGAACAGATCATGAGGCAGCGTGGTATAAGGCAGAAGAGATGCAAAACGAAGTTCCAACTGAGCGATATTAGCCAGCGCTACCACTATCGGAGGCAATGCAGCCAGCAAAGCAATCGTTAGATTGCCTACCATAAACAAACGCTTATAACTACTGGAATAGAACCATAGCAACCCGGGCACCAGAACAAAAATCATTCCCAACGCCCAACTCCGCAATAACACCGCTACGCCAATGCCTGCGCCAAGGCCAATGCCGCTAAGACAAAGACTCAACTGCATCGCAGTGGCTTTACTGATGCTACGCGTCACCACCAACTCATCCGGACGGTTAATACGGTCAATCTTGACATCAAAGTAGTCATTGATAACATACCCTCCGGCTGCAATCAATACCGTCGCAACTATCAATAGTACCAACATATACCACGGCAATTGTTCACCGAAAGCCACCGCATCCAGAACCGGCACAGCTACCCATTTCTCCATCACCCATACCAACGCGGCAAGGAAGAGCAGATTGCTCCACCTTACCAAACGTAGTATGTCCTTGAATAAATCCAAAATCTAAAATCTCAAATCTCAAATATTGAAAATTATCGAATTTTCAATACCACGCCCGTCCAAGCGGGTAGGGTGATGTCTATCGGTTCGTTAGCAATAAGGCGAATCGTTTGCTTGTGGCCTCTAAGAAGATCCGTAGCGGTGGCTTTCTCTTTTTCCTCCAACCCCAGATAAACGAACGCATCGTTAGGAATCCTTACGCGGATAGCCTGTTCACGGTCGCGGAAATTGACCACAACAAGCAGCGTCTCTGTCCCCTTATGACGGATGAACGCAAACTGCTCGCGTTTGTCAAAGCCTTCGCCTTGGGCATAAGTGATGTCGTACAGCGCACCGGAATGGATAGCGCGGTTATCACGGGCGATCGTGAGAATCTTACCATACAATTCGCGAAGCGCTTTCTGGCTCTCTTGCAGTTTAGCGCCATCATAGAGACCTTTATTCGCCCAAGCTTGCAGACTCTTGACACCCCAATAATCGAAGATAGTCGTTCTGCCGTCAATACCGCTAAACCCTTCCAGATCCATGCCGCGCTCGCCCAGTTCTTGACCCATATAGAGCATGAAAGGCGATTGATTAAGGAGTGTCGCTACTAACAGCGCAGGTTCAGCACATCGACCGTCTCCGCACCAGAAGCCGCTGGCAATACGTTGCTCATCGTGGTTCTCCAGGAAATAAAGCATATGCTTAATACGCTCATCACCGTGTTGCATCCACTGATGAGTGATGCCTTCAGCCGACCATCCTTTAGTGGTCACACCGCGCAGGTAATCGTACATACCTACCTTGTCGTAGAGGTAGTCAAACCCTGCTGCTATATAGGCATCATAGCGTTGCGGATCGTAGCACTCACCGATGAAGATGAATTTCGGATATTTCTTCTTCACTTGGTCAATCGCCCAAGCGAAAAACTCAACCGGCACCATCTCGGCCATGTCCACACGCACACCGTCAATCTTCTTTCCTGCCCAGAAAAGCAAGATATCCCGCATCTTAATCCACGTGTTGGGAATGGGGTCGAATTGTTTCTCTCCTCCCCCTTGGTAAAAGACGCCGTAATTGAGTTTGACGGTCTCATACCAGTCGTTCTCCCCCGGGTGACTGCTCCAACAATCATTGCCGGTCACTTTGGCAGGAAACTCTTCGTAACCCTGCAGGTCCTTATCCATGCTAAACTTCTCGCCCGGGAGATAATAGAAGTTATTGAGAGGCGAAAAAGCCCATTGTGGGTTATCGCCCTCACCAAGATCCTGCACGCCCTCAGGCTTGCAAAGACTCTTGTACTCGCGGCTCACGTGGTTTGGCACAAAATCCATCAGCACGCCTAAGCCTGCTTGATGAGTGCGGTCAATGAGTGCCTGCCATTCCTCCATACGACGCTCTTCGTCGGTCGCCAAATCGGGATTGACATCGTAATAATCGGTAATGGCATAAGGCGAACCGGCTTTGCCTTTGGTGATAGCAGGGTTATTGTGCTCCGCCGTGGCATGGCGGATTATACCGGTGTACCAAACGTGCGTGGCACCCAAATCGGCAATCGACTGGAGTGCACGCTCGTTGATATCCACTAATTTGCCACTACCATTCTCCGCCTTGCTGCCATTGAACCTACGCGTCTCGTTGAAGTTAGCAAACAGACGAGGGATGATTTGATAAATTATGGTTTTTGTCATTTGTGTGTTTCTCGTGGTAACTGTTTTTAGACCAGTGCTGCTGTGTCGCTGGCAATCATTAATTCTTCGTCCGTCGGGATCAGGCAGACAGTCACTTTCGAACCCTTCTTGGAGATGATACGTTCTTCGCCGCGAACCTTATTCGCCTCTTCGTCAACCTCAATACCCAGGAAACGGAGACCCTTCATGATCTCTGCGCGGATATAGGGATCGTTCTCGCCAATACCGGCGGTGAAGACGAGGATGTCTAAGCCATTCATCGCAGCGGCGTACGCACCGATGTATTTGATGGTACGATAGATAAACATCTTACGTGCAAGGTCTGCGCGGTGGTTACCGGCATTGATAGCAGCCTCGATGTCGCGGCAGTCACTCGAAACACCACTCACCCCCAGCAAACCGGATTTCTTATTCACCAATTCGTTGAATTGCGCCGTATTAAGATGCTCCTTGTCCATGATAAATGTCGCAGCGCCCAGATCCAAGTCGCCCGCGCGAGTACCCATCACCAGACCTTCAACCGGCGTCAGACCCATACTCGTATCTACGCACTCTCCGTTCAGTACGGCGGCACAACTGCCACCGCCTCCGATATGTGCAGTAACAATCTTCTGCTTCTTCGGATCTACACCTAAATATTCGCATACGCGCGCGCTCACGTAACGATGACTCGTGCCGTGGAAACCATAACGACGGATAGCATATTTTTCGTACAACTCATACGGCAGTGCGTACATGTACGCGTGTTCCGGCATCGTTTGATGGAAAGCGGTGTCGAAAACAGCTACTTGCGGAACACCCGGCAGGATCTTCTCAATCGCATCAATACCCTTGAGGTTAGCAGGGTTATGCAGCGGAGCCAAGTCCACACATTTGATGATCTCTGCCTTCACCTCCGGCGTGATGAGTACCGACTTGTTGAATTTCTCGCCGCCATGCACCACGCGGTGGCCTACGGCGTTAATCTCTTTCAGGTCTTTGATACAACCGATTTGCGGGTCAACCAGTTTCTCTAAAATCAACTCAATACCTACTGTGTGCTCCGGCATCGATTTCTCGAACTTAACCTTCTCGCCGTTTGGCAGTTTAACTAACAGGAACGAGTCCGGCAAACCGATTTTCTCGATTCCGCCTTGTGCCATCACTTGCTTGCTCTCCATCTCAAAGAGCTTGTACTTAATACTGCTACTTCCGCAGTTCAAAACTAAGATTTTCATAAATATCAAATTTGTTTGTTAAATGTCTTACAGTCCGTAGGACGGTCTTACAGCGAAGCGGTCCTACAATGAAATGGTCTTACAGCGAAGCGGTCTTATTTAATGGCTTGATTAGCCGTTATAACGACCATTTGCACAATGTCCTGCACTTTACATCCGCGGCTCAGGTCATTCACCGGCGCTGCAATACCCTGCAAAATCGGTCCTACGGCATCGGCGCCGCTAAAACGCTCTACCAGTTTGTATCCGATATTACCTGCCTGCAAATCAGGGAATACCAATACATTGGCCTTACCTGCCACAGCACTACCCGGTGCCTTAGTAGCCGCTACTGAAGCCACCAGCGCCGCGTCTGCTTGCAACTCACCGTCAAGCGCCAATTCCGGTGCCATCTCTTTGGCTAAACGCGTCGCCTCGGCTACTTTATCCACCAACTCATGCTTGGCGCTACCTTTCGTAGAGAAACTCAACATCGCCACTCTCGGTTCAATGCCGGCAATCGAACGAGCCGTCTCTGCTGTCGAAATAGCGATCTCCGCTAATTGTTTCGCATCGGGGTTCGGGTTAACGGCACAATCGGCAAAAAGCAAGAATCCGTCCTCGCCCAACTGCTTAGCAGGAGTGAACATCAGGAACGCACCGCTCACAATAGAGCATCCCGGTTTGGTCTTCAGAATCTGGAACGCCGGACGAATAGTGTCTGCCGTTGTACCGCGTGCACCCGCTAACTCACCGTCTGCATCGCCGGCCTTAATCATCAAGCAACCCAGATACAACGGGTCTTGCGCTTTTTTCTTTGCCTCTTCTTCGGTCATTCCCTTGGCCTTACGCAACTCAAACAGCAGATTAGCGTACTCCGGCATCTTAGGATCATGCAGCGGGTCAACAATCGTTGCCTCGCTAATATATGCATAACCTTTTTCGGCTGCCATGCCCTTAATCTTCTCAGGGTCACCGATTAAAATCAACTGCGCAATCTTATCGCGCAATAAGATGTCAGCCGCCTCTAACGTACGCGGTTCGTCGCCTTCCGGCAATACAATACGCTGCGGATGAGCCTTCGCGCGCGTAATCATTTGATTCAAAATATCCATAATATATTCGTATTAATTATCGTTCAACCTTCCACCTTCAACGTTCATCTTCAATCACGGCACAAAGGTACAAAAAAAAATCCATATATGCAATACCTACTGTAAAAAACATTTTTTTTTGTAAAAAAGTTTGGTGGTTTCAAAAAAAAGTTGTAACTTTGCACCCTGATTTGTGATTTTGACAAAAATTCACTCGGCTAAATGAAGAAAATTGCATCCATATTGCTCGTTTTAACCCTTGCTTTGCCTATGTATATGGCGGCGGAGGGTACCGGCGTGGGAATCCATCCGTACGACACCGTGCAGAATAAGCGGATTGTTAAATCGAACTCCAACTGGTCGCTTATTCCGTATGTGGGCTTTAATGTTTTTGATGGCGACCTGAGCGTGGCGAGAAAAAAGCATGCCGTTTCTTTCCCCACCGTTGGTCTGGGGGCTGAGTATTCATTTACGCCGGTATGGTCTGTCGGCGCGGAGTATAAATTCGACCGCTACGGAGCCCGAGGCAATGCGCCTACCTATCCGGATACTTTGCTCAACGGTATGATGCATCGCTTGGATGCCTATATCTCTGCGGACCTTATCGGATTGTTCTACCCGCATGACAAACGCAAGATCGTCTCTTTGGAGTTGCTTGCCGGTGGTGGTTATGGGTGGTTTAAGAACTCCCTGCAGTATGATGATCAGGATGTCAAAGGTAGCATGACCGCCTATGATGGCGCAGCGTATATATTAGGTGGTGCTAACCTCGAGTTCAATCTGAATCGTACGCTTGCCTTAGGCCTGCGCGCAGACTATACGTATTTTATGCGCGATGTCATAGACGGGAGAGGTATTAACGATAAGGGCTCGAAGAATAACGACGGTATCTTTGATATTATGTTGAACCTGCGTATTAAGTTTGGCAGTCGCGAGAGATCGCACGTACGTAATATCGGAGGTTCGGAGGCAAATCTCGACATTGCTAAGAATATTGCCAATACGGAGCCTATCATCGTACATGATACGGTCATCATCATTCGCGACTCTATCATCGTACGGGAGACAACACAGATTCGTCGGGAGAAAGCGCCTGCGCAGACCTTCTACGTTTATTTCAATAGCGGCAAGGCGGAAATCAATGAAGAAGGACATGTCTCTATCCAGCAGGCTGCCGAGCGAATGGCGGAAGATACCTCCCTCTATGCCGTCGTAATCGGTTATTGCGACAATACAGGTTCGGATAAGTTCAACTATGAGTTGGGCGATAAACGTACCGGCAATGTGGTCAAAGAGCTCCATAACGAGTACCAGATCCCATCTTCGCATCTGTACGGAGCCGGCACCGGTAAGTTGCAGAGCAAAACGAATGCTGCCGCCTTTGGCCCGAACAGACGTGCCGCCATCAAATTGGTGGACAAGGAGACTTTCGAAATCATGAAAGCCGAATTGGAGGACCGCAAAGTGACGAGAGAAGAACCGGTCAAGACCCTGCCGCTCTCAGAGAGTGCACGCCGTGAGAAAGTGAACTCCTTCAAAGAGCGTCAGAACGAAGAAGTGCTTGTCGAGAAAACAACCACACTCGCTAAACTCGCACGTCAGTACTACGATAACACATATTGCTGGGTATATATCTACCTGGCCAATAGAGAACAAATAGCCAACCCTAACGCCCTGCCTGTCGGTGCAACTCTCCTTATTCCGGAGATTACCGAAGAAGAGCAGAAGATTGGCAAAGACCAAAGTCTGGCACTATACCAGATGGGTCGTACTTTGAAATAATTCCCCTAACGGGGTCCCCGCAAATTTTAATTTGTGGGGAGAGCGAGAGCACGGCGAAAATTCACATGAGCGACATAGTCGCGAATCGTATTGAGCCGTAGCTCGCGCGAGGGTCCCATAGCTCAGTTGGTTAGTAGCACCTGACTCATAATCAGGGGGTCCTTGGTTCAAGCCCAAGTGGGACCACACGTAGCAAAGACTACGCTTTTTTCGCGGATTAGGCTCGAGTAAGTAGCGTTTCGTATAACGCTCGCCGCACCGCACTAACATTAATTACAGTAGTACACAT
>JAFSWF010000049.1 GCA_017444615.1 Paludibacteraceae bacterium | reverse complement strand
ATTCCGCAGGTCTCGCACTGAGGTTTGCGGGCTTGGCATACATACCGGCCGTGAAGAAGCAACCAGTGATGCGCCTTCGGAATAAGGTCTTTAGGAATATAGCGAACGAGGGCTTTCTCCGTTTGGAGCGGGTTCTTGCTATTCGTAGTCAGGCCTAATCGTTCGCTGACGCGGAAGATATGCGTATCCACCGCCATAGTGGGTTGGTTCCAGATGACGGCACAGACGACGTTAGCGGTCTTGCGACCTACGCCTTGTAATGTCTGCAGTTCGTCGATGGTATCGGGAACGACGCCGTCATAAACCTCCACCAAACGCTTTGCCATCGCTACCAAGTGTTCTGCTTTCGAGCGCGGGTAACTGACGCTCTTGATATATTCGTAAATAGCATCAGCATTGGCATTGGCCATGGTTTCGGGGGTGGGGAAGGCGGCAAACAAAGCCGGCGTGACCATGTTCACACGCTTGTCGGTGCATTGAGCCGACAACATAACGGCTACGAGACATTGGAAAGGAGAGTCAAAATGCAACTCACTTTCCGCTACCGGCATGTTCGCCTCAAACCATGCGAGGATATGTTCAAACCGTTGTTTGGTGGTCACGATAAAGAATACTAATAAGTTCCAGAATTTTCTTGGCTTGCTCTTCGACGGCGGCAGTCTCGGGGCTTATCTCGCGTTTCTGCATGCGCAGTAGAAAGGTCTGATAAACGAGCGTCAAACATGCCTCTATATCCGACATCGTCGGACGGTCGGTCTTGGCTTTGAAGATGTTGAGCGATGGCTGAAGACGGATGATAGCCGCGCGGTAGATGGCGTTCACCTGTAGTTGCTCCTCATGCAACTCTTCCATCTCGCGCAACGCTATTTGTGCCAGCTGTACATGCCCCGAATCAACCACTCCTTCGCGGTGCATCATCTCATTCAACTCATGTAACTCTTGTTTCGAATCGGCATGTTGAGGGAAAGCGCGCAGGTAGTCTTCGAATGCCCAGAGGTGGAAAACGTACGCAAAAATATCGTTTTTCTTATTCGTCATCATCGTCAAAATCTATCTCATCGAGGTAATTATCACTCATGAAGGTCTCTATGTCGCGGCGATCTTTCTTAGTCGGACGACCCGTTCCGCGGTCACGTCCTGATTGTCCGGCGAGGCGAGCCAGTTCCAGTAGTTCGAGTTGTTCCGGGGCTGTGCAGTCGCGTAAGTACTCCGGCACTAATTTGGCGCCTAAGCGGTTCTCGCTCAGTTGGAGCACACGGTAGGTGTAAGTGATGGGACCTTTGCGCACGGAGAACGTATCGCCTACATGAAACGTGCGGCTGGGTTTGAGTTGCACGCCGTTCATGGTGACACGTCCGTTCTTGCACGCATCCGCCGCAATGGAGCGCGTCTTATAGATGCGCATCGCCCAAAGGTATTTATCTACTCGAACTTCCGCCATCACTTATGATTGTACTGGTTCATCGTTCGATCGATGCCTTGCAGGCAGAAAGAGGGGATGATTTGCGTTGTTACCTTTAACCGCTCATCTATCTGCTTCTTCTCCTCGTCGGTCCATTCGCCGAGGACAAAATTGATCTGCGTGCCACGTGTGAACTCATTGCCGATACCGAATCGCACGCGTGCGTACGCGTCCGTTCCTAATACTGATTGTATATTACCGAGTCCGTTGTGTCCGCCGTTCGAACCTTGCTTGCGAATACGGATGGTACCAAAAGGCAGGTTCAGATCATCCACTAACACGAGCATGTTCTCCACCGGTATCTTCTCTTGCTGCAACCAATACCGCACGGCATTACCGCTGAGGTTCATGTAGGTGGAGGGCTTGAGCAACACTAGTTCGGCATTCTTGACGCGACATTTGGCGACGAAGCCGTAGCGCTTGTCCTGCCACTCGGCTTTGACGGATGCCGCGAACGCATCGATCATCATAAACCGATGTTATGACGCGTACCCGCGTACTCGTCACCGATATTACCCAGTCCAACTATTAAAAATTTTGCCATCTCCTTTTAAAAATTAGGGGCAAGGCTGTGCGCCTCGCCCCGTGCTAATAGCTAACAGCTAACGGCTAATAGCCGATTAAGCTTGTTTGCTTTGGCGTGTTGCCTTCACTTCTGCCACGCCAGCGTCAGCGGGGTTAACGAACTTCAAGCCTTCTACCTGTACGTCTGCAACGGCGATCTTCTTACCCAAACCGAGGGCAGTAACATCGATGTTGATACGATCAGGGAATGCGGTGTAGATACCTTGTGCTTTGAGTTTGCGCATGTTCTGAACCAATTTACCACCGGCTTTAACACCTTCTGCCAAACCGTTCAGTTGGATAGGAATTTCTACTACTACCGGCTTCTTCTCTTCAACGGCGAGGAAATCGATGTGCAGGGTCTTACCGTCAATCGGGTGGAACTGCAACTCTTTCACTATTGCTTTCGTTTTGGTGTCACCGATGGTGAGGTCAACGATCTGCGTGTCCGGGCTGTAAATGAGCTTACGAACATCAGCTGCTGCTACGGTGAAGGTGGCGTTGATACCACAACCGTAAATGTTGCAAGGAATCAATTCCTCTGCGCGAAGAGCCTTAGCGGCTTTCTTTCCGTACTCGCTACGCGGAGTACCTACTAATGCAAATTCTTTCATAATTTTTTTCAAAAATTCTGGACTCTTGGCTGCACCTCAGCATTAAACAAGTTTACTGCGTTCGGTTTGCACAAGAGTTCATTTTT
>JAFSWF010000048.1 GCA_017444615.1 Paludibacteraceae bacterium | reverse complement strand
GCAGGGTTGGTGTTAGGGTTGAACGAACCGATACGTTCGATAATTTTGCCGTCACGCGGCGAGCGGCTGTCTGCTACTACAATGTGGTAGAAAGCGTAGTCTTTGTGACCATGACGAGCCAAACGAATCTTTGTTGCCATTTGTTTTTTTGTTTTTTAGACTTCGGATTGCTCGAATCCCCTGTCTGGTTAATAATTATGTTAGCGCTTTGACGTCGAACGACTAAACGGTTGTCGAGCCGCTCGACCGAAAAAAGCCTGCAAAAGTACTACTTTTTTTTGATATGAGCAAATAAAAAGCGATTTTTTTGCAAAAAATGTAGTATTTGCTACTTAAAACTCTACTTTCGGAGCTTTTTTGGCCTCTTGGTCTGCTTCGAAGTACGGTTTCTTCTCAAATCCACAGATTCCTGCGATGATGTTGTTCGGGAAGCGGCGGATGAGAGTGTTGTAGTTGCGCGCTGATTCGTTGAAGAGTTGGCGTGCTACTGCAATGCGGTTCTCGGTTCCCTCCAATTGCGCTTGTAGGTCGCGGAAGTTCTCGTTGGCTTTGAGATCCGGATAGTTCTCAGCTACTGCCAGGAGTCGACCAAGCGCTTGGCTGAGTTCACCTTGCGCCGACTGGAAGGCGGCCAATTGTTCAGGAGTAGCAGTAGCCGGATCGATGGTGATAGAGGTCGCTTTTGCGCGTGCTTCTACGACACCTTCAAGGGTCTCTTGCTCGTGAGCCGCATAGCCTTTGACGGTAGCTACAAGGTTCGGAACGAGATCTGCTCGACGTTGGTATTGGTTTTCTACTTGTGACCATGCAGATTCAACATTCTCTTCTGCTGCCACGAATCCGTTGTATGCGTTAGCTACCCACAATACGATGATTGCGAGAACGCTTAACACAATAATCCAAGGTAACGCTTTTTTCATATTTTTCATTGTTTAGTGTATTGTTGTTTTTGTTTTTACCATTTTCCACCGGCTCCGCCTCCCATGGTAGAACCGCCTCCCCATGAGCCGCCGGAGAAACTTCCTCCGCCTCCGGAAAAACCTCCGCCAAAGTCACTTCCGGAAGTGAAGATGGTTGGTGTTCCTCCGCCGGAAGAGCGGCCTTTGGAAGAGCCTCCGCCTTTTTTGTCGAAATAGAAGAGTACGAGTACGATGAATACAATAATCAAGACTGCTGCCACAATCACCCATTCGTCATCCTCCTCTTCTTCGGCATATTGTCCACGGTTAGTGACTGAACGGGTGTTCAATAGTTCTTCGGGAGCTTCGCCGTGGGTACAAATCTCATAGATGCGCAAGGCACCAAGGCATAAGCCGCCACCGAAATCTCCGCGTCGGAAGGCAGGAATCATGTCATCGTGGATGATTTGCGAGCAACGCGCATCAGGCAGGATACCTTCCATGCCTACGCCGGTTGTTATTCGGATATCATGGCTGTCCATCACAAAGAGGATGAGTACGCCTGTGTTTTGTCCTTCTCGTCCGATACCCCAGCGTTGGTACAATTCGTACGCAAAATCAAAGGCGTCGGTGTCGCCGATGGATGAAAGAGCGACGACACACATCTCAACGTGCGTTTGCGCATAGAGAACGGAGGCACAATGATTGAGCCAAACCTCGTCTGAATCGGGAATAATCGCATCTGGATTAGCCACATAAAACTCTTGTCCTTGTGCCTTAGGGTTGGGCACAGAAGTGGGCATGTAGGCAGTCGCTTGTGCAACTATAGCCCATAGAATGGCGAGACCATATAGAAGAATCCGTTTCATGGATGGCGTTCGCTAAAAACGATAACTGAAACTGACATACCACCCCCATTCGGACAGGTGTTGGTCGGCTGTTTGTTTAGTGCGGATGAGGTTATTGAGTCCGAAATCATATCCTGCTTGAAGGCGATAGCGTTGCCATTCTAATCCGCCGCCCACACCTAATTGTATATTCGCGCGCACGAGCTCGTTAGCAAATCGGTCATAAGGTTCGGTAGGAATACCTTGGGCCTGCAACCATGTTTTAATACCTTCGCTAAGGTGCAATTCCATGTAGTCATTTTCCGCGAGGCCTATATGCAGTTGCGGTCCGCCGTAGAAGAAAAGATTTAAGTCTTTCCATAGCGGGATGGTGTAAAACGCACGGACAGGAATCGTTAGATTATGCTCTAAAACGCGGTGATGGATGTATTCTTCTTGTACCTCAGGCGCCGTAGTGCTCCGCCAATGTTGATAATTGCTTCCGTAAAGGATGGTGTACAAAAGTCCTGTTTGGAGGCTGAAATGCATCGGCAGTTTGAAGGTGAAGGTGGCACCCAGTCGTGCACCGTGGAGGTACATATCGGGGTAGGAAATATCACGTGCACGCTGTTGATTTTGTGCGTAGCCTATTTCCAGACGGTATTCCATACCGAATTGGTATTTCTCTGCCTGATCCTCTTTGCGCGTGGGATCGAAAAACGTATTATCTTCGATTTGCATAGCGGGTTTGCGCACGTCATCGGCCAAGATGAGTAGCGGCGAGAGGCAAAGAAGCAATATGCTAAGGGTTCGCTTCATATTACCAGATACTTACGCGATTTTCAGGTGCAATGTACATCGGTGATTCCGGTGTCACGTTCCATGCCTCATACCACGCGTTGATTTGCGGAAGAGCTCCGTTTACGCGCCAGCGACCGAGCGAGTGAGGGTCGGATTTGGTGCGATTGAGAATTTCTTCGGGACGGATGTTTCCTGCCCATACATTGGCATAAGCAAGGAAGAAACGCTGTGCGGGTGTGAAGCCATCTCTAATAAAGAGACGCTCCGCTTCCGGTTTGGCTTCTTCGTTGAGCGTGAAGGCAAGGAAGGAAACTTGAAGTCCTCCATGGTCAGCGATGTTCTCTCCGAGCGTGAAGGCACCGTTAGCATGAACACCAGGAGCAACTTCAATGCGGTTGAAAGCTTCTTCCATCACTTTAGTACGTGCGTCAAAAGCGGCCTTATCTTCCGCTGTCCACCAGTTGACCATATTGCCATCCTTATCAAATTGGCAACCTTGGTCGTCGAAGCCGTGCGTCATTTCGTGACCGATGACGACGCCGATTGCACCATAATTGAAGGCATCATCGGCACTCATGTCAAAGAACGGGTATTGGAGAATACCTGCGGGGAAGCAAATCTCGTTGGAAGACGGATTATAGTACGCATTGACGGTTTGCGGGGTCATATACCATTTGGCTTTATCCACAGGTTTGCCAAGGAAGCTGAGGCTGTAATCCTGCTCAAATTTGGCAGCACGCTGAAGGTTAGCATAGTAGGTATCATCGGCGTTGATATCGAGTGCCGAGTAGTCGCGCCAAGTGTCCGGATAACCGATTTTGATGGTCATGGCGTTGAGTTTCTCCAAAGCGCGCGCTTTGGTCTCGTCACTCATCCATGCAAGGTTCTCGATGCGGATACCGAGGGCTTTTTGTAAGTTATGCACGAGGGCTAACATACGTGCTTTGTTTTCCTCAGGGAAGTATTTCTCAACATACATTTGTCCTACTGCTTCGCCCAGCGTACCATTGACGATACCCACCGCGCGTTTCCATAGCGGACTGGGCTCCTGACGACCGGAGAGCACTTTGCCGTAAAAATCGAAAGAAGCTTGGTAGATTTCTGTCGTTAAGTAAGAGGACGCGCCTTCGATAACTTGCCACGTAAAGAGGGTCTTCAAATCCTCAAGCGGTTCTTCGGCTAACATGCGTCCTGCCTCTTGTAAATGCGGAATCTGTCCGATGGAAAGGCTGTCTAATTCCACGCCAACGGCTTTAAAATACTCTTTCCAGTTAACTTGCGGAACAAGCTGTTGCAACTCATCAAGCGACATCTTGTTGTAATTAGCCTGCGGATCACGAAGTTCGACATTCGAATAGGCGGCTTTGGCGAGACGTGTTTCGAGTCGAAGAACCGTTTGCGCTTTGGCTGCAGCGTCGTCTAAATCGAAGAGATTGAAGAGTTTTTCGATGTAAGCCACATATTCTGCGCGAATATGACGCGTGTGCTCGTCGTTGTCAATATAATACTCTTTCTCGCCAAGAGAGAAACCGGCTTGGTACTCATTCATGATATTCATCGATGAATTGAGCGCATCAGCATCTACATACATTGCCCATAGTTGGAAATCCATCGCCGCTCCAAGGACCTGCGAAAGTTCTTCACGAGTGGCAATTGCCTCGATTTCATCGAGAGTTTTCTGAACGGCCTCGATGCCTTCTTTGTCACGCCGAGCGGTGTCCATGGCCAGATTGTACATATCGCCTATCTTCTGAGCGATGGAACCTAGCTTATGTTTCTTGGCGGCAATCTCTTGAATAAGACCGTTCACTTGTTCAAGGTTGTTGAGGCCCAGCTTGTCGAACGAACCAAAACGGCTATATTCGGGGGTTAAGGGATTGTTGGCCATCCATCCGCCACAAGCGAATTGGTAGAAATCATTTTGTGCAACGACAGTTGTGTCTAAATTAGACAGGTCAATGCCGGTTGTTTGTTGTTTGGGTGTAGTGCAAGCTGTTGTCATAACTGCAAATGCTGCAAGCGTAAAAAGGATTTTTTTCATTGTATCTATAAGTTTAATCTGTGCGATTAGGGTGCTTAGTGGTCTAATGCATATGCTAAGCGGGTGCAAAAGTACTAATTTTTTTTTAAATATGCAAATAATTTTGAAAAAAATGCACGCGCGCTTGCATATATGCGTTTTTTTTTGTAATTTTGTGCGCTAATTTTGATAACTTTGTCATTAACACGAAAAACACATACAACTATGGCAACATCGAAGAAAACAAAGGCGCAAGAGCCGAAACATTTGAAGCTCGTTGAGCGTGATCCGTATCTGCAACCCTACGAAGCGGCGTTGCAAGGGCGTTTTGATTATGCGGTGAACAAAGAAAAAGAGATCACGGGCGGGCAGCCTTTGGCTAACTGGGCAACCGGATATTTGTATTTCGGCCTTCACCATGACAGGGCTAATCACAAATGGATTTTGCGCGAATGGGCGCCCAATGCAACGGCTATTTATATCAAAGGGGATATGAATAACTGGCAAAAGGATGAGAGCTATCGTCTGCAGCCCATTGGCAATGGCGTGTGGGAGGTTGTCCTGCCGGAAGAAGCCATTAAGCATGAACAATTATATAAACTGCTGGTTGAATGGAACGGTGGCTACGGCGAGCGTATTCCGAGTTACGTACGGCGTGTGGTTCAAGATGAGCAGACAAAGATTTTCTCGGCACAAGTATGGGACGAAATGCCCTATGAGTGGAAGCATAAAAACTCGTCTAAATCGAAGAAAGTTGGCAAAGATGGATTGTTTATCTACGAGTGCCATATTGGGATGAGTTCCAAAGAGGAGAAGGTGAATAGTTATGAGGAATTCCGGCGTGACGTGCTGCCAAGAATTGAGAAATTGGGATATAACTGTGTGCAGATTATGGCGATTCAGGAACACCCGTACTATGGCAGTTTCGGATACCACGTGTCGAATTTCTTTGCCGCTAGCAGTCGGTTTGGCACGCCAAATGAGTTGAAAGCCCTGATTGATGACGCGCACGGTCGTGGGATGAAGGTCATCATGGACCTCGTCCATAGCCACGCGGTTAAGAATGAGTTGGAAGGCTTGGGCAATTTCGATGGAACGGGTTATCAATATTTCCATGATGGTCCCCGTCGCGAACACCCCGCGTGGGATAGTTTGTGCTTCAATTATGGAAAGAACGAAGTGCTGCATTTCTTGCTCAGTAACTGTAAGTTCTGGTTGGATGAGTACGATTTTGACGGATATCGTTTTGACGGTGTGACCAGTATGATTTATCGCAGTCACGGTTTGGGCGAAGATTTTAATGGCTATCCCAGCTATTTCAGCGGCAACGAAGATGGCGACGCGTTGATGTATCTGACCTTGGCGAATAAGGTTATTCACGAAGTGAAGCCGGATGCCATCACGATTGCCGAAGAGATGAGCGGTATGCCTGGTTTGGCTTGCCCGATAGAAGATGGAGGCGTAGGGTTTGACTATCGTTTGGCAATGGGTATTCCTGATTTCTGGATTAAGTATATTAAGGAAGTAAAGGATGAGGACTGGAAAGCCGGTCATATCTTGTTTGAGATGACGAATCGTCGTCAAGATGAGAAGACCATCAGTTACGCAGAAAGTCATGACCAAGCCTTAGTGGGCGATAAGACGATCATCTTCCGCTTGGTGGATGCGGATATGTACTGGCATTTTGAGCATGGACACTCCACCTATATGGCAGATAGAGGTATCGCGTTGCATAAGATGATTCGTCTGGTGACAGCCAGCACGATTAACGGTGGCTATCTGACGTTCATGGGCAACGAGTTCGGCCATCCGGAGTGGATTGATTTCCCGCGTGAAGGAAACGGCTGGAGCCATAAGTACGCCCGTCGTCAATGGGATCTGGTGGACAACCCGAACTATTTCTTTGCAGACTTGAACCGCTTTGATGGGGCGATGATTCAACTGCTCAAGAAACATCTGATTACGGAGAATCCGACCAAAGAGGAGAAGAAATACAACGTAGGCAAACACTTGCCGTGGGTGATGAAATGGTGGGATAACGAAGGAGACCAAGTTGTGGCTTACTCGCGTGGCGATCTGTTGTTCATCTTCAACTGGAACGGACAAAAATCGTTTGCAGATTACGGAATACTTGTGCCGGAAGGTAAGTACAAAGTAGTGCTGAACACCGATGCGAAAGAGTTTGCCGGCTTTGGCTTGAGCGACGATAGCGTAGAGCATTTTACCAACTATGACCCACTCTATGAGAAAGATGGTAAAGGCTGGCTGAAGATGTATCTGCCCGCAAGAAGCGCGGTTGTATTGAAAAGAGAAAAATAAATAAGTAAAAGATATGAAAAAACGTATTTTGATTGTATTGGCAGCTGCGTTGACGTTGGTTGGCTGCCAGAAGAAAGTGGATTTGAAGGCGGTATGGTCGGATTTATATGATCGTACGGAGGTGGCTTTTGAGGCGGCAGAGACGCCCGCTGAACAAGAAGCGTTGTTGCAGAACTTGATTGACAGCTCGTACGTGCTGCTGAACGAGAATATCGAATCGCCCTTTGCAGATACGCTCTTCGCGAACATGTACTATATGTTCGATCAAGAGCAGAAAGCCGCTTTGTTTGAGCAAATGCCCGAGCAATCCTTGGAGAAAGAGGACATCGCTGTGCTGTACAAGTCATTCCTGTTGGAGCAAGCTACGTCTGCCGGAAAAATGTACACCGATATAGTAGCGCTTACGCCGGAAGGTAAAGAGTTGGCACTGAGCGAGTTGGTGGGGGGAACAGAATATGTGCTCGTAGATTTCTGGGCAAGTTGGTGTGGACCTTGCCGTCGTTTGATTCCGGTACTCAAAGAGATTTATGCCGGTCAACCGAAAGGTAAATTGCAGATTCTCAGTTGCTCGGTTGACCGCGATGAGGCTGCTTGGCGCAAGGCCTTGAAGGATGAGCAAATGGCATGGCCGCAGATACGCGAGGATGGCGAGCAATACAACGGTTCAGACGCGTATGGTGTAACTGCGATTCCGACCACTATTCTGATTGACCGTGAGGGACATATCATCGCCCGTAATCCCGACGAGGCGCAATTAGAAGCAATTCTCGTAGGAGAATAAATAGTAAATGGTAAATAATGACTAAATAGTAAATGATCTTATGCGAGTAATTATTCAACCTTCGTATGACCTGCTGAGCCAGTGGGCTGCGAATTATGTAGCAAAGCGAATCAATGAGTTTGAGCCCAAAGAGGGCAAACCGTTTGTGTTGGGTCTTCCTACTGGCAGTTCCCCTCTCGGAATGTACCGTGCGCTGATTGAACTGAACAAAGCCGGAAAAGTATCTTTCCGCAATGTGGTAACGTTTAACATGGATGAGTATGTCGGTCTGCCCGAAGAGCACCCAGAGAGTTATCATAGTTTCATGTGGAATAATTTCTTTAGCCACATTGACATCCGCAAAGAAAATGTAAATATCCTGAATGGCAACGCCGCAGATCTCGAAGCGGAGTGTGCGCGTTATGAAGAGAAAATCCGCAATATTGGAGGTATTCATCTGTTCTTGGGTGGTATCGGACCGGATGGTCATATCGCCTTCAACGAACCGGGTTCGTCCCTCTCCAGCCGTACGCGTAAGAAAGAGCTGACAACGGATACCATCATCGCCAATAGCCGTTTCTTCGAAAACGATGTCAACAAAGTGCCAAAGACTGCTTTGACCGTGGGTGTAGGCACCGTGATGGATGCCAAAGAAGTGCTCATCATGGTCAACGGTCATAACAAAGCACGTGCGCTGCAACATGCTATCGAAGAGCCGATTAGCCATATGTGGACCGTTTCCGAACTCCAACGTCACCAGCATGGCATCATCGTCTGCGACGAAGCAGCCTGCGAGGAACTCAAAGTAGGTACCTTCAAGTACTTCAAAGACATCGAGCGCAATAACCTCGATCCCAATACACTCCTCTAGTATTCACTTGCACCCCTGTTGTAGTTGGTCTCCGTTTTCGGACCCAAACCACCGCCTGGCACCCGCCAGGCGTTTTTTTTGACTAATTAAGAGTTTTTTTGGACCATTTTTGGTCTTTATTAGTGTTGTGTTAATTTTATTGATTTGATTAGACAATTTTAATGGGACACTAGTGATTTAACTATTTAACGAAAAATTGCAAAATTTTTCATTTCTCTTGCATATGTCAAAAAAAAGTAGTACCTTTGCACTGTGAAATACGACGGTCGAACGACGGTGGAACGACGGTCGAACGACAGTCAAAGCCAATGTCAGTTCTATATCGAACCAAGAACAACCTCTAAAAACAACCCAATTTATGTCACAAGTTGTACCTGCAGCAGCCATCAATGAGATCCATGGCAAACCTAACGGCCGAAGCATCGGCTATTTCTATCAATCTAAAATAACCGGCAAGACCTTCTACCGCGAACGGATTGAGGACTACCAAAAGAATCAATCCCCGCGTCAGAAATGGAACTCTGCCGCGTTCAAAGCCGCCAACGCCCAACTCAAAATCATCCTCAATGACCCAGACTTAAAAGCCCAACTCCAAGCCGACTACGAAGCCGCGAACCACATCGCCTCCAATGGCAAGGCCTATACCACTCTCCGCGCATGGAAATTCAACTCCCTCCTCCATGACTGGAAACAATCTCACCCTTTTGAGTAAAATTTCATCTAATTATTTGCATATATGGAGAAACGTAGTAATCAATCATTGAGAAATACGTTTATCGGATTTGTACTCATTGTAGTAATTTATCTGCTGGTTCATCCCGTGTGGCTGCTATTCAATGCCCGCACGGCTTCCGAACCTTCCATTATACAACGAAAGTCGATTCATACAGCGGAAGGGCCTGCAGATGTAGTGTGGACGGATGATGTCAATATCTACCGCAACAATATCATTTACAATGTGAGCGACCAGGGCTGCGAAGTGATCAATATGCGATGGGGCGGCTTTAGATATCGCTCGAACGGACTCCGTGTGTATGAGGTGAGCCTTGCAATGTATTTTTCAGAATATGCATTGCAAACAGACACGATAGTTCCGGGGAATCGTTTGGTTTTGTATTTGGAGAACGGCGATTCTCTGGTGACAGTTTCCCAATGCTACTACCCAGCGAGCAGTATGGGAAATTTTAGGCGCTACTATGCTATTCATTCATCCCGCGAAAGCAACTATTATCCGATATATGAACAGTGTATTGGAACGTCCTCTTTGGTGATCGATTAGACGTAGAGTAGGAGTAAACCTATTAAATTTAGTAAATCTGCATCAAAAGTGCAGATTTTTTTTGTGTATATCATATATTTTTCGTACCTTTGCACGCAGTTTTGCGTGCGACACTAAAAAATGACAGACGAAATAGTACCATATCACTCAGATGAAGAGAGTGTAGTTATCTACCGAACCGATGACAACACGTTGCAATTAGAAGTTCAGGTGGCAGAGGAAACCGTTTGGCTCAATCAAAAGCAGATGGCAGGACTTTTCAATACCACTCCGCAAAATATTACTATGCATATTGGTAATATCTATAAGGAGCAGGAACTGTCTAAAGAGGCAACATGTAAGGATTTCTTACAAGTTCAGATGGAGGGAGGAAAAGAGAAACAACGTGTCACAAAATGCTATAATTTGGACGTTATTATTTCTGTCGGTTACAGAGTGAAATCCCAACGTGGTATCCAGTTTCGCCAATGGGCTAACAAAGTGATTAAAAACTTCCTTCTTCGCGGTTACGCGGTTAATCAGCAACTCTTGCACCTCGAAGAACGAATAGATAAGCGATTCTATTCTATAGAACAGCGCGTAGAGAAAACGGAAGAGAAAATCGACTTCTTCGTCCGCACATCCCTTCCTCCTGTAGAACAAGTCTTCTTTGAAGGTGAGTTCTTCGAAGCACGCGTCATTTTAGAACGCATCATCAAGACTGCCCAGAAGCGTGTCATCATCATAGATGCATACATAGATGCCGCTACTTTTGAAATGCTGGATGTGCGCGCTAAAGGTGTAACAACCGACATCTATTCCGATAGTTTGTACAAGACTTTGCGCGACACGCATAATGCATCTGCCGGTGTGCAACCCATTAACACGCATAAATGGTCAACTGCCTCGCACGACAGATGGCTGATTGTCGATGAACGTTTGTACCATTGTGGTCATTCGGTCAAAGACTTAGGCAAGAGACTTTCGGCGATCATGCTCATGGGCGAATCCCCGGAAGCAATACTGAATCATGTAAAATAAAAAAACATCGTCCCGCTCAGACGCTAACCGAGCACCCTGCGCGAAGCGTCGCGCGATAACATATTTTAATAAAGCGTTTGCTAACGCTTGTTTTTGACTACTGAAACCTAGGAAATTTCAAAAGTAGAAAGATTTCAAAACAAGTAGTAGTAGATGCTCATGGGTGTATTGTATGCACCCGCGTATATCGTTATAGGTATGCGCGCGTGTACGTATATACACGGCGTGGGTTTCTGCATTGCTTATTCGAATCTTTCGGTTTTCCTAGGACCTCAGTAGCGGATAAGCAAGAAAGGAATCCGCGTTTTTTTATTTAATCTCTCGGTATCTGCATTTTCTTATCCGCTTTACAAAAAAAAGTCACAAACAGCGTTCGTGCCGTTTGCGACCTTTGACATATTGATAGAAACGTGTGTTAGAGCAATCCTGTCATATAAACAGGAATCATCAGTATCTCACCGTCCTTACGCAGGTCTTTGGTGTAAAGCAAATAGCGGTTAGCGATACGGGATGAGTATTTTTTGCAAAATTCATCTAACGAAACGTGTGATTTATGATTAGATGATTTAACCTCAACCGGGCATATTTTTGTTCCTCGGGACAACAGAAAGTCAATCTCATAGTTGTGGTTATCATCTTTCGGCCATGTGTGGTAATAAAGTTCATTACCTGCGGCTCGTAACATTTGTGCAACGAGGTTTTCATAGACATAACCGAGGTTTGCCGGCAATTTGTCGGATAGCAGTTTGCTGTATAACTCGTTTTCTGTAAACCGTTTGTCCCCAAAAGCGAGTGTGACCATTAGTCCGGTGTCCCCCACATACAATTTGAAGCGCTCTCGCTCTTCTGTTAGGGGGAGGCCAACTTGTGGGTCCGCTACATGGAAACAGAAGTTGACTGTTTTGCTTTCTTCAAGGGCAATTATCAAGTCCTCCATCTTATCTGAAGGCAAACCTTTGATGATAGAGGTTGGATGGAAACGAGTCACGTTCCGTGATAGCATGGCTGGAATAGCTTTAAACAACCGGCCTATCTTGCCATTTTTATCAATCTTTCGAAAATCTTCGATATAGAGTTCGATGATTTTCCTTTTGATGGAATCTACGGCGCGAAGGTTCTTGGTTTCAAGATATTTGCTAACAGCTTGCGGCATACCTCCTACAAGCATATAGAGCCTAAGATCACGCATCTTTGCTCGATTGAGTTCATCGCCCATCGACATCCGTTTTTCGAAAAGTTGTTTTTGTAAAGGCATGGTTGTCTTATCGCCCATTGCCCAGCGGAACTCTTCGTAGTCCATAGGAAACATCTCTATCTTATCTTCCTCACTCGGAATAGTGATGTTTTCTACATTTTTACGAATACTGATGAGCGAACCGGTTTCGATGTAGTCATATCGACCATCTTGAACGAGATATTTGATGGCTTGTCGGGCTAATGGACATTGTTGCACCTCGTCGAAAATAATAACCGATTCACGGGGATACAAGTTCGTTTTATAGGCATCTTGCAGATAGACAAAGATAAAGTCCAAATCCATCAAGTCATTGAACAGATTTTTTATGGTATTAGTTGCCTTGTTGAAGTCAATGAGGATATAACTCTTATACTCTTGCTTGGCAAATTGCTCAGCAATAGTTGATTTGCCGATACGACGAGCTCCTTCTATCAGAAGTGCAGTTTTACCCTGATTTTCAGCTTTCCATTGCAGCATTTGCTGGTAAATTTTCCGTTCAAAAATGTACTCCATAATCGTTATGTTTCAAAATTCGCTGCAAAGGTACGAAAAAATATTGGTATATGCAAGTTTTCTAAGATAAAATTATATAAAATACAGAAAATTATTTTGTAATTCTATATCAAATACCAGGAAGTAAAATGTCGAAATACTATTAAACACGATGACGTTTTTATCCATATGTCCAACAACAAGGATTTGGCAAATGCCGGATTATGTCGAGATGGGGATTTTTTGTTTGTTAGTCCAAAATTACCCAAAATGAACCCAAAAATAATTGTTCTTATCCGCAAGGGAACGATTATTTCTTAGCCACAAGGGCACGGGCACGATTAACTTTGTTGTTCATAGATTAACCAGATTAAACAGAACGGCGAATTAAACGAAAATAAGACGAAAGAAAGGTGAAAGTCGAATTAGACCATATAATTGATTTGTTGTTGGAGGGAGGAAATACTGCACCGACCGCAATGATGATAGATAAAGGGGATTTTATCACGCGTGTGCGTCCCGGATGGGGACACAGAAAGGCTTTGGATTTATCTTATCCGCATGAAATAGAACGGGTGCGCATGCAGCGAGCGAACATTGAAAAGAGTCCGGTTTTCTACGGCACAATGAGTGACGATAATGAGCATTTGGAGAACACGCGTTTTATTGCAATCGCCGAATCTTCTGAATTGCTGCGCAATACGAAAAGCGGAGGCGAACCATTTACCTGCGGAAGATGGCGAACGAAAAGACCTGTTTTGGCATTGAGTTTTGTCACCGAAAATACTTATCCCGCTGTGAATAACAGTTTATTGGCGGCATTGCGAACGCTCTATTCGCAAAAAGCCAATCTGACGAATGAGCAAAGGAACATCATGGAGCGGCTGAATAAGGAGTTTACCAAAGTGGTGAAGCCCGGCAATGAAAAGGAGTATCTGCTAACAGCTACGCTGTGCCACTACTTGATGTACGAACGCACATATTCAGGACTGCCCATTGAAGCGATTGTGTATCCGTCTGTTCAAACGGGAGGCGTGGCAGGAGTTAATATCGCTATCCGCCCGGACGTGGCTGACGAAGCGCTCATGTTAGATCGGGTTTTGGAAGTCAACTTGCATGTCGAAGGTCTGAACGGACATGTAGAGAACGTCAGAGGATTGGATGCGGAGTTTAATGAAGTGTGGAGAGAAGGGAGCGTTTGATATTGTGAAAGGGTCGAATATAGGAATATTAAATTTAATACACATAGACATATGAAAAAACTAAGTCTAAGAACATTTATTCAAAATCTATACTCGCTTTGGGTGTATGATTTTCATTCATGGGACACTTCGCTCAGCGGAAAAATCGACTACATTGAAAAGAATATTGCCAAAAAAGAAAAGTGGGATAGAATAGTCTCTTTACTGGAAAATTACAAAGGAGAATTATCAGATAGCCGTGAAATGGCATTCGTTCGTGCATTGCAAATTCCTCAATTCGTTGTGTTCCCTTATCATCAAATAAAGCGTCTTGAAACATTTGAGGTTGGATATGATAATGTGTTGAAGTTGCTTTACGTAATTCATGATAAGAAACGGCTCTATTATAATCGCGCTTTCACTATTGATAGCTGCGAAAGATCCTATCGCTTTCTCATTGAACAAGACCAGATCTTAGAAGGAGGATATTTAGAAAAAGCACCTCATTGCTATCAAACAGAGAGTTTTAAGGTAGAAGAAGGGGATGTGTTGATTGATGGAGGAGCTGCAGAAGGATTATTTGCTCTAGATGTAATAGATAAAGTCTCTCATGTTTATCTTATTGAAGCTGATTCGAATTGGATACCCGCTTTAAAAGCAACTTTCGCTCCCTATAAAGATAAAGTAACAATCATCAATAAATATCTTTCTGATTGTGATGATACAGATAACATATCTCTCGGCAGCATATTAGCAAGACACAACGGAAATTGTTTTGTAAAAATGGATATTGAGGGAGCAGAACCAAAAGTTATAAAGGGTGCTCTAAGTTATCTTAATACACGTGACAACGTAAAACTTTCTTGTTGCACGTACCATTATCAGAATGATGCTAAAGAGTTAGCCGATTTGTTTGAATCTATTGGATATCAACACGAATTCTCAGCTGGATGGTTCTTCTTTGCAGAATACGACATGCCGGAACCTCCTTATTTACGTCATGCATTAATAAGAGCAAAAAATGAAAGTTTCTTCTTTTGACATATTTGATACTTGCCTTATTCGCAAGTGTGGCACACCCGAGAACTTCTTTGATGTCTTTTCATTCCGCGTATTCAATGGCACTATAGAAGAGTGGGAACGGCAAGAATTTGTAGCAGTTAGACGTTTAGTAGAGAAAAAATTAAGTGGAAGTAATCCATACTATACCCTACAAGATATTTGGGCAAATTTTTCATGGGAACATCCTCTTTTAAAATCCAAAGAGGAACTCTGCATATTGGAGCAGGAACTCGAACGAGAAATGCTTGTGCCGGTGCTCTCTATGCGAGATAAGGTAAATGATTGTCGCAAACGCGGCGACAAGATTATCTTTATATCAGACATGTATCTCTCGTCTGAGTTTCTGATTTCCGTTATGCGTGAATGTGGTTTCTATCAAGATGGAGATTCGCTATACGTAAGTTGCGAGTGTAAAGCGAGAAAAAGCGAAGGAGATTTATTCCACTATGTACGCGATAAGGAGGGATTAAAATCATTTAGCAACTGGCATCATTACAGCGACAACAAAGAAGGAGACTACAAAGTACCGAAGAAACTCGGCATTCGTTGTACATTCATCAATCACGAATATACACCATACCAAAAGCAGTGGAAGGACAATGATTACTCTCTCGGATTTAAGTATCCAAGCATTTTAGCAGGTATTGGTCGTGCGCTCCATTATTCGACGGAATGGAATACGCACACTGATTTTGTGCTGGATATTATCGCTCCGTTCTATTGCTCGCTTGTGTATCGGATGATGAAGGATGCAGAACAACGAGGAATAAAACGTCTATATTTTTGTGCGCGAGATGCATATATGATGTATTTGATTGCACAAAAATATGCCAAATTATTTCCTTCGATAGAAGCCCTATTTCTATACATATCTAGAACGGCTTTATACGATGGAGATGATGTTGCCAAGATTGCATATTATAAACAGATAGGGTTAGCCACCAAAGATGATTATGTAGGTATTGTCGATATTCGCTCCAGCGGAAGGACGCTCGTATTTCTAAATGATTATCTATCTAATCAGGGCTATTTGCCTGTGCGGGGCTATTACTATGAACTATTTTGCCAAGCGGTAGATATTCAGCAGGAATATTCGCCTACCGATTATTACATAGAACTGTCCGATCGTTACGATGCCACTAAAGCCCATATGATAGGTTCTATCTCTCATGTGTTTGAAACGTTTTTCCCGTTAAACACGCTTCCAAAAACTATTGACTACACTATTGACCCCACGGGAGCAAGCCCTATCTTTGAGCAACCTGGAGAAGATAGCGAAGCAGATATTGATATGATACGTATTGACAACAAAGAGTATTGGGCGATGGTTCACCAACAACTAATTTCTTCTTTTGCCGATGCATATCTCAAGACAGGTCTATATTACCATTCTGACAATATCTTTGACATTGCTAGTACTACCTTATTCTATTTTATCAAAGAGCCACAAAAACACTATTTACAAACTTTACAATGCCTGCAGGGGAAAGAGTGGAATACAGACTTCCTTCCTTACGTTAGGAAAGAATCTTGGATACGCCTCTTGTTTACGCGAGGAAAAGATTCTTTGTGGAAACAAGGAACATTAGCTTTGAATAATTTTACATGGTTTCAAAAGTTATATCAAATGATTCGCTATGAATAATCTTCCCAAAGTTTCTGTCATTATCCCTGTCTATAATGTGGAGGAATATATTGCTGAATGTCTTCAATCAGTAATGCAGCAAACCTATTCCGGCGAGATAGAGTGCATCCTTGTAGATGATTGTGGCTCTGACAATAGTATCGCTATTGCAGAGCAACTAATCGCTGATTATAAGGGTTATATCTCTTTTCATATTCTTCATCACGAGCACAATCGTGGTCTCTCTGCTGCTCGTAATACAGGAACAGACTCAGCAACGGGTAATTATATTTACTATCTCGATTCTGACGATTACATCCCAGATGATTGTATTAGCACTCTTACTGCGCCGCTAAAAGAAAGAGACTACGATATAGTATTGGGTGACTTAAAGATGTTTGGTAAGCCACGAAATATCATATTCCTTCCGCAAGAAGAAGGAGCTATTATTGGAAACGAAGCTATATTTGGCCGCTTTTATGCACCAAGAATGATATATGTTATGGCATGTAACAAACTTGTCAAATTGTCATGGATAAGAGAGCATAATCTAACGTTCCTTGAGGGACAACTTCATGAAGATGAACTTTGGACATACAAATGTTGCTGTGCAATACAATCTCTATATGTAAGTCGGAACATCACTTACTACTATCGTATTCATGAGAATAGTATTACTGCTGAATATAGCCACCAATTGAAGAGAAGACTGGATTCTTGCTACGATACGATTGATTACGTATTAACACACCCTGCAAATGTAGAAAAATCCTTATTCGATCAATGTGCCGTATATTATTTCGGAGTGTATTTGCGCAATGTATTTGATGAGAACTTTGATTACTGGCAGAACTATCGTGAACTACGTAAACGTTTTGACTACCATCCTTACCGTTTGCTTTTTGCACGGCAACTAAGCACGTTGGAAGTAAAGCGACAACTACATTTCTTCTTGCCTCCACGATTGGGATATTGGTATCTAAAACTAAAGCGTTTAAGAAATCAACTATTGTACAAATAGCCTATGTTAGTCTCATTCATCATACCATCCTACAACTCCGCGCACACGGTCGCACGTTGTTTGGATAGCATCTATGCCTTGTCGCTCAAACCAAGCGAGTTTGAAGTGATCTTCATTGACGATTGTAGCACGGATAATACCTGTGATATTGTTACAGAGTACCAATCTCAGCATCCGAACATCACGCTCCTCAAGCAACCAAAGAACAATCGTCAAGGAGCTGCGCGCAATAGAGGAGTCTCCATCGCCAAAGGGGAGTATATCTGTTTCGTGGATAGTGACGATGCGGTTGCTGAAGGCATTGTAACAGCCATCCGTACAGCGAAAGAACTTCAGACGGACATGACCGTGTTCCATTATGGAAATGCCAGTGAGCAAGGAGTGATAGCAGAAGAGCGGGAAAAATTGAGTTTTGCAAAAGGACAAATCTTCTCTGGCGTTGAAATGCAAAATAAACATGCGTACTGGTGCTCCGGACCAGTTGCATATGTTTATAGCAAAGACTTCCTCAACACATCCAATTATCCTTTCCGTGAAGGTGTGCTGTACGAAGATTCAGACTTCATCGCTGCCCATTTATATTACGCCAAACGAATGACGTATTCAGCCGAATTAGGCTATGCTGTTTACTATCGCGAAGGCTCAACCACGCATAGCAACAACTACAAGAATCAATCGGACTATTTCTTGTTAGGTTCACGCATGCTGGCGTTATATACCATCATTCAGAAGGATATTGACGAGGGCAAACGAACCGACGATGGCATCCAGGAGTTTGCGGATGGCGTGTTAGAAGGGGCCATTCACAACATCACGATGTCCCTCAAACGATTGTTCAAATTGGACGATTTGCAAGGAATACGATCCTTTTACGATCGAGTCGATGCCCACGTAAGCCGACGTACGTTATACAAAGATAAGCGCCTATACAAATATCCCCATTATTGGAATCTCTTGGCACACATCGGCATCCGTTGCAAGTACACATCCATCGCTATAAATACCTGTGGAGCTCTCCTGTACAAAGCCTACCGCAAGTTCAAAAATCGTTAACTCATTAATTCATTAACTCGTAAAACATTACAACTATGTTCAAATATACTAAAAGACTACTATCTGACATCCGTTTCTGGTGCCAAGAACTCAAACTCCGCCGTAAAGAATACGCAGAGTTTGAAAAGATCGAAGACGAAGAATGGCATCATCCTATGGCAGGTCTCGGTTTCTATAAAACAATGCAGCATAATCGCGCCGAACGCAAGCGGTTGCATGAAAAAGAGCGGAAGGCAATAAAGTGACGGTTGCCAGCTTGTATAAATTTTCAATAGCAGCTTGTATAAAAAGAGCATCCTGTGATTATCCGCAAGATGCTCTTTGACATATTGGATTACCGTTCGTGGAAACTACTGACTAATTCTCAATTCTTAATTCGCAAGTATTTCTTCCCTTCTTTGATGTGCAGTTCGTAGATACCGAAGCGTACGATGCGTTCGTTGCCGTTGAAAAGCACCTCTTCCACCGCCATCGGCACTTCTGGGTGACAAGTGAACCACTCCTTGCCGTCCGTTGGACGCGGTTTGCGCAGACCTAAAGGCGAGTTAGCCGGTGTGGCCTTGAGCAGACCGGCGTAGAGTTCGCCGTACGTATCCAATATATTTGGCCAAAGCACATAGGTGTCAGCTCCACTGCGCATATAGAAAATCGTCTCTGCCCCCTCGTGGTACACCAACCACGGCGACTCTTTCGCCGCCAAACTCTTGCCTTGCCAACCGATGAACGTACCTGTCTGCACATGTTGAATCGTAGCGGTGTCCGGCGAGAGAAAGGTGATCCAATAGACTTGATCCGGGTTGGAGGTGTCAATAAGGTCAATGTCCATCTTTCCGTCATACGGAACCCCCGTTAGGGCTACATTAGCATGACTGTTCACATAGAGGTATGAGCCTGTCTCTAATTCCGCCACTAAGTTCGTATCTTCTTTTTCGCCATAATGCCACACACTCCATAGACACATATCGGCGGTGGGATAGAACCGCTCGTCTGCGAGCCATAATGCCGGCGGTGCGGTTATCGCCCCAAACTCCGTCTCCGACCATCCTACAAAAGACAGCGAGTCCCTGTCGGGCAGGGAAGGAAGAAGCACGCCTGCATGGCTGTTCGCCTCCGTTAACACCTCTATGGTCTCATCGCCTATTTTCAGTTGTACGCTATAAGCCGGCGGGGCTTGGTAAACAATCTCGTATTGCTCTATGTATAACGAGTTGACCGTACCCACCAGTTCAATCGTCAACTCTTCCACGCTATGCGTACCATGGCGAAACACGGTTAGCGGCCGATAAGCGGTAGAGTAAGCGCCGTACCAGTCCCAGTACGAACCACTTAACTTCGCTACCTCGCGACCGTCCGTTACCACACGTATCTCACCGCTGCCTGCAGATTTATTGGATTTGAGATAAAGCACGATAGAGTCTATCTGAATGCCTCCCAGTCCGCGCAGCTGCAACGTGGCGGTATCGCCCTCGCGTACAGAACCTTTTTGGAACGTGCAGGCGTACGTAGCGTCGAAATCATTGGACGGAATAGTGCCCTCCGCTTTGACAGAAGACTTCGTTTCCACCGTAAACGTCATCACCAGTGATAATAGTATCGCCGTTAGCATGCTCAACTAATTTTTCGTGCAAAGTTACAAAAAAAAATTGACATATGCAAATTTATCAAGGTAAAAAATGAAAAATGAAAGGAAAGTGTAAAGAAATTTGCATATCTCAAAAAAAAGTAGTAATTTTGCACGCAAAATTGGTTTTACGAGAGAATTAAACGAAAAACGATATGAAAGGAATCATTTTAGCAGGAGGTAGCGCAACGCGTTTGTACCCGTTGAGTAAAGCAATCAGTAAGCAGATTATGCCGGTGTATGACAAGCCGATGATTTATTATCCGCTATCGGCATTGATGTTAGCCGGTATTCGCGAAGTGCTGGTGATCAGTACGCCGCGTGACCTGCCGATGTTCGAGGAGTTATTGGGTGACGGTAGTCGTCTGGGCATGAAGTTGGAATACAAGGTGCAGTTGGTGCCGAACGGTTTGGCGCAGGCGTTTGTATTAGGTAAGGAGTTCCTCAACGGCGAGCCGGGTTGCTTGATCTTAGGCGACAATATGTTCTACGGTCAGCATTTCGGTCATATGCTGAAGGACGCTGTGGCAGAGGTGCAGAAAGGCGGTGCTTGTATCTTTGGGTACGAAGTGGCAGACCCGCGCGCGTATGGCGTGGTGGAGTTTGAGCACCTCACCCCAACCCTCTCCCAAGGAGAGGGGGCTGCTGTCGAGAGTGTGCTACGAGTGAAGAGTTTGGAGGAGAAGCCGGCAGAGCCGAAGAGCAACTATGCGGTGCCCGGGTTGTATTTCTATGATGAGACGGTGTGCGAGAAGGCCGCTAACCTGCAGCCCAGCGCGCGTGGCGAATATGAGATTACGGATTTGAACAAGTTGTATCTGCAAGAAGGTACGCTGAAAGTGAAACTATTCAGTCGAGGTTTTGCATGGCTGGATACCGGTAATTGCGATAGTTTGCTGGACGCCGGCAATTTCATTGCCACGATCCAAAACCGTCAAGGCTTCTATGTCAGTTGCATCGAAGAGATAGCATGGCGTAACGGCTGGATCACTACTGACCATTTGGCAGCGCTCGGAAAAGAGATGAAAACGGCGTACGGTCGATACTTAGAGCGCATCGCAGCAAAAAGTGAAAGGTGAAAGGAATGAAGGAGAAGGTAATCTATATATTGGTGTGTGTGGCGTTGGTTACTATCAGTTGCGGTAATAACACCTATTCGAATTTGCGGGATCAGGAGGATAAACTGATTGCCAATTACATTAGTCGCAATAATCTGAATATCCTCAAGGAATTGCCGGCGAATGATGTGTGGGGCGCGAACGATTATTACAAGGTGCCAGGGTATGACCATCTCTATTTTCACCTCATTAGTCGAGGCGATTCGATAGCCGTTGAAGGCACCGACACCACTGATCTGCGTATCGTAGCCAATGACCTGATTGTAACGCGATATAAGAAGTACCAGTTGTACGAAAACGCCGATACGCTCAGTTATTGGACCACGCTCGATCAGGGTTTTCCGTACGAGTTCAATTATCTGAATACCAGCAGTTGTGAGGCAGTGTCGTGGCACGAGGCGGTTCGGTTGATGAAGTATCCCGAATCGCAATGCCAGTTGATCGTGATGAGTAAATGGGGCTTTGATGCCGACCAAACATCGGTTACACCCTATGGTTATATTCTTAAAATAAAAGTAAAACCCTAAAATATGAGTTTAGTAAAAAGTATCTCCGGAATACGCGGCACGATAGGTGGTCGTGTAGGCGAGGGTTTGAACCCTGTAGATATCGTTCGTTTCACCGCTGCTTATGCTACGCAACGGCGTGCAGCGATGCCGAGTAATAACACGATTGTGGTTGGACGCGACGCCCGTATCAGCGGTAGTATGGTCGATAAGATTGTCTGCGGCACGTTGATGGGCATGGGCTATAACGTAGTCAATATAGGTTTGGCTTCAACACCAACGACCGAGTTGGCTGTTACCGGCGAGGCGGCGGCGGGTGGTATTATCCTGACGGCGAGCCATAATCCCAAACAGTGGAATGCACTTAAGTTGCTCAATGAGCGCGGTGAGTTCCTCAACGACGCCGAAGGCAAAGAAGTGCTCTCCATCGCGGAACGCGAGGACTTTACTTTTGCAGAGGTGGATGCGTTGGGTTCGATGAGCGAGAAAGACTACTTGCCCTACCACGTGGAGCAAGTTCTGAAACTGCAACTGGTGGATGCAGAGGCTATTAAGAAACGTAATTTCACCGTGGCTATTGATTGTGTCAATTCCGTTGGGGGACTGGCTATTCCGGCTATTCTGCGGGCTGTAGGCGTACAAAATATTATTGAGTTGAACTGCACTCCCGACGGTCATTTCCCGCATAATCCCGAACCGCTGCCGCAACACTTGACGCAGATAAGCGAGTTGCTGAAGAGCGGCAAGGCAGATGTAGGTTTTGTAGTGGATCCGGACGTTGACCGTTTGGCGATTATTTGTGAGAATGGTGAGATGTTCGGCGAGGAATATACGCTCGTTAGCGTGGCGGATTATATCCTGGCTCACACGCCGGGCAACACCGTTAGTAACATGTCCTCGACGCGTGCGCTTAGCGATGTGACGCGTGCACACGGCGGCGAGTATAGTGCAAGCGCAGTAGGCGAAGTGAATGTGGTGGCAGAGATGAAACGCGTTAACGCAGTTATCGGCGGCGAAGGCAACGGTGGCGTTATTTATCCGGCTTGCCATTATGGTCGTGATGCGCTGGTAGGTATCGCCCTATTCCTTAGCCACTTGGCACATATCGATATGAAAGTGAGTGAACTCCGTCGTACATTGCCGGATTATTGTATCAGCAAGAACCGCATTGATCTCACGCCCGACACCGACGTCGATGCTATCCTCGCACGCGTGAAGGAACTCTATAAGAACGAGCGCGTCAATGACCGTGACGGTGTGAAGATTGATTTTGCTGACGGATGGGTGCACCTCCGCAAATCGAATACCGAACCTATCATCCGCGTCTATTCGGAAGCGGCAACGATGGAAGAGGCAAACGCTTTGGCACAACAAGTCATCCAAGTGGTAAATGGTAAATGAGCAAATGGTAAATATCGTAGTTGTTAATGATGATGGTTGGGGCACCGCGGGTATTCGTTTGCTGGCCAAAGAGATGACCCAATTGGGACATGTGACGGTTATTGCGCCCGAGGGTCCCCGTAGTGGCTTTGGAGCGGCTATCAGTGCTACCACACCTATTTACTTGCGGCGAGTGGAGGAACATGACCTCAACGGTGCAGACGTCTATACGACGAATGGCACACCGGCAGACTGCGTTAAGTTAGCGCGCGAAGTGATCCTCAAAGATAAGCGCATTGACTTGCTGGTTTCCGGTATTAACCATGGCAGTAACGCCAGTATCAACGTCATTTATTCCGGTACGATGGGTGCGTGTCTGGTGGCGGCAGAGAAGGGTATCCCTGCGATAGGATGGTCGATTAACGACCACCATATGGATGTTGATCTGCATTGGTTGCAACCCTTCCTTTGCGAAGTGACCCAACACTTGTTAGAAGAAGGCATTGCGCCCAATACCTGCTATAATATCAACGCCCCCGTGGGTGAGATAGAAGGAATGCGTTGGACGCGTCAATGCCGTGGACACTGGGCCAATGAATTGGTGGCGAATGAGGATAAGCCAGCCGATGCGCTCGGTAGTTGGCACCTCGCCGGCGAATATGTCAACGATGAACCTGATGCCACAGATACCGATATCTGGGCGATGGATCATCAGTTGTTAGCGATCACGCCTATTACCGTGGACCTGACGGAGTATGGATCGCTTTGACCGTTATTGGATAGGCATTCTTATCGGGCTGGTTCTGCCGGCGGCGTTTGGGCTCACCTACATTGAGGTGATGAACCTTTGGTATCCCCTGCAGACGTTTCAGTTTCACGCCGGCGGCGTACTAAGCAAACTGCTGATGGTGAGTGTATTCCCCGATTTGGCGTTGCTCTTTGTGTTCTATACCACGGATACGTGGCGACTGAGCAAAGGTGTCTTAATTGGTGCGATGCCGTATATACTGGCTATGATCGCGTTTTCGATGTGATGATAGTGGCAGCGGTAGCTGCGGCGGGTTGGGTGCCCAAGAGAGAACGGAGATGTTCGTACGAGGCGAGCATCTCTTTTTTGTAGTCCTCGTCGGTTAAGAGACGCTGTAGTTCAGCGGTCATCTTATCCACGGTAAAATCATTCGATATGCATTCGCGGATGACTTGTTTGCCTGCGATGATGTTCACCAAGGTGAAATAAGGCACGGAGAAGAATAGGGGTTGCATCCATCGTATATAGCGCACTATACGTTCTAAAGAGATGTAATAGACCGCCACTTGCGGACAACCTAAGAGAGCCGTCTCGAGGGTCGCTGTGCCGGAGTTGACGATAGCGGCAGAGGCGGATTGTACAGCACCGTAAGTGTCGCGTGTTAAGGTCTCGTTGGCGCTTAAGTACGGTTGGTAGAAGTCGTCTTCTATCCCGGGCGCTGCTGTGACTACTATGTGGTAGTCAGGAAAGTGTCTCGCGGCTTCTATCATCCTCGGCAAGCAATGCGACACTTCGCTTCTGCGGCTGCCGGGGAGAAGGGCGATAGACCGCTTCGCTGTATGACCGCTTTGCTGTAAGACCGTTTCACTGTAAGACCGCTGCGCTGTAAGATTGATTTCCTCCACGGTGGGATTGCCTACATACTTGCAGCGGTAGCCGAACCGGGCATAGAAAGCCGGTTCAAAGGGAAAGATGCCGAGTACCTCATCGCATAGTTTGGCAATGCGGTGGACGCGGTATTTCTTCCATGCCCATACCTTCGGGGCAATGTAATAGAAGATCTTTGTCTTCGGCAAATGCTTGCGGCAGAAAGACGCCATCTTCAAGTTAAAAGAGGGGTAGTCAATGAGAATAAGGGCGTCAGGTTGTTCGGATAGCAGTGCCTGCTGAGCAATCTTAAAATTGCGTCGTACTTGTCCTAAGTTGCGAAGCACAGCGGTAAAGCCCATGAACGCCATCCGACGATAATCCTGATAGAGGTGGCACTCGGCGGCAGCCATATGGTCACCGCCGAGTCCTACAAAATGCGCTTCGGGATCTTGTTGCTTCAACTGCCTTATCAACGCAGCAGCATGCAGATCGCCGGACGCCTCGCCTGCTATAAGGAAGTATTTAGCCATCAGCTTTCAGCCTTCAGCTATCAGTTTTCCGGGAACATGACCACCTCAAACCGATTACCGGCTTCTACTAATTGCTTGAGTGTGGCCTGCACCGTCTCTGCGGTAATAGCCTGCACGGCTGCGATGTAATCATCGGTAGTGCGGATTCCGTATTGAGGATAGTTATAGAGGTAGTACGCATAGAGTTGTGTGCGCCAGAAAGAGTTCTTCTCCAGATCCTCTTGGAAATCCTTGAGCATCGATTCTTTCTCTTTCTGCAGGTCGCTTGCGAGCGGTCCGTTCTCAAGGATAGTATCTATCTCTTCGTAGATGATTTCCATCAGACGGGCTTGTTTCTTGGGGTCGGTATCGAATTGCATCAGCAAGCCTGCACGCGGACGCGGCAGAATAGTCATGTAACCGTAGGTACCTACGCCGTACGAACCGCCTTCGCGTTCACGGATGGATTCCAAGTAACGGGTGCTTAGGATGCGACCGATCATCTCCATGTTCAGTTCGTTAGCTAGCGTATAAGGCATATCGTAGGAGGTGTACTGAATACGGTTGGAAGCGGTGGTGGTCTCCATCTCGCGGCTGAAATAATTCTTTTGGATACCCGGAGTAACTGTCACATGGTGGTCAATCACCTCTTCATGACCGCGTTTGGTCTTCAGTCCGCCTAGCCATTGGCAGATAAGAGCTTGTACGTTCGGGTCCTCGGGGTTGATGTTGCCCACAAATACGAACGTGAAGTCCGCAGGGTTGGCAAAGCGTGCTTTATACACCGCTAAGGCCTTATCTAAGTCTGCTTTCTCCAGCAGCTCGAGGTTAAAGAGCGGCGAACGGTCGGAGTGGTTAGAAGCCATCACTTGAATTGAGTCTTGGAAGGCCGCCTTGGGGTTTTTATCGCGGTTGACCAATTGATTGCGAAGAAGGCTCGTCAAGGTAGCAAACGCCTCTTCGTCGCGACGCGGAGCCGTGAAATACAGATAAGTCAGTTGGAGCATCGTCTCTAGATCCTTCACGCTCGAGGATGCTTGAATGCGCTCGATATTCTCCGATATCTCAGGGCTGACGGTAACGATCTTACCGGCTAAGGCTTTCTGTAACTGGGTGTAATTGAATCGTCCCACACCGCTGTAGGCGATGATATGTTGCGCCACTTGTGCCGAAGGCAGGTATTCGGTCTTGACTTGACTGTAACCGCCTTTGGAGAACGCTTGCATTAAGATCTCGTCGGCCTTGAACTCGGTCGGTTTGAAGACCACTTTGACGCCATTGCTCAGTTTCCATTCGGTCACACCAAGGTCGGTGTTGAAGGTGGACTTTTTGATTTTGCCTTTGCGGGGCGCTTTCTTTACCAACTCGGTATCAACGGTCTCCTCTACGGGCGCTTCGATAGCCAGTTCCGGCATGGCGGCTAATGAAGCAAGGATAGTCTCTTCCGAAGGGATATTCACGCCTTCTTTCTCCGGACCGGAGATGGCTACAGTCGGTTTATCGTGGATAAACGCCTCCGCCAGTTTATTGACGGTCTCAATGCTGAGCAGCGGTAGCGATGCTTGGATAAAATCGTACTCCCACTGTGCGCCCGGCATTGACTCGCCGTCCTCAAAATGGCGAATGCACTCGCGCGCGAGCGTGATGTTCTTGCGCGTGTCGCGTTCCTTATAATATTTCTCCATCGCATTGAGTTTCTCGGTCTTCACGCGGTCTAACTCAGCGTTGGTAAAGCCGTAGCGACGCATTTTCTCCAATTGGAAGAGCAGGTCATTGAGGGCTTCGGTCTCGCGGCCTTCTTTGGGGATGATGATGGCATTGAACGCATCCATTTTCTTTGCCGTCTCGCCGTAATAGCAACCGGCGCCTACGAACGAAGCTTTGGGGTCTAATGATAACTCCTCCAAGCGGTTGTCTAACATATCGCATGCTAAGCCACGAACAAGGTTCAGCATATACTCCTGCATAGTGCCTTGCAGCGCTTCGGGCAGTTGGTCGAACTTATACTCTAAGGTGATACGACTACCTTCCGCCTCTTTGTCGGTCACGATAGCCACGAGCGGTTGGTCGTTATGGTTGACGGTGTAGATGGGACGCTCGCCGAAGTTCTCTCGACGCGGCACCTCTGCCCACAGTGCTTTGATCTTCGCCTCAATCGTATCTACGTTGATATCACCTACCACGATGATGGCTTGGTTGTCCGGACCGTACCATTTATGGTAGTAGTCACGGAGAGCTTGGTACTCAAAATTATTGATAACCGCGGTGTCGCCGATGACGTCACGCTTGGCGTATTGAGTGCCCGGGTACATGAGGGCATTCATTTGTTTCCAGATACGACGACGTGCCGTACGACCGGTACGCCATTCCTCCAGAATCACACCACGCTCCGCGTCAATCTCTTCAGGTAAGAGCAGCAGACCGCAACTCCAGTCGTGCATAACAAGTAAGGCACTATCAATGATACCCTCGCGATAAGTAGGCACGTCAGAGAGACGGTAAACAGTCTCGTCAATAGAGGTGTAGGCGTTGATGTTGCCGCCGAAGTTAACACCCACCGACTCGAAATAGTTGATGATTCCTTTGCCGGGGAAGTGTTGGGTGCCATTGAACGCCATGTGCTCCAAGAAGTGCGCTAAGCCGTTTTGGTGATCTTCTTCGAGGATAGCACCTACTGCTTGCGCGATATGAAACTCGCAGCGTTGTTTAGGTTGTTCATTGTGGCGGATGTAATAGGTCAATCCGTTATCTAACTTACCATACCGAACATCGGGGTCCATCGGTAGTTTCTCCGGCGCTTGCGCCGAAAGCATGCTTACTACAGCGAGTAAACAAATGCTGATTGAAAGTTTTTTCATTATGCTTCTGTTTGTGAATCTTCTTTTTTCTTCCTTGGGGCACGTTTACGCTTCGGTTTTTCCTCTTCTGCCGCTGCGGCGTTGGCTTCGAGTAACTCGTCGCCGCGGCTCTTCCACGGACGAGGACCTAAGATACGCTCTACATCCTCGGAAGTGATGACCTCGCGTTCAACGAGCAGCTGTGCCAATTGGTTGTGTCCCTCGGCATGCTCGGTCAGGATCTTTTTGGCGCGTGCCATCTGATCTGCGATGATACGTTGGGTCTCTTTGTCAATCAAGTCCGCCGTTTGCTCCGAATAAGGCTTCGTGAAACCGTACTCGTATCGACCGGTTGAGTCGTAGAAAGACACATCTTTCAGTTTGTTGCTCATACCGTAGTAAGCCACCATGGCGTAGGCCTGTTTGGTAGCGCGCTCAAGGTCATTGAGGGCACCGGTGGAAGTCTGGTTGAGGAAGAGTTGCTCTGCTGCACGGCCACCGAGCAGCGAACAGAGTTCGTCGAGTATATGGTCCTCGTTCGTTAACTGACGCTCTTCGGGCAAGTACCACGCAGCGCCAAGCGCCATTCCACGCGGCACAATCGTCACTTTGACTAAGGGGTTAGCCCAGCGCAGCAACCAACTGATGGTGGCGTGACCGGCTTCGTGGTAAGCGATGGAGCGTTTCTCCTCGTCGGTCATGATCTTGTTCTTTCTTTCTAAGCCGCCGACGATACGATCTACGGCATCCATGAAATCCTGTTTGGTCACTTTCTTCCGTCCGCCGCGGGCAGCAATCAGCGCTGCCTCGTTGCAGACATTGGCGATGTCGGCACCTGAGAAACCGGGCGTCTGCTTGCTCAAGAAATCCAAATCTACCGTCTCATCTGTTTTGATGGGACGAAGGTGCACTTGGAAGATCTCTTTACGTTCCTGCAAGTCCGGCAGTTCGACATGTATCTGCCTATCGAAACGTCCAGCACGCAAGAGGGCGGAGTCAAGCACATCGGCACGGTTAGTAGCGGCAAGGATGATGACGCCGCTGTTCGTACCAAAGCCGTCCATTTCGGTCAGTAGTTGGTTGAGTGTCGATTCGCGTTCGTCGTTACCTCCGGTCATCACGTTCTTTCCGCGCGCACGACCGACGGCATCAATCTCGTCGATGAAGATGATGGCCGGTGCTTTCTCTTTCGCTTGACGGAAGAGGTCACGCACACGGCTGGCACCTACGCCGACGAACATCTCCACAAAATCCGAACCGCTCATGGAGAAGAACGGCACGTCGGCTTCGCCGGCTACAGCTTTGGCTAACAAGGTCTTACCGGTTCCCGGAGGACCTACGAGCAACGCGCCCTTAGGGATCTTCGCACCTATCTCGGTGTATTTCTCGGGGTTCTTCAAGAAGGCCACTATCTCCTGCACCTCTTGCTTGGCGCCATAGAGACCCGCTACGTCCTTGAAGGTTACTTTATCTTTTTTGTCCTTATCGAAGAGTTGTGCTTTGGCTCTGCCAACGCCGAAGATACCTCCGGGTCCTCCGGCACTGCCGATGCCGCGGCTCATCCATACAAAGAAGAGAACAATCAGCACAAACGGCAGGATATTGACGAGTAGCAAATACCAGTAATCGTGCGACTTATCGTATTTGACATCGATGGCCGCCTGTCCTTCTGCCTTACGTGCGGCATTGACGCCGTCAATATATTTGGAAAACTCTTCAATCGAAGGCACTTGTGTGCGGAGCAAACCGTGTGCTTGCTCTCCTTCCGCCTGCGTGCCAAACACGCGCGCGTAGAACTGCGGCTTCACGTTCGCCTTCGCTTGCAAATCATCCGTAACCTCGATACGGTCAATAGCACCGGTCTCAATGTACGCGGTTAATTTGGTGTAACTCAACTCCTTGCTGGTGCCGCTGGATTCGCGACCACCGAACATATAATAGCCCAGTAACGCAAAAGCGATGGTATAAAACAAGATACTTAACCATCTACGCGGGCCACTCGGTTGACCATTCGGTTGCGGCTGCTCCTGCCGCCGTCTTCTCTCTTTATTATCTGCCATTAATTTTCAATTTTCAATTTTCAATTACAAAATATCGGGCAACTCCGATATTTTGCCGTCTGCCCACAGGTGTTCGATATCATAGAACGCGCGGGGTTCACGTTGCATAATATGGACAAAAATCGTGCCATAATCCATGGCTATCCACTCAGCGTTCTCTTGGCCTGCCACTGACAGCGGGTGCACGTGGGTGGTTGTCCGCACAAAATCATCCACCTCGTCTGCAATAGCTGCTACTTGTGTGTTACTCTGTCCTTCACAAATGAGCATCATCTCCACCGGTGCCTCTTTAATCTTCCTTAGATCGATGGTCACAATGCGTTGCCCTTTCCTGTTTCGGATACCTTCAATGATGGTATCCAGCAATTTCTTCGTACTAATTTCTTTCATAAAACCAAATTTGGGTGCAAAGGTACAAAAAAAAACGCACATGTGCAAATATTTGTGCGTTTTTTTTCAATTAAGAATTAAGAATTAAGAATGAAGAAAGGGCTTGTAGCAGGTTTAGTGCTCATTTGTGGAGTTGGGTACTCATTTGTGGTCGTTGGTCGTTAGTCGTTACGGGACAGAGCCTGTCGTTGGTACCAACTATCAGAATCCGTACAGACTTCAAACGTTGCACCAAACCCACTAGGACGCCTTCTTCATTCTTCATTCATCATTCTTAATTCTGCAAGTTTACGAATGACTCTCATCGTACGCTTGCACGCGAGCACTACCCTCGTATATGTACCAAAAAATGGAATAAGTGGTGAATTTTAGCACGTAAAGTTGGAATAAGTGGATTAATTTTATAATAAAATTATAGAATAAGTGGAAAAGCACTTGCACAATTCAAAAAAAAGTTGTACCTTTGCAGCAGATTCGTTGTTCGAAGAACCGTAAGGGTGTATGATTCAGCATTTTTTAGATTACATAGCGGTTGAGCGGAATTATTCTCCGCGAACGGTGGAAGCCTATCGTGACGATTTGGTGGATTTTTGTCGCTTCTTAGGATGGACGATGGAGGAGTTCGACCCTTCACAAGTGGCAGAGGATGATGTCAAAACATGGATGTTGGATTTGCTGGAGGAGCAACATCAATCGCCTCGGTCGGTTAAGCGCAAGTTATCGGTGCTTCGTAGTTTCTATAAGTTCTTATTGCGTCAAGGCAAGATACCAAAAGACATCACTGCGCGGATAGTGTCGCCCAAGACGGACAAGCCTTTGCCTGTTTTCTTTCGTCAGGAAGAGATGGAGGCTGTGGAGAGGAATTCAGCCGTCAGCATTCAGCATTCAGAAGAAGGCGATGCGTTTGAGGCTGTGCTGGATGCGCTTATCATTGAGATACTCTACCAAACAGGAATGCGTCAGGCGGAGTTGCTGAACCTAAGGGATGACGATTTCGATCTGGAACAGGGGCAAGTTCGCGTGTTCGGTAAACGTCGCAAGGAGCGCGTGATACCTATCGGAGAGAACCTTATTGGTCAGATACGAGAGTATCTGGAGGCGAGAAAAGCAGCCTACCCCCAGCAATGTTCTACGGACGGCCACCGGCAGTCCGATCGAGCAGAGCTCTTCACCCGTAAAGGGAAGGGAGAAAGTGAAACTTTTTTCGTCCTGAAGAACCGCCAAGGTGCTGTTCGTCCGCTGACCAAATACACCTTATATAGCATCGTCCGCGCGCGTATGGGTGAGGTGAGTACGCTTGCCAAACATTCGCCACATGTACTGCGGCATACTTTCGCCACAGCGATGTTGGATAACGGTGCAGATATTCGGACTATTCAGGAGTTATTGGGTCACGCATCGCTGAGTACTACTCAGGTCTATACGCATACGACGTTTGAGCAGATCAAACGGGTGTATATGGCTACGCATCCTCGTGCTAAAGGGGACGATTAGAACAGCATTCCTATTTGATAAATAGCAAAGGCCATCAGCCAAGCGAGAGCGAGAGAGTGGAAGACAGTGAACCACGCCCACACTTTGCCGGCCTCTCGGCGGAGGGTAGCTATCGTGGCTACGCAGGGGAAATAGAGTAGCACGAAGATCATGAAGCTGAAGGCGGTCAGGGGTGTGAACCCGGCGGCGCTGATGTCTCCTCCGTAGAGGATAGCGAGCGTCGAGACGATGGCTTCTTTGGCAGGAAGACCGGTAAGCAGGCAGACCGACATCTTCCAATCAAAACCTAAGGGTTCCATAATCGGCGCCACCGCTTGTCCTATCATGGCTAAGTACGAATGCTTGAGGTCGTTGATGTCTTGCGTCGGGAAATACTCCAACGCCCAGATGATGATGGACGCCCATAGAATGACCGTACATATCTTCTGCAAGTAATCGGCTACCCGTTCCCAAATATGTGCGGCGGTGGCTTTGGCTTTAGGCATGCGGAACTCCGGCAACTCATTGACCGAATCGTCGTTATCCTGCTTAAACCACCGCGTGCGCTTCATGATGATGGCAAAGAGGATAGAGAGGCTGATGCCGATGGTGTAGAGGGAAATCATCACCAGCGCTTTGTGCCGCGCGAAGAAGGTGTCGACAAAGAGCATATACACCGGCAGTCGGGCAGAGCAGGACATGAAAGGCACCATTAGCATGGTCAGCACACGGTCCTTGGGGTTTTTGATATCTCTCGCTGCCATGATAGCCGGCACGTTGCAGCCAAAACCCATCAGCATCGGAATGAACGAGCGTCCGTGCAGGCCCACGCGGTGCATGATCGTGTCCATCAGATAGGCTTCGCGCGCCATGTAACCGCTGTCTTCCATCAATGAGATAAAGAAGAAGAGGATGATGATATTGGGCAAGAACGCTAGCACGGCGCCTACGCCTTGTAACACGCCGTCAATGAGCAGTCCGCTGAACCAGTTGGCCTCCGTATGAGCATGACAGGTGTCGCATAGCCATTCCACGCCCGCTGCTATCCAATCTTGAGGATAAGCACCGAGGGTAAAAGTGCACCAGAAGACAAAATAAAGGATAGCGAACATGATGGGAAAGCCGAACCAAGGGTTCGTCAGCACACGGTCTATCTGCTCAAGGCGCGTCCGGTGTTTATCGTCCTTGGCGTGCGTGAGGGTTTGGGTCAGCACACCGTGCACGTAAGCGCGGTATGTGTCTTCATCTGCTTGGTCGCGGAGGTGATAAATAGGGTGCGCAAGGGATACCGGTCTGGCGGCCACCTCTTCTACGATAGAGAGGCAGTTAGGCAGGCCGTAGTTCTTCCGCACGGAAACGCGGCAGGTTGGTACACCGATGAGCTGCTCCAGTAGGGGGATATTGAGCGAGTGGTCGGTTTGGAGCAACAGGTCATACCGACCGATGGCCAGCACTATCTTCTGCTCCTCGTCGATGATATGCGGTGTGAGCAGCAGGGACTCTTCCAAACGGGTAGCATCCACCACCTGCAGTACGACATCGTAGATGTGTCCATGCACTTGGTCGGAGTCAAACACCTCCACAAAATGCATGTCCCGATGGTCCTTATCCGCCAACGCCTGCAAGGCTTGACAGAGCGAACTTTTCCCGCTTTGGGGTAATCCTATGACGGCAATCTTAATCATTTTCTACTTTTTGGGGTCCCCGATGAACGGCTGTACGTTCAGTGGGGGAGAGGTGATTTCCCGATAATTACACGAGTTGCAGGGCAACGAAGTCATTAATCGTCGAAATCGACGACAAAGGTACTGCTTTTTTTTCACCCTCACAATCCCTATTAATTGGGATTTTTGCATTTTTCTCTTGCGTATATGCAAAAAAAGTTGTATTTTTGCAGCGGATTATGGACAAAAAGACGATACTTCATATAGTTGAGTGGTCGATAGCCGGTGCGGCGTATGTGTATTTGGTGTACCGCTTGGTCACTTATGACCAATACGAAGCGGTGGCGGCGAGTCTGCGGGCGATGGATGGTGGACAGTGGGGTGCGTTGGCTTTGGCAGTGGCGTTGATGCCGGTGAATATGGCCATTGAAGCGTGGAAATGGAAGACATTGATGAATGAAGGCGTGCAGGAGTTAACGAATGAACGAATGACCTTCGCGGAAGCGCAGCGACAGGTGTATTACAGCAAATTGGCTGGTCTGATCACACCGTGGCGGCTGGGCGAGTACCCTGCGCGCGCTATGTTGATGAGCCATCAGAATTCAGAAGACAGTAGTAAGAATAGGATGACTAAGGTGTTAGCGATGGGGGCGGTAGGTAGTGCGACGATGACGATGGCGATCGTGGTAACAGGTGTAGTGGCCTTGGCGTTTAGTCCTGCGGTGTTAGAACAAGTAGGCGGCAGTTATCTCTACGCGCTGATGGGAGTGGTGCTGGTGTTGGCTCTCTGTCTGTATTTCGCACCGCAATGGTTGCAGAAATGGTTTTTGGGACAAGACCATAAAACCTCTTCGGACCCGCCTTCGGTTCTCATCTGGAAGAGTCTGGGACAAAGTGCCGTGCGGTTAGGATGCTGGTGCGTGCAGCTGGTGCTCGTGTTATATGCACTAGGGGCAGTCAGTATTCAGCCATCCGTCTTCAGCCTTTCCGCCATCTATTATCTGCTGGTGACCGTCACACCGAATGTGCCGATAGCGGAGGTGGGTGTGCGTGGCGCTTGGGCGATGATGTTGTTCGGCACAGTGAACGCCGCACTCGCCGGTGTCGCGCTTTGGGTGATTAACACCCTTCTACCTTGTGTAATATGGATATTTTTTAGAAAAAACACAAAATAATTTGCGTAATTGCAGAATTTTTTGTAATTTTGCAGCAGATTATCGGGATACGGGTTTACCATCCTTCCTGAAGGCCGACAAATTAACTAATACACAATATCATGAACATTAATTTTCAGATTCATTATCGCGCCGAGTATGGTCAGTCTCTGTGCGTGATTGAGACACAAGAGTCTATTTTGGGTTGGAGCGAGCGCGAGCCGCTGGTACTGAATTGTCAAGGAACGGATTTCTGGCAGGTGAATGTGCCGGTAAGCGATTTCGCAGGCAGTATTCAGTACAAGTACGCCATTCGTTTGCAAGAAGGCGGTTACATCTACGAGGCCGGTGAGCCCCGTACGTTAGTGCTGAAGGCTTCGGACAAACGTATCGTAGTACGCGATGCATGGCAAGCGAGCACCTATGAGGACTCGTTCTACACCACCGCTTTCGTCAAATCGTTGTTCCTGCGTCATCAGCCCGCTAAAGCCAAAGCGCCGAAGGGTAATATCCGCTTCTCCATCGACCTGCCGCAAATCCTGCCTACGCAAGGCGTGGCGATCATCGGTAACTGTCCGGAATTAGGAGACTGGAATGCCGATAACAAGTTGATTATGAGCGATGCTGAGTTCCCGCTTTGGCGCGCAGATATCAAAGTGGCGGACAGTCAGATTATCGAATATAAATACGTTATATATGACCTCAAGACCGGCACTGTCGTAGATACCGAATGGGGCGAGAACCGTCAGATCTGGGGCGTGGAGAAAGGTCTTGTTATCGAAGAGAACGACCGTGGTTTCCGTCGTACGCAGCCTCGCTGGAAAGGTGCCGGCGTAGCCGTGCCTGTCTTCTCCCTCCGTACGGAAGATGGATTCGGTATTGGTGAGTTCCAAGACCTGAAGAAAATGGCCGATTGGGCTGCTTTGACAGGACAGAAGATAATCCAAACCCTGCCGATCAACGATACGACCCTGCGTCATAATAACTTGGACAGCTATCCGTACAACGCGGTGAGCGTCTTTGCTTTGCATCCGATTTATATCAATATCGAGAAGATGGGTCGTTTGACGCCGGCGCAGAAGAAAAAATACGAGGCGCAGAAGGCGGAGTTCAACGCAAAGACCATTGCCGACTACCAGTGCGTGTATGACGCGAAGATGGTGTTCTTCAAAGCCCTCTTCAAGCAAGACAAAGATGCGCTCTTTAGTAGCGAGGAATACAAAGCCTTCGAGGCTAAGAACGCTACGTGGCTGGAACCCTATGCGGCTTTCCTGAGCAAGCGTGACAAGCAACCCAAAGAGTTCTATAAGTTCCTGCAATTCCACGCCGACAAGCAGTTAGCGGATGCCGTAGCGTATGCCCACTCGATTGGCGTGGCGATGAAGGGTGATATCCCTATCGGTATCAGTCCCGACAGCGTAGATGCGGCTGTTTATCCGGAACTCTTTAACCTCGACGCTTCAGCCGGTGCACCGCCCGATGATTTCTCTATCAGTGGTCAGAACTGGGGCTTCCCGACCTATAACTGGGATAAGATGGCAGAGGATAACTTCGGTTGGTGGCAACAACGATTCCGTAAAATGCAAGATTATTTCGATGCCTACCGTGTGGATCATATCTTGGGCTTCTTCCGTATTTGGCAGATGCGCAAGCAGGATGTGTGGGGACTCTGCGGACATTTCGTTCCTGCCCTGCCGTACAGCTATGACGACCTCTGCGCACAAGGTATCTGCCTTGATTGGGATCGTATGACGAAGCCTTATATCCGTTCGAACTTCTTAGGCGATGTCTTAGGCTTTGACACCGAATGGGCGAAGAATAACGCCCTCAATACAAACGATGGTTACATCTACTGGTTCCGTCCGGAGTTTGACACCCAACTCAAAGTGCAAGAGTGGGCGGACCGTCTGCTGGGCGATGAGAAACAACTGAAGGCCAGCGGTCTGAGCGAAGCAGCCGTACATAATATCTGCAACGGACTGATCTATCTCCATTGCGAAGTGCTGATGGTAGAAGACCAACGCCGTCCGGGTTGGTTGCATCCGCGTATCTCGATTTATCAGAGCCACTCGTTCAACGAACTCTACTCCGACCAGAAAGAGATACTCATGCGCATCTACAACGACTATTTCTACCGTCGTCATACCAACTTCTGGCGTGATTCGGCTATGCGTAAGTTGCCTACCTTGATTGGGGCAACGCATATGTTGTGCTGCGGCGAAGACCTGGGTATGGTGCCGGCGTGTGTACCCGATGTGATGCATGAGTTGCAGATCCTGAGTCTGGAGATCCAACGTATGCCGAAGGATCCTACGGTGAAGTTCGCACACCCCGCCGACGCGCCTTACCAGAGCGTTTGCACGACCGGCACGCACGATATGAACCCGCTTCGTGCTTGGTGGGAAGAGGATCGCGCTGTCACCCAGCAGTTCTACAACGAACAGATGGGTTGGTGGGGCGATGCACCGCAAGAGATGACGCCGGAGATCGCTGAGTTCATCATCAACCAACATATGTACAGTCCGGCTATGTGGGTGATCCTGCCGCTGCAAGACTGGCTGGCCATTGATGGTGAGATTCGTCTGCCCAACCAACACGCAGAACGTATTAACGTACCGGCCAACCCGCGGCATTTCTGGAATTACCGCATGCACCTCACTTTAGAGGAACTGCTCCAGAAAGATGCGTTCAATGCGAAAGTGCGCAAACTAACGAGCGTTCGTTAAGACGCAAGGATGATAGATTCCACCACAAGGAGCCGCACAACCACTACGGCTCCTTGTTCTAACCAATATACAAAATGGACAAACAAACAAAGCGAGATTATCTGTACATGCGCATGGCGCGTACTTGGGCGGAGAATAGTTACTGTGTTCGCCGCAAAGTGGGTGCCCTGCTGGTCAAGAACCAGATGATCATCTCCGATGGGTACAACGGTACGCCGTCGGGGTTTGAGAACATCTGCGAGGATGAGAATAACGTCTCCAAACCCTATGTGCTGCACGCCGAGGCGAATGCGCTGACCAAGGTAGCACGGTCGAATAACAGTTCCGATGGAGCCACCCTCTATGTCACCGCCAGTCCGTGCTTGGAGTGCTCTAAGTTGATTATCCAATCGGGCATCAAACGAGTGGTCTATGGCGAAGAGTACCGCCTGATGGACGGCGTCGAACTCATCAAAAGAGCAGGCATTGAGGTCGTGTTCCTGAATGAAGAAAATGCAAATGTGTAATCGTAAATAGTCCTATCGTCAATGAAAAAGATTCTTCTTCCTCTTCTAACCGTTTTAGGTGTAGCGTTGGGTTTGTTTATCGGAATGACGCTCAGCCAAAAAGCCAACGCGCAACGTATCGTCTATCAGAACGGGCGATGGAACATTGAGCAGAGCAAAGTGGACCGTTTGCTCCAACTGATGGAAACGGCATATGTCGATAGTCTGGACATAGACAGTATAACCGATGAGATGATGAGCGAGTTGGTGCAAAAACTCGACCCGCACTCAGCCTACATTCCCAAGAAAGACCTCGAGATGGTCAATTCGGAGTTAGCGGGTTCGTTCTCCGGCATCGGCGTGCAATTCACTATCCAACAAGACACGATCCGCATCGTGGCCGTCATTGCCGGTGGACCGAGCGAAGGCGTTGGTGTGCTGGCGGGCGATAAGATCATCACCGTCGATGACAGTTCGTTTGTGGGCAAGAAAATCAACAACGAGAAAGTGATGCGTACCCTCCGTGGCGAGAAAGGAACCAAAGTTAAGTTGGGTATCAAACGTGCCGGTGCAGACGAACCGCTGTATTACACCATCACCCGTGGCGATATTCCGGTTAATTCCGTCGATGCGAAATTCATCATTGAGCACAAGGGTCAAAAAATAGGCTTTGTACGCGTCAATAAATTCGGCGAGACCACTTATCTGGAGTTCATCACCGCCTTGGCAGAGTTACGCGCACAAGGTGCTACACGGTATATAGTGGACCTGCGGGAGAACTCCGGCGGTTATATGGACCAAGCCATCCGGATGGCGAATGAGTTCCTGCAGCGCGGTGACGGTATCGTCTATTCGCAAGGACGGGCGTACCCACGCTACGAAGCGAAAGCAGATGGCGGAGGACGGTTCAAAGAGGTGCCGTTAGCCGTGCTGATTGATGATTTCTCAGCCTCCGCCAGTGAGATCTTCTCCGGCGCTATGCAAGATAACGACCGCGCTACCATCATCGGTCGCCGCTCGTTCGGTAAGGGACTTGTGCAGCAACAGATGCCGTTTGCAGATGGCAGTGCCGTACGCTTGACCGTGGCGCGTTATTACACGCCTTCCGGACGTTGTATCCAAAAACCTTACTCCTTAGGCGATTCGGAAGATTATCAGCAAGAACTGATGGAGCGCTTTGAGCACGGAGAGTTCTATTCGGCGGATAGTGTGCACTTTGCTGACACCACTATCTATCGTACCAAAGGTGGACGAATCGTGCATGGAGGCGGTGGAATCATGCCGGATGTGTTTGTCGGACGCGATACGACCCTTAACACACCGTGGTATAACCGCTGCGTCAACATGGCATATACCTATCAGTTTGCGTACCAATACACCGATACCCACCGCAAACAACTGAGCGAGTTCAAAGATTGGCAATCGCTCGAGCAGTACTTGCTCAAGCAAAATGTATTGCGCGAGTTTGTGGCGTTTGCTAAAGCGAAAGGCATCGAACCCGATGAGTCGCAGATTCAAAAGTCCAAACCGCTGATGACGCGGCTTCTCAATGCTTATATTGTGCGGAACATCTTAGGCGATGAAGGCTTCTTCCCACTCTTCGAACGCGATGACGAAATAACGAAGAAAGCAGTAGAGGTTCTCAGCGAATGAGAACCTCTTTTTTGCGCTTAAAGGGGGCTAATTGCCTAAAAAGAATGACAAAATGCGCTTTTTTTGCAAAAAAATGCAAAAATATTTGGTCAATTCAAATTTTTGTTGTACCTTTGCACCCGCTTTCCACAAGAGAGGGTTTTTGTGGGGTCATAGGGTCCCCAAAAAATTTCAATTTTTGGGGAAGCGAGGGTCCATTAGCTCAACTGAATAGAGTACCACACTACGGATGTGGGGGTTGCAGGTTTGAATCCTGCATGGATCACATACAAACAAAGAAAATGCGTCTGAGAATTTACTCTCAAGCGCATTTTTCTTTTGTTTGGATGTAAGACTTCACACCGAAGGGTGAAGGATTACGCAGAAAGTCTGCATGGCCTATGAAGAAATTCTG
>JAFSWF010000047.1 GCA_017444615.1 Paludibacteraceae bacterium | reverse complement strand
CGGCATGAGGATCTTACTGAGCCGCTCGATACCTTTATTGACATCAAAAATGAGCACAAAAGCGGTCAGTACAATAGGCAGCAGACCAAAAGCTATCATGCGTGGCGTATCGCTTGAGATGGTCTTAAAATGCGCGGTAAGGTCCTCTACGCTCATACCATGGAAGCTATTGAGCAGGGCTTCGTAGAGGTAGTTAAAACACCAGCCGGTAACAACGAAGTAAAAGCCCATGATAAGGAAAGAGGTAAGCATGCTAAGCCAACTGAGCCACTGCCAGCGGTTATTACCGCCCAATTCACGGAAGGCTCCGTAGGCACTTCGGCCGGATTTCTTGCCGATAAGGAACTCGGTCATCAGTAGTGGCATGCCGAAAAGGAGCACACATAGCAGATAGACAATCAGGAACGCCCCTCCGCCGTTTTCGCCGGCGATGTAAGGGAATTTCCATATATTGCCTAAGCCGACCGCACTACCTGCCGCCGCCATGATGAGGCCTATTTTCGATGAGAAAGATTTCTGGGCCATCCCGCGATTAATCTAAATAGTAGTCGACCGTTGTGACTACGCGTACGTGCTTTACCCAAGGTTGATATTGGTCATTCTCAATGGAGAATTGTCCTTGGCTGGCGCGACGAATTGAACCGAGAGAGCATTGTGCGTCATCGGCAAACTTCTGCGCCACCGCGCGTGCATTGCGGGTTGCCTCTTCGATCATAAGGGGTTTGAGTTCGGGCAGACCGTTGTATTGATAGTCAATGTCCCATTTGCTCGAGGTGACGATGAGTCCTTGCTTGAGCAAGTCCGCCTCTTTGCCTTGCGAAGCTACGACCAGTTTAACCTTGTCGGTGGAAACGATGAGTTGTGTACGGAGCGAGTACTTGTACTCGGGACGACGATCACCGTAGTAGTTTTCCCAGTTATTATCGACCGAGATCGTGCCTTGCCGCAAATCCGCCTCTTCAAAGCCCAGCGAAAGCAAGTGTTTGGTGACTTGCTTGGTGACTGCACCCAGGCTCTGATAGAGCGAAGGCAGGTCATTGCCACTCAGTCCATAACTCAGCGGCCAAACAACGTAATCGGCCTCGACTTCGCGGGTGCTTAGTCCCTTGACCGATACCGCGCGGTCTTTACCGGCATACTTGCTGATTCCGCAATAGATGAATAAACCCGCGAACGTTAGTCCTAAGGCGATCAATGCGCCTGCTAATACATTATTTTTCATAATCGATGAGATGTAAAAAGCCTTTTTCGCTGCAAAGTTACTGCTTTTTTTTGATATGTGCAAATTTTTGGGATTAATTTTTTATAAATAGCCCCGCACGAAAATGTGCGGGGCTTGAAGTATTTATTCCTTTGTGTCTGTATCGTCGTGCTTCTCGTCATGGTTCTTTTTGGTGTTGAGCCAAATTACTGGCACTACGAAGACAAGGAGTAACGCCACTCCGACAATAATACTTACGTTGTTCATAATTGATTGAATTTAAATGGTTTATATTTAGTGAATTGTTAATACGTTAAAAGCCTGTATGTCAGATAGCCGGCATAGAGAAGCAGCAAGATGGCTCCGCCCCAGCGGTGGATGGTTTGCTTTTTATTGAGGAGCGAAAGCCACACGGCGAGTGAGCTAAGAGCTACCAGTGCCGCATCGAGTTCGATGCCGGGATAGACAGGCAGGAGTTGTATAGTTGCACTTGTTCCGAGGATGAAGAACACATTGAAGATGTTACTTCCTACCACATTTCCAATTGCGATGTCGTTGTTGTGTTTAAAGGCTGCGACGACGGACGTAGCGAGTTCAGGAAGGGATGTTCCTAATGCCACGATAGTGAGTCCAATGACGGACTCTGCCACACCGCAATAACGAGCGATGGAGACCGCACTCTTGACGATCATTTCGCCGCCCACAATCAGACCGACGAGGCCTAACAGAATGAAAATCACGCATTTCCAAATTGGGAAAGGAGCAGGTTCGTTAGTCGTTTGGACATCGGACTTCGCGGAGAAAAGCGTGTAAGCCAAGAAGCCTGCAAAGACGACCAGCAATGCCAGTCCTTCTATGCGCGACAGGCCGCGGGGCTCCATCGGAGAGGTGATAAACACAAAAGTAAACACCAGTACACCCGCTAAGATATTCAGCGGGATGTCCATGCGGATTGTGCTTCGTTGCGCCACTAAAGGGCAGACCAAGGCAGAGCAACCCAGGATAATAAGTGTGTTAATGATATTTGAACCGAGGATGTTGGTAATGGCTAAGTCGGTGGCTCCATCGGCGACAGAGACCATGTTGACTACAAACTCAGGCATCGATGTACCAAAAGCGACGATGGTGAGTCCGATGACTAAATCGCTGACACCCAGTCGTTTAGCAAGGCTGGAAGCACCATCCACGAGCCAGTCTGCGCCTTTGACGAGCAGCACAAGACCAACAACCAAGAAAAGTCCTAATAAAATAGGATTCGATAAAAAAGATGATAACATGTTTCTTGTTTCATTTTGTGTTGTAGAACCAGAATACCGACCGCTACGCTGCATTTAAGTCTTTAATCTTTCAGCGAAGCGGTCCTTACTCTTTTAGTCCGAAGGACGGTCTATCTAACACAAAATGCGCCGTAGGCTGTACACGTAGTACATGCTACCCGGATGGGTAGAGAACGGACTGGTTTCCAGTCGTTCCTTACCGCGGAAGACAAGATAAACAGGTTGGTAATGATGAATCATCTTGCGCAAGAAAGCCGTGCGTGTTCGGTTCTTACCGAACGACACACGATGCGCGCTATACGAGAAATGCGTAGGAGCGGATAGCTGCGTTTGTCCGGTCGTAGTGAGGGTGAGCGGTTCGCCCTGAATCCCGACCAGTGAGCCTTGGAGGTGTTGCTGCACGGTGCAATCGGCCGAAGCGTTCGTCTGCACGACAGGTGTGCTCTTCGGAGCGAAGAGTTGTATCGCCAGACTCGCCAAGAACAGCAATATGTATCCTACGCGTTTCATTTTTCGAAATCGATTGCAAAGATAGTGAAAATATTTGAGATGCGCAAATAAATGCGTGATTTTTATTCAAAAGGATGTGCTTGTTTGTAATCGTGAAGAAGGGAGTTGAATTTCCAAGACCAGGGAGTGGTATAGGTTTTACCGTTGGAGGCAATGTGGTGTGCGTCTTCGAACTCGACTTTCAGTTGGGCTTTTGTTTCGGGAGTTCCGTAGTGTTGCGCCATGTAGGAGTTGGCGTAGGCGAAGGCTTCGGAGTTGTACTTCTGCTTGGGGGATTGGTTCTTTTGGTAGGTTTCTTCGCGAGTTCGAAAGAATTGTTTGCCGTTTCGCATGTAAAAGTAGCCGGAGTCGGTTCCTTGGAACTTTCCGTGGATCTCATCGATGCCTGATGATGTAATGATTTCTGACATAAGAAAAAATGGTGTTAAATTGTATATTATATATAAAT
>JAFSWF010000046.1 GCA_017444615.1 Paludibacteraceae bacterium | reverse complement strand
CAGCCATCAGCCATCAGCCATCAGCGGATTGTATATTTTGGCGATGGCGCAGCGAAATGTCAGGAAGTGTTGAGAGGCGAAGGGTGGCAGTTTGTGGATGGTATTGTACCGGAAGCGCAGTACATGGGACGATTAGCAGAGCGGTTGATGGTAGAAGGAAGAGTGTTGCGCGGCAATGAGATTGCTTATTATGAGCCATTTTATTTGAAAGAGTTTGTCGCTGCACAAAGTCATGTGAAAGGACTTAATTAGTTGAGAGTTAAAAGTTTGGCGTTTAGAGAAGTTGAAAGTTTAGCGTTTAGAGAAGTTGAAAGTTTTTAAGTATATAGTATTCTTGTTGGCGGGCGGAGTGCTCGTGGGTTGCTCGACGCAGAAGAACACGTGGAGTACGCGTTCGTTTCATCAAACAAAGGTGAAATATAACATTTTGTACAACGGCAATATCGCGTACGAAGAAGGCTTGAAAGCGATTCGCGATGCCAATACGGATGATTATAGCCGCGTGCTCTATTTATATCCTGTAAGCAATCATGAGGCGGCAGTTGCGAGTACGGCTAAGATGGACAGAACGATTGAGAAATGCCGTAAGAGTATCAAATTGCACTCCATTAAGTCTAAGCCGAAACGTGATCCGAAGCGAGCGAGTGATCCGAAATACAAACTCTGGTTGCAGTCGGAAGAGTTTAATGCCAATATGGATTTGGCATGGATGCGTTTGGGCGAGGCTGAGTTTCATAAAGGCGATTTCTTAGGGGCTGTTAGTACCTTCCAATATATAATCCGTCATTATTCGAACGATGCGGACATGATTGCGCAATGTCAATTATGGATTGCGCGCGCGTACGCAGAGATGGGTTGGCAGTACGAAGCGGAGGATATGTTGAATCGCGTGCAAGTAGATGCGTTGAGTAAGAAACATGCTCGGTTGTATTCGGCCGTAAAAGCGGATGTACTGTTGCACGGCGCGCACTATCATGAAGCGATTCCGTTTGTGAAGATTGCTATTCCATATGAGAAACGAACGATTTATCGTCCGCGTTTTGCGTATGTGTTGGGTCAGTTGTATGAGATGGAAGGCAATCGCGATGAGGCTATCCATGCGTATAAATCGGTTGTTCGGATGGCTCCGCCTAATGAGATGGAGTTTAATGCGCGAGTTAGGATTGCTGAATTGGGAGGCAAGAACTCGTTGAGGCAGTTGAAATCCATGACCAAACAGACCAAGTATAAGGACCGTTTGGATCAGTTGTACGGTGCGATTGGTAATATCTATTTGCAGCAACGAGATACAGCTAAGGCCTTGGATATGTATCAGTTAGCGATTGAGAAGGCTACGCAGGCAGGAAGTGCCAAGGCGGCGGTGTTAGTGAAAGCCGGAGATATCTATTACGAGCGACACGAATATGTGCAGGCGCAGCCTTGTTATCGCGAAGCATTGACGATTTTGACGGCTGAAAATCCTCATTTTGCGCGGATACAAAAGCGTTCGGAGGTATTGGACGAGTTGATAGTGGCGTATGAGCAGGTTCAATTACAAGACTCGTTGCAACGTTTGAGTAGGATGACCGAAGCGGAGCAGCGAGCGGTTGTAGATAAGATTATAGCCGATTTGATCGAGCAAGAAAAGGCTGATTCGACGCAGCAAGCACAGTTATCGCGTGAACTGTCCAGAGGCGATGACGGACCACGAAGCGTTAATACTATGAATATGTTAGGCGGCGGTGCAAGCAAGAAGGGCGAATGGTATTTTTACAATGCGCAATTGAAGAAACAAGGCCAACAGGAATGGTATAAGCGTTGGGGCAACCGCACGCTGGAGGATAACTGGCGGAGATTGAATAAGACCGTTAGTGTACCGTTTAACGAAGAGGAATTGGCAGAAGGTGCAGATTCACTCGTATTAGACGGCGATTCGGCGGTGGTGGCGCGCCCTGTGCGTGAGACAGATACGCATAAACCGGAGTATTATTTGCAGCAGATTCCTCGTTCACCGCAAGAGATGGCTGTGAGTGATAGTTTATGGCGCGAGGGCATGATTGTTTTATACCATGTTTATCGTGATCGTTTAGAGGATGAAGAATTGGCTGAGGCTACGTTGCAAGAATTGCGCAAGCGCTGTGCTAATCATCCGAGTTTGGCCGATTTAGACGAGGAATTACGGCTTCTTGCATTACGAAAAGATAGTGCCTATATAGCCTCGATGCTTCGGATGTTACAAGAGCAAGATTCGTTGTATGCACGAACCTATCAGGCATATACGAAAGGGCAGTTTGCTACCGTAAAAGCGAATAAGCAGTATGCAGAGAAAGAGTTTCCGCAGAGTAAACTGATGCCTCGATTCTTATTCTTGAATGCTGTATCGGTAGCCCGCACGGATGGTCAGGCTGCTTTTGTAAGCGAATTGCAGGAGTTGGTGAGTAGCTATGGCGATACGGAGTTAGGCGCGATGGCGAAGGATATGTTGGCGATGATGGGTCAAGGCATGGAAAGTCAGAAAGGCGGAAGTACCGGTTCGTTAGCCGATAAACGAGGGCAAGTGGAGGAAGAGACGAAGACAGAAGAGGCCGAAGAGCAAGTCTGGAGTGATGACCGTAAGCAACCCAGCGTGGTATTGTTGCGGTTAGCAACGACGGATGAGCAGGTATTGAATGATCTGCTGTATGAAGTGGCGTTATTCAATTTCTCGCAATTCTTAATTCGCGATTTCGATTTGACCAAAATGCCTGTATTGGGTGAAGGAAGTGCGCTGCGCGTGAGTGGATTCCAAGATATGGATGAGGCGGAATGGTGGATCGGACTGCTTCAGAAAGATGCTACTATGACGAATGTGTTAATAGGCGTAACGATTCAACCGGTAGCAGAGGTGAATCTGCCATTAGTTAAATAAATGCTTATAAATTAAATAGATATGAGTCTTCAATGTGGAATAGTTGGTCTGCCTAATGTGGGCAAATCGACGTTGTTTAATTGTTTATCGAACGCGAAAGCACAGAGTGCTAATTTCCCGTTTTGTACGATAGAGCCAAATGTGGGTGTGATTACAGTGCCTGATGAGCGGTTGATTAAGTTAGGTGAATTATGTCATCCCGAACGCGGTATTATTCCTACGACGGTAGAGATTGTAGATATAGCCGGGTTGGTGAAAGGAGCCAGCCAAGGCGAAGGTTTGGGTAATAAGTTTTTGGCCAATATCCGCGAAACAGACGCAATTATTCATGTGTTGCGTTGCTTCGATGATGAGAATGTAGTGCATGTGGACGGTAGTGTGGATCCGGTTCGCGATAAGGAGATTATTGATGCGGAATTGCAGTTGAAGGATCTTGAAACAGTAGAGGCACGTATTCAGAAATGTGAGAAAGCTGCGAAAGCAGGCGGAGACAAACAGGCTAAGTTAGCATTAGAGGTATTGGTTCGGTATAGAGAGGCTTTGTCGCAAGGTAAGAATGCACGTACGGTGGAGTTGGTGAACAAGGACGAAGAGGCGGTAGCCAAGGAGTTCTTTTTGCTGACAAACAAACCTGTGATGTATGTGTGCAACGTCGATGAGGCATCGGCAGTGACGGGCAATGCGTACGTGGAACAAGTGAAAGAGGCGGTGAAGGACGAGCGGATAGTATCCGCAGACGGACAAACCATACAGGAGCCGCAAGTGCTTGTTTTAGCTGCAAAGATTGAGAGCGAGATAGCCGAATTAGAGACATACGAGGAGCGTCAGATGTTCTTGGAGGAGATAGGTCTGCAAGAGTCCGGTGTCAATCGTTTGATCAAAGCGGCTTATGCGTTGTTGAACTTGCGTACGTTCTTGACGGCAGGAAGCGATGAAGTTCGTGCGTGGACGTTTAAGGCAGGAGCCAAGGCGCCGCAATGTGCGGGTGTTATCCATACCGATTTTGAGAAAGGATTTATTCGCGCGGAGGTGATTAAGTATGAAGATTTTATTGCACTTGGCGGAGAAGCGGCTTGTCGTGCAGCAGGTAAGTTAGCGACTGAAGGTAAGGATTACTTGGTGCAAGATGGTGATATTATGCATTTCTTGTTTAACGTATAGGAATATGGATTTTTTAACGAATTGGCTTAGCATCGGTTGGTGGGTAGGTGCCATCTTGATTGTAATCGGCTTTATAGCCTTGGTGAAGGGAGCAGATTGGTTGGTAGATGGTGCTTCTGCTATCGCTAAACACTTTGGAATCAGCGATTTGGTGATAGGATTGACGGTAGTAGCTTTTGGCACCTCTATGCCTGAGTTTGTGGTGAATATGGTGTCTGTGGCGAGTGGTTCGACGGATTTGGCGATTACGAATATTTTAGGTTCGAATATTATCAACACGTTCGTTATTCTGGGAGTAACGGCTTTAGTTTATCCTATTGCTTCTCAGAAACATTCACGCGATTTTGATATTCCGATGTCGATGATAGCCGGCATTTTGGTTTTTGCGGCGGTGTCCGTTAATTCTCCATTAGGAGAAGCCGGTAAGAGCATTAGTCGATTGGGCGGGATCATGTTGCTGGTGTTGTTCGGGTTCTTTCTTTACGAGACTTTTCGTCATTCGATGGCTCATCCGGAAGAGGCTGGAAATCAGGAACTTGCCACTAAACCTATTTCTACTCGTCGTGCAATCGGATTGATTATTGGCGGATTAGTTGGTTTGGTAGTAGGAGGAGAGTTGATAGTGAAGAGTGCCGTGGATATAGCAACACGATTAGGTGTAAGCGAAGCTATTATCGGTTTGACGATTGTGGCGTTGGGAACCTCTCTGCCTGAGTTGGCGACGTCAGTTATTGCGGCAACGAAGAAAAATAGCGATATTGCTATCGGCAATGTGATAGGTAGTAATATCTTCAACGTCTTTTTTGTGCTGGGTACGAGCGCTATTATCCGTCCGTTGCCGGCTTATGATGGTATCACTATAGATGCCTGGATGGCCACCGTAGGCAGTATGATTGTTTGGATGGCCTTGAAAACGAATGAGGAGCGATTGCTGAAACGTTGGGCAGGAGCGGTACTCTTGATTGTATATGCGGGATACCTTACCTTCCGTTTGCTACACGTTTATTAAAGAGACGTCGTTCGGAATCAAAGAACCAACCCCATTTATTGAAATATCGACACATGTTTTGGATATGAATCCGGAGCATGTGTTTGTTTTTATAGGAAGCTTGTGTGTGCGCGTGAGTGATGGTCCAAGCCGGATAGTAGAGGGTGAGCCAGTTGCGATGAATGCGTCGAGTAAGGTCTATGTCTTCCGGATACATGAAGAAACGCTCGTCAAAAAGGCCGGTTTCTACCGCTGCGGTTGTTCGAAGAAGCATGAAACAGCCACTGAGATAAGGGGCGTTAATGGGGCGTGTCAGGTCTAAATCGCGTAACTCGTAACATTTGTTGCGGCGCGCCATCAACCATTTTGGCAAAAATCGACGACCAAAGACATCTAACGGAGTAGGTAGGCGTTTGGCGAGGTATTGTTGGGTGCCATCGGGGTTGATGATGCGAGGCATCAACTGTCCAACCAATGGATTTTGCAGCATCCAATCATGCATCTCATCTATATCTTCGGCGTGGATCTGTATATCGCTATTCATGACGAGGTGCAATTCGGTCTTGTGGTAGGCGCTTTCACGTAAGGCGATATTGTGTGCACGTCCGTAGCCAAGGTTGGCAGGAAGGTGCATGTAGCGAACTTTGGGGCTGTTGGCTATTAGCTCTTGGCTATTGGCCTTTTCTTCGCTATTATCGAGAAGATAGATTTTGCGGAGATTGCGGACGCGTAATAACTCCTCCACAAGAGGCAAAACCTCTTGTTCCCATTTAGGATGATATAGAACAATCGAGATGTTTAGCATTCTTTTCGTAGGAACTGTCGTACTTTGCGGAGTTGTTTGCAGGCAACGGTGAGCAGTCCTGCGCCTATATGGTTCTTTCGGAGGATTAGGAAATCTTCTTGGGTCTTGGTGAGTCGTGCTTTGGTGTTGCGATTGCTGGCGCCGCCTGTCTCCATCGACACGAGCACCGCAGGAATATACTGCGTTTTGTAGCCGGCCGAGAAGATACGGAGCATCATGTCGTAGTCGGCTGATATATGGAACCACTCGTCGTATTCGCCCACCTCTTGGTACACCTTGCTGCGCACATAGACCGTAGGATGCGGAGGCATCCAACCGAACTTGAGTGCTGAGGGTTGAAAATCGTTGCTCTTCCACCGACGAATCACTTTTTCGCCTCGGCAGTACTGCAGATCGCCATAGACCACATCGGCCTCGGAGGAAGCGAAGGCTGCTGCTATTTGTCCGATGGAATCGGGAGAAAAGAACACATCGTCGGAGTGGAGGAAACCGATGACATCACCGGAGGCCATAGCGATGCCTTTGTTGAGTGCGTTGTAGATGCCCTTGTCTTTTTCGGATACCCAGCGGACGTTGGGATGCGCCTTAGCGTAGGCAGCGATGATCTCGCGTGTGCCATCGGAGGAAGCACCATCGACGATAACATGCTCGATGTCTGGATAGGTCTGGCTCAGCACACTATCGATTGTACGCGGAAGCGAGTGCGCGCTGTTATAGGTGATGGTTATGATAGATATTTTCATATACTTGTTTCGTTTGTGCGTAGGTGATGTCCCATGAGAAACGTTTGGCGTTCTCTATGCCGTTTTGGATGATGGTGCCAGTAGGACGTGAGAGTAGTTGTTTGACCAACTCTGCCATCTCGGCAGCCATGCGTTGCGGTGTGTCATGCGCGACCATGAGTCCTTGTGCACCTATCACCTCAGGAATAGACGAATGGTTCTGCGCGATCACAGGACAACCGGCTTTCTGTGCTTCGAGGATCGGCAGACCGAAACCCTCATAGTCGGACGGATAAAGCAGACAAAGCGCTTCGTTATACATCGTGTTCAGTTGCTCGCGCGACACGTTCGAAGCCGTTTTGAGTTCGAGTCCTGTGAGCCGCGCCACCTCTTGCGCTACGTCAAAGCGCTTGTAGGACACGGCACTGTTGCCGATAAAGAGCAGGTAGCCTTTCTTCTGCACGTTCGGCAGCGGTCGGAAAGCCTTACTCACTCCGTTATAGACCACATAGATCCGCTCGTCCGGTACCCACGGATAGAAACGCAGCAGGTCGCGTTTGGTATTCTCGCTAATGCAGATGACCGCCTCGCTGTGTCGCAGCGCTCGCTGCTCTTCCCACAGATGCACCGCTTTGGGCAAATCGTGACGGTAGAAATGATACGTCAGGTCGTGCACGGTGGTTACATTCAGCACATCCGGTTGCGGTAAGATCCGGAAATAGGACGAATGGAAGATAGCCGGTGTAGTAGCCTTATATGCCGGTACACGGTAACGCTCCATGAAGCGTTTGGTGTCTGTGTAGTTCAGTTCCTTGAGCGCCAGGTCTTGATCCACTCGTGCCCGCTGCAGCAGTTCGTTCCACACAACGGAGATACCTCCAGTGCGCTGGAGCGCAAAAATAATATTATCGGCAATGACAGGTATCATTCTTTGGTCACTTGTCCTAAGGTCTCAATAAAGTTTTTGCCCCATTTCTTGTCGGGTTCCATATAATTACCTTCTCCCCACTCGTTCCAGGATTTAAGCATAACAAGGTCGTTGTGTTTGCGATCCACGATGCGCTTGATAGCCTGCACGTGTGTTTTAAAGGCCTGCGGTGTAGCATTATGCATGATGAAGGCACGCATGCGACTTCGCGGCGAGTGATCCCAGTTAGGCAGGATTGTGGGAACCACCTCTTCGCGATGCATGATGGGTTCTGCAAAAACCTTGATAGCTTTCGCGTAGTTGTACACGAGTGGTGAGCATCCACGCAGGTGTTTGAGTAGCGTCGGTAAGTGACGTAGCGCGAGGCTTATGTTCCGTTTAGTATCTCCGAGAGGAACAAGGTTAACGGCATCAAACCCCAGCGCCTTCACCTCATCCACCTGTTTGCTGTATGCCACGTGCCCCAGCAAATACAGACCTTTGAAGCCGGCTTTCTGTGCCATCGTTTGCCATTTAGCGCACCAACCTTGCGGCAGGTCGAATGGTCGATAGACAGCCAGCAAAGGTTTACCATCCACCTGTATATATCGTTTGTCGTGAAGCATAGGCAGAATGGCCGCGAAATGTGCCTCGTCGTCTCCTTTGGGATAGGTCTGCTCGATAAGCATTCGGTCTGGCGCTGTTTGCTGGTCGAGCCAAGTCTTGGCCTTCCAACTCTCGTTGGCCCAGGCGATGCAGAATGGGAAGTCGGGTTGGCCGGATTGCAGCACTTGTTGCAACGGTTTCTCCAGTAACTGATGTCCCGCAAACCAGTAATGCCAGTAACAAAATCCTTCGATGCCTGCCTCGCGTGCGAGTTGTGCCTGCCGTTCGCGGATGTCCGGATCGAGCAGGTTATAATACCCCAATTCGCTGGGTTCGATCGGTTGCTGATGGTCCGTAAAGAGGGGTTTTCCATTGCGGACACTGTTCCACTCAGTAAACCCTTTTCCCCACCATTCATCATTCTCGGGGATGGCATGGAATTGCGGCAGATAATAGGCAATTACTCGCATAAAAGTTTGGTTATTTGTTCGTTGAAAGACTGATTGTTAACTAATTGCAGGGCTTTCTGTTGTCCGGCCTGCGCGATTAGCCGACGATAGTCAGCATCGAGGCATTGCAGCAGCAGATGTTCCAGTTCTTCCGGCCTATCGGGAGAGAAGAATAGTGTCTCTATGCCGGCCTCGAGCAACTCGCTCATGCCCGATTTATTCGTCTGGAGCACACAGACGCCTGCCTGCATCGCTTCGAGTACTACCAGCGGCATTGTCTCGCGCCAAGAAGGAAGTACAAGAATATCAATGGAATGGTAGAATTTCGTCACGTCGGGGGTCTGAGGAAGGATAGTCAATACTGGTTCGCGCAAGTCGGTCATCTGTTCGATACACTCCCTATCGTGCTCATCGATTGCCCCGCAGAGAGAGAGATGTGTCTCTGAAACTTGGTTATGAATAGCCAAAAAGACTTGTAGGAGCAAGGGGATATTCTTTCGCTCCTCAAAATGTCCTATAAAACCGATGCGAACATCCTTGTGCGGTTGCGGGGAACGAGCCTCCAGACGCTTAATCGGATTGTAGACGATCACGGCATTGCTGAGTGGTATGCCTAGCGTCTGTTCCCACTCCGCCTGCTGATGACGCGAGATGCAGACAATCGTATCAGCGGCTTGAGCCAACTCACGATAATAGTCTTTCAGCGTGAAATGCCACCCAAAACGCTCATCCACTGGTTCGTGCCAATGCCAAATATGCCGCACGTGTGTTATACGAGCCAGTTCTGCTCCTAGGATAGTGATGGATGTATTGGAATAGATGGTTGTGACTTGTTCGCGTGTCACAAAACGTTTGAGTTCGCGCAAAGCACGCCAGTTATAGAGGCGCACAAGACGGGTGCGAAGCATACTGCCTCCGGCGGGGCGATAAGGCAGCGTAAGCATCTGTACGCCGCGGATGCCGCTGAGCGCTTTGTCCATTCCCGAGTCAGGTACGACAGAAGGAACCACTACCGTCACATGAGCGCCGGAAGCAGCGCAAGCCTTGACGGCTTGGACCATGACGGCTTCTGCTCCATGCAAACCGCGTGCGTGTGATATGAAAAGGAGGTGATTCATCGACGTTCGTCCCGGAAGGCTTTTTTAGATTGATCTAACCGCTGTTTGCCTGTACTTGGCCGCGGATGGATTTTGTATTCTATATAGTTTTGATACGGATTATAGGCAGCAGCTTGCGGTGCTTCCAGAAAGATGCCTCGCGAGAAACTGAAGCAATAGAGTGTTACAACTATAAGTCCAGCCAGGCGTTCGAGGAAGATAGGAAGTATCTCCAACACCATTGGAAGCAGGGCGATAATGCCTATAAAGAAGAACATTCGCGTACGATTGCTCACCTCTACTAACTCAAAGCAATAGTAGTAAAGCACTAAACTGATTGCGAACATATTCAGCATGATTGTGCCGTTAGGCAATTCGTCTATCTTCTCTTTGAAGAACATGACCACGATGAGGATAGCTATGTTGAGTACGAAGCCGATACTCAGTCCGCGGCTGGTAGCAAACATAGCATTTTCGGTGTACATCTCTGCCTTCTCGGCATAGTTTTCGCCCAACCAACCGGCTACCGTCAGGAAGATGGTCTGTATCCAAGGAATACCGGCGAGCATCAACGCGGCGCCTATGCCGATGACCGTTAAATAGAGCCATACAGGCAACTTACGATCCAAGAAGAAATAGAGCGGGATTATCAGTGCTGCCACTCGGTGGAAGGTGCAAGCCAGCAGCACGCATATCAAGAAGGGTACCAACCTGCGCGGACGGATATATTGCAATGCAAAGAAACAGAGTGCGACAGCTGAGGCCTGACGAATATAGATCATCTCCAATTGGAAATAGAGAATGCCATAGTAACACAAGAGAGCCACCACCGGATACTTGGTGTATTTGGGTAGCGCACAGGTAATGAGCGTAATATTGATTGCAGTGACCACGAAGAACAAGTGTTGCACCGTTCCCCCCAGTGATTTGATTAATGCATTGAGCAACACAAAACCCTCTTCTACGTCTTGCGCTAACAGTTCAACGGGGCGACCAATCAAGCGAGAGAGGGAGGGGAATTGAGAAAAAAGGGTTGCATAGGAATCCCAGTCTCCACCCGTTTCGTAGCGTAGGCCGGCAATGCCGATGAGCAAGATTGCAGCAATGCCGCTCAGCAACTGATTGCTGAGCCTGTCGTGCATTTGCAGATTGAGCACCGCCAACACAACTAATATGCCGAAACAAATCAGATAGAACATACCTTACGTCCTTTCGTTAATAAGATTCCACCAACTAACACGCACTCCAACACCTGCGCTGCTATCCAACTCACACACACCGCCTTCACACCCCATAACGGCAACAAAATCAAGTTCATCGACACGCACACAACTGCCAACACCAACCCTACATACGGAGCCCATTTCTGCAAACCCAAGCCATACATCCCCTGCACCGTTAGTAACGTCGCCATCATCACCAAGAACGGGATAGGCGACAACCACCTTAGTATCTCCACAGAGGGAGCAAACCCCGCTCCGTAAATAATACGTATAGCAAGCGGAGCGAACAGATATGTCAGCAACGACACTGCCGCAGAACCCGCACCGGCTATCAGCAACACACGTTTCAACGAACGAACGCCCTCTGCTTTCGACACCTCAAATCGACGACTTATTTCCGGGTAAAGAGCCATGCTTACTGGAGCTACGCACACCGTATAAAGAGCTATAATTAACCGCTGTGCACCAGAGAAATAGCCTATCACGTCATCCGCTACATATAGTCCCAAAAGCGTCATGTTAATGGTGGTGTAAAGGCTGATAAATACATTATTGATAAATATCGGTGCACCCGCACTCAGCACTTCCCGAAAAATAGCACAAGATAAAATGGGACGACTAATACCAAAATGACGCACAACATACACCAACGCACCGATTCCTATAACTATACTTGCTAACGACATCAGCAGGGGATATAACCTATATGCAGATGCCTCGCGCACAAAACTCAGCACTAAAACTGCGCCTAAGAGTTTGATGAAGAAGTTCACCCACGCCATCTTATCCATCTGTTGCACGCCTTGCAGATACCAGGTTGGGAACAGCACAATCCCGATATTTGCTAACGCGGTATAGATATACAACCGCGGGTCGCACGCTACGCGCTCTACACAGAAAGGAAGCGCGGCAAGAATACCAAACGAGAACACAAGTAGTAGGGTCTTCGCCAGCAGCACCGACCAGAAAATAGCGTCCTTGCGCACTTTGTCATCGCCGGCGATAGAGATCTGGCGTGTGGCTGAGTACTCAAAGCCATAATTGACGAGCAAGGTCAGATAGGTGACGATGTTCTGCGCATAACTGACCGAACCGAATAATGACGCACCTAAAATACGGCTGATAATAGGCAGCACCAGGAATGGAATCAAGTAATTCGCCACCTGTAGCACCCCTATCGACACCATATTTTTATACAAAGTCTTCATCCTTATTCCTTCGCACCACTTAATGTCTTTGTTACATTTCCCCATAATTGCTTGCAGCCATCTTGCGCCCAACTTAATAGACTTAATCCGATAAGCGCAGCAGCCCATATAACGAGGATATATACTATTACTTTTTGCGGAGTATTCGGTATCGCATAACGTACCAACCAAGTAGCTGTCACTAATATGATCCCACCTTGCGGGACATAGAACATCAAAGAATGCCGTCCAAAGAACTCCAACGGAGCACAATGTTGTATCATCTGTGCTAAGGCTATCAACAGAGAAGAGCCCGTAATGGCTAGTAGCATATAGAACGGCCAGTGTGCCAAGGTGAACGAAGAGTTAATCATTCCGTATTCCAAAGTAGAGATTCCCTTTACGCGCGCTGTGAACATCAGCACGACATACAAAGCTCCTATACCTAACAATGTCCATTTGTTAATCGGATATTCACGCAGTAAACGGCCTATAGCAATAAAAATGACAAATACTAAACCTTGGCAGTAAAACCACTGATTGTTATGCGGCGCGTACGGTTCAACTAATATACCGCAGATAGCCAGACCAACTACCGCAACAAATACAATTGCCCAAAACTGCCAGTTTTTTTTGCTGACACTAATTTTTAAGGCTACCTTCTCCACCCAGTAATATAACTGTCGCGCCACAAAAATAGCTGTGACAAACCAACTCCCGAGGATAATATCTAAAAAATGTATAGAGAACAAGGAAGTAAAGAACCAACGAAGCGCACCCGTACTCTGCAAACAGATATCTTGAATCAAGACATTGATGAACATTAACCCTAAACACGTCAATAACAAATGTTTAATATCTCCCCATAAAAATTGCCAATATGGCTTGTCCGTCTTCGTAAAATAGCCAGAGATAACAAAGAACACCGGCATAAAGAATGGTAAAATATAAGTGCCAGCTTGGATATGAGGCGCTAGTAATGGAGCCGCTTCGCTACAGCACGTCTGGATGTATAGCGGCACGTGATAAAAAATCACGAGCAACACTGCCAATCCGCGAGCTATATCCAAATATGCTATTCTTTGATTTTTACCCATCCGTTTCCGTATGCGCATAAAAAGTGTGCAAAGGTAATACTTTTTTTTGATATAAACAAAAAAAAAGGCCAAAACTTTCGTTTTGAAGCCTTTTCTTGGATAAAATGGGCTGAATTATGCCTCAGTTTCCTCTGCGGGAGCTTCGCCATTAGCTTCTGCTTCAGCGGCAGCAGCTTCTTGAGCGGCCTCTTGTGCAGCAGCTGCGAGTTCTGCAGCGGCAGCAGCGCGTTTCTCTGCAATAGCAGCAGCTTTTGCTTTATTGGTCTCTACCTCTTGATCGTGGAGAGCCTTAGCAGCAGCTACTTTCTTGGCAGCTTCAGCAGCACTGATTTTACCATTTTTAGCATCCTTTTGTGCTTTCCAAGCGTCGAAGCGGCGTTGTGCCTCTTCTTGGCTGAAAGCGCCTTTGGCTACACCGCCGTTGAGGTGCTTCATCAGCAGTACACCCTCGTTAGAAAGGATGGTACGTACGGTGTCTGTCGGCTGTGCTCCTACGCCTACCCAGTAGAGTGCACGCTCAAAGTTGAGAATAACTGCTGCAGGGTTGGTGTTAGGGTTGAACGAACCGATACGTTCGATAATTTTGCCGTCACGCGGCGAGCGGCTGTCTGCTACTACAATGTGGTAGAAAGCGTAGTCTTTGTGACCATGACGAGCCAAACGAATCTTTGTTGCCATT
>JAFSWF010000045.1 GCA_017444615.1 Paludibacteraceae bacterium | reverse complement strand
TTAGCGTTGCAACGCGGGAAATATAAACACTTGACGGACGCCGAATGGCGTTGGTTTTTGCAGCAAGTGGAGGGTCGCGAACGAACGGCAGACAAGTTGCCTACATTCGCGGCTATCGATGATTGGTGGTACCCCGTGCGATTGAGTTGCGAGCAGTGTTCATCGGAGATGACAGCGGAGTATAAAGCGAGTTTGGTCAGCGGCGAAAAGATGGTGGATTTGACGGGTGGTTATGGAGTAGATACGTTTTTCTTAAGCCGCCAATTTAAAAGCGCTGACTACGTAGAGCAAAATGAGGAGTTGTGTAGGATTGCCGAGCATAATTTCAATTTGCCTACCCCTGCCCTCCCTAAAGGGAAGGAGATTTGTGTTCATCACTCTACTGCGGAGGATTTTTTGCAATCGGCAGGATGGTATGATTTGATTTTTGTGGACCCGGCAAGAAGAGATGTGCATGGAGGTAAGGTTTTTCGCTTAGCGGACTGCACGCCAAATGTGGTGGAACTGCTTCCTTCTCTACTGGCGCACCTTTCGGACGAGGGACGGATACTACTCAAACTCTCGCCGATGCTCGATATCAGTCAAGCGGTGAAGGAGTTGTCAGTTTTCAGCATTCAGTGGTCAGTTTATGTGGTGGCAGTGAAGAACGAGGTGAAAGAAGTGTTGTTGATAGGTACAAAGAAACCATGTACGATGTACGAAGGAAGGATCACGGCCGTGGATTTGGTGGAAGCAGAGAAGGCGTTTGTGTTCACTAAAGAAGAAGAGCGAGATTGCCCTTCGGGCATTGGTAATTTGTCATTGGTTATTGGTCATTACTTATACGAACCCAATGCGGCGATATTAAAAGCCGGTGCGTATAAATTAGTGGCTGCGCGGTTTGGTTTGCAGAAACTCGATGTGAACACACATTTGTATGTATCGGATGAATGGGTGGCAGATTTTCCCGGGAGAGTGTGGAAGATTGATGAGCCTACCCCTACCCTCCCTAAAGGGAGGGAGATTTTAAAGGCGAATGTGCTTTGCCGCAATTACCCGTTGACACCGGAACAAGTGAAGAAAAAATACCGCATCAAAGATGGTGGTGAGCGTTATATCATCGGTTGCCGCATGGCCGGTCAGCCGACCTTATGGACAGGAGAGAGAATACAATGAAACAATCAGCTATCATAGTTCCTGAAGGTTGCACGAAAGTGTTGCTGCATGCATGTTGTGCCCCTTGTTCATCTGCCATCGTCGAATGGTTGTTAGCACATGGCGTCACACCTGTTATCTATTATTTTAATCCGAATATCTGGCCGTTTGAAGAGTATGAGATTCGCAAGAACGAGTCTAAACGTCATGCGGAGAGTTTGGGAATTGAATGGATAGATGATGACCGGCCTACCCCAACCCTCCCTAGAGGGAAGGAGAATTATTCATGGAAGGATAAGCATGAGGCATGGCGATGTGCGGTGGAGGGTTTGGAGAAAGAGCCGGAACGAGGTAAGCGTTGTGAAGCGTGCTTTTACCATCGCTTGTTAGCCACCGCTCGCAAGGCACAGGAGTTGGGTATAGGTTATTTTGCTACCACTTTGGCCTCTTCGCGTTGGAAGAACTTAGAGCAGATTAACGCGGCGGGGGAAGCGGCGGCCGCCAGAGTACAGACTGATTTGCCTGCTCCTCGATTCTGGGCGCAGAACTGGCGGAAGGACGGGTTGCAGGAACGGCGCAATGCGTTGCTCAAAGAGTATAATTTTTACAACCAACTTTACTGTGGTTGCGAGTTCAGTCAACGTCCATGCTAACGGATTTTATTATAGGACGAGTACGGGCAGAGTTACCCTTTGAGCCTAACGCTGAGAAGGAAGGTTTATTGCAAGCGTTGGGTGCTTTTATCGTCTCTCGCGACGCGCGGAAGGCGTTTGTTTTGCGGGGGTATGCAGGCACCGGTAAGACGAGTGTGATGAGTGCGTTAGTGCGCGCGTTAGAGGGTTTGAAGCAACCCTGTGTGCTGTTAGCTCCGACAGGCAGAGCCGCCAAAGTGCTTAGTCGTTACTCCCACGCACCGGCATACACGATACACAAGTACATTTACAGGCAGAATCAGTTAGGCAGAGAGGCTTTTTCGTTAAGCGATAACATACATAGGAATACCTTGTTTATCGTGGATGAGGCCTCTATGTTAAGCGGCAATCGCGATAATCCTACTTTTGGTAGCGGTTGTCTGCTGGACGACCTCGTAAGCTATGTGTATAAGGGTTCCGGTTGCAGTCTGTTGTTAGTGGGTGACGACGCGCAGTTACCGCCTGTGGGCAGCAGTAACAGTCCGGCGTTAGAGGCGGAGTGGATGGCAAGTAGCTATCAGCTGTCAGTATTCAGTTTTCAGCTTAAGGAGGTAGCGCGTCAGGCGTTGGATAGCGGGGTGCTGAGCGAGGCGACTCGCTTGCGAGGAGAACTAGGAGAACTAGGATGCCTAGGTAACCTAGGAAGCCTAGAAATAAAGCCGAATGGCAAGGATATTATTCAGTTGAAGGGGGAGGAAGTGATTGAGACGCTGGAGGCGAGTTGGCGAGAAGTTGGCGCAGAAGAGACGCTGATTATTGCGCGGAGTAATCGAATGACTAATCTTTATAATCAAGGCGTGCGTGCGCGCGTTCTTTGGAAAGAAGATGAGTTATCGAACGGCGACCGAGTGATGGTGGTGAAGAATAATTATTTCTGGGCGCAGGAGTACGACGATTTGGAGTTTATCGCCAATGGGGATATGTTTGAGGTGCAACGGCTGTATAATCACCATGAGTTATACGGTTTTCATTTTGCCACCGCCAGTTTGAAGTCGGTGGATTATGAATGGGAGATTGAGGCGTTGGTTTGGTTAGAAACGCTGACGGCAGACAATCCGGAAGCCACTTATAGAATGCAGAAAGAGCTTTTTGCAAAGATAGCAGAGGACTATCCGGAGATACGCAACAAGAAAGAGTTAGTGAAGAAAATCTACGATTCGCCTTACTATAACGCCTTGCAGATTCGGTTCGCTTATTGCGTCACTTGTCATAAATCGCAAGGTGGTCAGTGGAAGCATGTTTATATCGATAAAGGGTTGACGAGTGAAGGGGTGAACGAATTAACGGTTGAGGAAAAACGCGACTATTTACGTTGGATTTATACAGCCGTAACACGTGCAACAGAGAAAATATACGTTCTTCGGTAAAAAAGTTCACATTTTATTTGCATATGTGAATTTTTTTTTGTAATTTTGCATGCAAAATTGCTGTGAGTAATCACCGTGCCACAAAACGGGCACGAAATTTTTGATTTTAAACAAACAATCTTTAATATTAACAAACAATGAGTACCAAACATCTACACGCATTTATTGCGTTTGCGCTGGGAGGAATCTTGTTGAGTTGTCATTCAGATTTGGATGTCAACAAGATTGATCCCACGATTGAGTTGCCGGTCAAAGTATCTTTGCCTGTAGGTAGTATGACTGCCAAGGTAGCGGATTTCTTCAAGACCGCAGACACCGCTCAATTCTACATTGACACAGTGGGTGGTAAGAATGTGCTGACCGCACAATACACCCTCGCTGATCAAAAGCAGAAGATTGACGGTTTTGATTTTGCTTCACAGATTAGTAGCACGAGTTTTACGCTTAATCTGCGTCAACGTCTGGATCCGATTAAGATTTGGGTTCCTTCGTTGGGAGACTCCGTTAATCTGCTGCAAGGACCGAACAAAGATTCGATTATTGTTCCCGCAGAGGTGACGGCTTATTCGGATTCGTTAGAGTTCCCGATGCCGATGGCATTGACCGGTATCAACAAACCCACCACAACTCTTCGCGTGGACAAGGCGACGTTGCCAGAGGCTAATTTTGAGGTTACCATCGACCGTAACCAGTTCAATGATTTGGATTGGAATTGGGTGGATGAGATTTCGATGGAATTAGGTCAGCAATTCACTTGGACCGGTCATTCGAATCACGTTGTGTTATACAAGCGAGGTGATGCCATTTCTCAATTCGGTCAGAAGATCACGCTGGAGATGACGGATGTGATTCTGAATTTGATGAGGGACGCTTCTCAAGATCCGTCGTCCACTAATGTGTATGATTCGCTGGATGTGATGACCCTTGTGAAATACACTATTCCTTCCGGTACGAAGGCTCGCCTGGAATCCACACAATCCGGTATCAAATGTAATTTTGATGTCAAGAAAGTGACGGTAGAGGCTTTGTGGGGTTGGTTCTTAGAGGCCGGAGGTTACAGCAACCGCGGTGTGTATGACATCGATTTGAGTAGTCTGCCGTTCTTGGAGAGAGCCAGTCTGCCTATTGCAGAGCCGCGTATCACCGGTCATTTGGAGTCTCCGATTGCCGGTAATATCAAGTTGACCGTAGATTCGCTTTACACCATTGACGCTGACGGAAATTACCAATTTGCTAATTTCAACGGAAGCCGCAAAGGAGTGTTCACTTATGATGAGACCAATGGTTGTATCAATCCGCAGACCAGCGCTTTGACTGATCTGGCAAAGCTTGAAATCGGTTTTGACCACACTCCGGAGAAGGGACATATCGATTCTCTGTTCTTGAAAATGCCGAAGAAAGTGGGTTATAACCTCAACCTCAATATTGATGAGACGACTTGCAAACAGGTTCGCGTTGTAGCCGATAATCTGTATGCCACCTTTGGTGCACACGCTAGAGTGCCTTTCGAATTTAACAAGGGATTGCTGATTGACTACACGGATAGTTTGAAAGATATCAGCATTGCCAAATACCAAATTGACTCGTTGCTGAGTGATGTGAAAGGTGTTGATTCGGTTCGCGTGAAAGATCTGTGGCTCTATTTAGGCTTTGAGAATGGTATTCCTTTGAATGTATGGGGTACGTTCGTATGCTTAGATTCGCTCAACAACGTTATTATGGATCCGCAAGAACCGACCAAACCATACACAATTATTCCTGAGCAAGACACTATTCGTCTGGCCGGTGGTACGTATCAAGCAGGAACGAAGACCGTGGTTCCGACCGCTACTCCGATTGCTTGCCGCGTAACGCAAGAACACCTCAATCTCTTCCCGAAGATTAAGACGATTGTGTACACCTTTGGTGTAAACGACGAATCGCTGAAGGACAGCCAATTTGGCGCAGAGATCAAGGGTTCGGATAACCTGAAAGTTCAAATCGGATTGACGGGTGATATCAAGGCAGTTTTGGATGTAACAACTTTAGGCAAATAATAGGAGGGCCAAGCAATGAAAAATGTACGTAAACATATCATGGTAGCCCTTCTGGCGGCTATAACGATGAGTGCCGGCGCACAACAAGTGAACACGTTGTACTTCCTGGAAAACGCACCGATGCGCCACACCATCAACCCTGCTTTCCAACCGGTTAGTCAAGGTTATATCAACTTCAGTCCGTTAGGTTGGACGTCTATGGGTTTTGGAAACAACACTTTCACTGTAAGCGATGTTTTGTTAGTTGACCGTGACCCAAATAGTTCCACCTACGGTCAGACCATTACGATTATGCACCCGAACGCCAGCGCTCAACGTCAGCAATTCGTTGGACGCATTCCGTCGATGACCCTCACGGGTGGCGATGCGACTTTTGGTCTCATTAACATGGGATTCCGCATCAAAGAGAACGGATTCCTGATGATTGGTATCAATGAGCGTCTGGAGGCGAACACGACACTGCCTAAGCCGTTGATGAGCACTATCTTAGGTGGTACGTTGGATTTTACGAACCAAAATTTTAACCTCGGTGGTTTAGGCGCGTTCAGTCAAGCTTATACCGAGATTAGCGGTGGTTACAGTTATCGTATCAACGACCAATGGACAGTCGGTGGTAAGGCTAAGTTCCTGATGGGTCAGATGTACGCAGGCTTTAACGGTAAGCAACTTAGCATGTACACTTCTCCCGACGAGATTCAGCTGAAAGGTAATATGGACCTCGACGTTGCCGGTCCGGTGAACTTTGAGTACCTGAACAGCAAGGTTGCCGGTCAGAGCGTACAAGAGATTATCGATAATTTCAACCAAGGTACTTTCAGTCCTGATAGTTTGTTGGATTATAAGAATGTAGCAAAAATGCTTACACCGACCGGATTTGGTCTCGCTTTTGACCTCGGTTTCACGTATAAACCGATTGAGCAATTGCAATTGAGCGTGGCTATTACAGATCTTGGTTTCTTGTATTGGACCAAAACGAACCGTTTTAACTGTTCGATGGATACCACCTTTGCCGGTGTAGGTAACATTGATTACAGCGATCCTGCTTACCAAGACGAGAAAGGTAACTTCGATTTCCAGAAAGTGTCCGACAAAGCTATCAAGGATTTGGAAGGTCTGCTGAACGGCGTTAAAGTGGACAAAGGAACGGTGAACAAAGGTTTTGCTAAGATGACATCCGCTCGTTTGAACGTAGGCTTGGATGCTAATTTCTGGGACAACCGTGTGGGCGTAGGTGTTGTATCAGCTACCCGCTTGTACAACGCGCGTTTATATGAGGAAGTGACTTTAGGTGTGGCATTCCGACCGGTTAACTGGTTCAATATTGCCGCTTCGTACTCGCTGCTCAATAACGGTAAATACAGTAATATCGGTGCCGGTTTAGGTTTCATGCCGTATGACGGTATCAACTTGACCCTCGCGCTCGATTATATTCCTACCAGTTACGCAGCGCTGCCTAACAATGACGCGTCGGCTCCTAAGCAATATTTCCTGCCGGATCGTGCCAAGATGGTTAACGTAGCGCTCGGTTTCTCGATTGTATGGGGTTCGAACCGCAAGGACAAAGACAAAGACGGAGTTTGGGATAAGATTGATATGTGTCCCAACACCCCGCGTGGCGTGGCAGTGGATAGCGTAGGTTGTCCGCTGGATGAGGACCACGATGGTGTACCTGATTATCTGGATCGCTGTCCTGGTACTCCGGAAGCTGCTATCGGCTATGTGGATAGCGTAGGTTGTCCGCTGGATACCGATGGTGACGGTGTGCCTGATTACCTTGATGAGTGTCCGAACACACCGGAGGCTGCTTACGGTCAGATTGACTCGGTAGGTTGTCCGCTGGATACCGATGGTGACGGTGTGCCTGATTACCTTGACGAATGTCCTGGTACTCCAGAGGCTGCTTGGGGCAAGGTAGATGCTAAGGGTTGTCCGCTGGATACCGATGGTGACGGTGTGCCTGATTACATCGACCAGTGTCCGGGAACTCCGGTTGAAGCTTACGGTCAGGTAGATACCTTAGGTTGCCCGATTGATACCGATGGTGATGGTGTGCCTGATTATAAGGATGAATGTCCGGGTACTCCTCAAGCCGCTTGGGGTCATGTAGATGCCCGCGGTTGCGAATTGGATACCGATGGTGACGGCGTGCCTGATTACCTCGACGAGTGTCCGACTGTACCCGGTTTGAAAGAGAACAAGGGTTGTCCGGAACTCAAGCGTGAGGTTCGTAACTTGCTCAAGAAAGCTATGCAAGGTATCGAGTTTGAGACCGGTAAAGCAACGATTAAGAAGAAATCGTATCCGTTGCTGAACCAGATTGCTAAAGTCTTCATTGAAAACACGAACTACAACATTGAGGTTCAAGGTCACACGGATAGTACCGGTAAGTACGAGATCAACAAGGAGTTGTCGGAGAAGCGTGCCAACGCTGTACGTGACTACCTGATTGAGCAAGGTGTTGACTTCCAGCGTCTGACAGCCGTAGGTTACGGTCCTGACGTGCCTATCGCTGATAACAAGACCAAAGCGGGTCGTGCAAAGAACCGTCGCGTAGAGTTCAAGATCACCTTCGAGGAGATCAGTTACGAGTCTGTTATGGACCACGCTGACCCCACTCCTGCAGTTCCTGCCGTTTCGGCAGATAGCACTGCGGTAGTGCAGTAATACTTTGGATGGCGGCTTTGACCGGCCGCCATCTAACTAACTTTATTAACTATTAAACATTTCGTATTATGGGAAGAGCGTTTGAATATCGCAAAGCAACCAAACTAAAAAGATGGGGACATATGTCCCGTACATTCACCAAATTAGGCAAAGAAATCACTATCGCAGCCCGTGAGGGTGGTCCGGATCCCGACTCCAACCCGCGTCTGCGTGCACTGATTCAGCAGTGTAAACGCGAGAACATGCCGAAGGATAATATCGATCGTGCTATCAAGAAAGCCACCGATAAATCGTCTGAGGGCTACAAGGAGATTAACTACGAAGGCTATGGTCCGCATGGCATCGCTATCTTTGTTGAGACAGCCACCGATAATCATATGCGTACGGTTGCCAATATCCGTTCGTACTTTACTAAGTTCGGCGGCACATTAGGCACACAGGGTTCGCTGCAATTCCTCTTTGACCGCAAGGCCTGCTTTACCGTGACGATGAAGGACGGTATTGATTTGGACGAGTTAGAGTTGGAATTGATTGATTTTGGTGTGGAGGAACTCGGAGTGGATGAGGAAGAGAACACTATCGTCATCTATTCGGACTTCAACGAGGCCGTTAACATGCAAAAGTATCTCGAAGAGAATGGCTTTGAGATCCAAGCGATGGAGTTTGTTCGTATTCCGAATGATACCAAGCAACTGACCGATGAGCAACGCGAGTCCGTACAGAAACTCATCGATAAGATTGAGGAAGACGAAGACGTGCAAAATGTCTTCACGAATATGGCGGAGTAAACAGATAATTGACAATTGATAATTGACAATTGACAATTTAAAGAATGATTATTTCGGATTATTTTAAACTAACGGATCGTCAGGCGCAGCAATTCGCTGCGCTTGACGCGCTATATAGGGATTGGAACAGTAAGATCAATGTGATCTCGCGCAAGGACATTGATAATCTGTACGAGCACCATGTGTTGCATTCGCTTGCAATTGCTAAATTGCTGCCCTTCCAACCCGGGTCAACGATTTTGGACGTCGGCACTGGCGGAGGTTTTCCGGGTATACCGTTGGCGATCCTCTTTCCTGAGTGCTCTTTTGTACTGATTGATTCGATAGGCAAGAAGATCAAAGTGGCGACAGAAGTTGCGCAAGCGTTGGGGTTGACGAATGTGGTCTGCAAGCAAGAACGCGCTGAGGAAGAGAAGCAGAAGTTCGATTTTGTCGTTTCTCGTGCCGTCATGCCCCTACCCGACCTCGTTAAGTTAGTGCGAAAGAATATCTCGCCCAAGCAACGCAATGCGGTGCCAAATGGTTTGGTAGTACTGAAAGGCGGTGAGTTAGAGGCCGAACTGCGACCGTTCAAAGAAGTCGAAGTGACGCCATGCAGTCAGTGGTTTAAGGGAGAGTGGTTTGAGAGTAAATACGTAATCTATTTACCTCTATAAAAAGGACGATCAAATCGTATCAATAAAATATTTCTGCTTGCGGTTAAAGAGCGCGATACCGACAAGCACCAGTACCAGCATACAACCGATACTATACGCCAACGCGGACCAAGAGAACGAACCGGCTCCGTAGGAGCCATACTTGAATGTTTCTATCAACGCGGTCATCGGGTTCAGTAACATGAACCGGTGCAGCGTTGCGTTTTCTACATAACTAAGCGGATAAACGATCGGCGTGGCATACATCCAAAGCGATACAAAGGTAGGGAAGAAATTCGTCAGGTCTTTGTATTTCGTCGTCAGCGAGGAGATGATGAGCCCGAGGCCTAACGCAATGCCTTGTATAGTTATGAGAATAACCGGAAAGAGCAGTAAGTACCAATTGGGGCAAAGGTGCACGCCGCGGAAAACAAAAATCAAATAGACAAGGATGAACGTGCCTAACTGCAAGGAGAATCGGAAGAGTTTAGACAGTACTACCGATACCGGCGACACTAAACGGGGGAAATAAATCTTACCGAATAAGTTGGCATTCGTTTGGAAGGTATTAGAGACAGCGCTCAGGCACTCCGAGAAATATTCCCACAAACAAATACCGCTTAAGTAAAACACCGGTTGGGGAATATCGTCCGTAGGTATATTCGCAATCCGTCCGAACACCACCATGTACATGACCACCGTAAAGAGCGGTGATATAAAATACCACCCCATTCCGAAGATGGTCTGCTTGAACTGTACCGTGATATCCCGCTTGATGAACAACCATACCAAATAGCGTTTTTGCCACAGTTCGCGCAGCCCCAAACCACGTTGGTGCGTATTTGCGGAAATGACCGTCGTCCAATATGTGTTCCTTTCACTTTTCACTTTTCTCCTTTATCAGACGGTATCCATAAAACTTTTCTGCACTTTATTAAAGAGCATAAGGCCCAACAGTAATAGCACTACGGTGAACGCCACACTATACCCCAACCAAAGCCACGAGAATTGACCTTGGCCTATGAGCGAATATTTGATGGCCTCCATAATGGGTGTAACAGGGTTAAGCGACATCGCGAAATGCAGCTTGGGATTGGTGACCATACTCAGCGGATAAATCACCGGCGTGATATATACCCAAAGGGAGATGATTTTGGCGAGCATGATCTGCAAGTCGCGGTACTTAGTGGTTAGGGATGAGAAAATCATGCCAAACCCTACCGCCATCAAGGCCAGTATAAGCATTAAGAGCGGAAAGAGTACTATTTGCCAATGGATGGTCAGCGCAGTGCCGGTGGCCACATAGTAGGTATAGAACGCCGCAAAGATTGCCAATTGGATGGCAAAAGAGAGCAGATTGGTAGTTACTGCCACAAGAGGCATGATGATACGCGGGAAATAGACCTTACCGAATATATCCGCATTGGTCACAAACGAGTTAGAGGTGGTGCTCACACAGGAAGCGAAATAGCCCCATACGGAAATACCCAACAAATAGAATAGTACCGGCGGTACGCCATCCGTAGGTATATTCGCAATGCCGCCAAACACCGCCACATAGACGATGACCGATAGAATTGGAGTGATGAGAAACCATAAGGGGCCGAGGATCGTTTGCTTGTAGGCCGTGCGAAAATTGCGGAGTACAAAGAGCCAGAACATATCTCTATACCGCCAAAGCTCTTTCCAGTCAATGGTTAAGAGTTTGTCTTTGGGGGTGATGACTAATTGCCAATGTTCTTTCTCTTCTTTCACCTTTCTTCTTTCACCTTTGTTCTTTCACCTTTCACTTTTCTTTCTCTCCGCTCGGTTCTCCGGTAAAGCGGTTTTCTTTACCATAGACCACCCATTTATCCAAAGCGATGAGTACAGCCGGCACAACGGTTAGAATAAGCACTATCGCCACGAACGCACCTACTGCCAAACAACCAACGATATTACTGATCATCAAATCATCGATGAGGAGCGCCATCACACCCGGGCCTAATACCATGATCAGACCGGAAGTGAGGATGGTACGAATAGAGCCCTTATACGCCGCACAAATGGCATCTAATTGCATCATCGTCTTACGATATTCGCGGTAGTAGTTCGCAAAGAGTATTCCGTAATCGATTGTTGCACCCATCAGAATGGCTTGCACGATCAGGTAGGCGAGGTATAGCATTTGTCCGGAAACCAGTCCTGCCACCACCACATTGACATACACAGCGGTCATGACTGTCATCACTAAGATAATCGGCACGATAACCGAACGGAACGTGACTGCCACAATCAGGAAGATTGCCAAAATAGTCAGCAAGGTGACAATATTCATCTCATGATCAAAGCCTCCGCGCATTTCCGAGTACATAACCGATTCGCCTACATAATAATGTTCATGTGCCAGCTTTGCGTCCGCCAAGGCCGTCAGCGTATCTACGAATGCGTAGGTTTCCGGCGACTCTTTGGGCAAGGTACTGAGTACAACGAGTAAGGAGTGGTTGGGTTGACGTAATTGACCTATACCATCCATGATTTGTGTATGCATAGACGAGGCTTGCGAACGAATCGAGTCGGGAATAATATCCGCTAAGCGCGGGTCATAGATGAGCGTATCACACACATAGTCCAATAATTGGTCTAAGCCTACGCATAGCGTGTCTGCTTGGCTGTGTACTGAACCGTAATAGGCATATAGCAAAGACATTTGGTTGTCCGTCACGGGGTCAGATTTGACGTTCGACAGTTCCATTAGTCGCGCCAGATGTTTCGCCATTTGTTCGGAGGTATAACGCTCGCCGCCAAAGACCAATTCGGTAAACAACTCTGCCTGCTGGTCCTCGCGAGAGGGTCGATGTTTGACTGTTTTGGGTTGGTGGGTGACTTCAGGTTGTTGAGTTGCTTGAGAAGCGGCAAACTGGCGGCTCTTAAGCGAATCTTGCAGAGCAGCAATGGTATGTAACATGGCTGCAATCGAGTCTTCCGTCAAGGTATTCACCGCCGTAGGCGCAGGTTCATGAGACTCTTCACGTTTCGGATGCGCGATGGCTAGTAACTCTTCATCCGATAAATCGTTGATTCCGAACGCACGCAGCAGTGTGTTCATCTCTGCCGGCAGAAGAGAGGTGTTCGCATCCGCGAGATCCATTAAGTGCGCACGTTGACCTAACTGCATACGCTGCTCGTCGGTGATCATACCTGCCAGTCCTTTGCGTTGGAAGAGGTCATCTACCAGCAGATGAACGTATTGTAACGGTGTGAGTGTCTTCGCTTTATTGGGTGCGTAGCCATACACTAAGCGTGTCTGAATGAGGGTTGAACCCATAAAGAGGGACATCTCATTCGGGGTCATCGGCAGACGCAAGGCAATCGTGTCGGTTAACTTACGCATCTCCACCGTGATAGCGGAAGGGTGCGTTGTATTAAGCGCTTCGACGAAAGGTACTATAGCGATGCGCTCTAACTCTACCGCCGGCACCTCCACCGAGTCAGTCACCGCCACTTGAATGGGTTCGGCTGCCAGTGCAGGGATGGTCTCTCGCGGCATAACAATCGTGTCTTGCAGCGTGTCAAGGGGGGCAGGCTTTGGCTTTGGCTTTGGCGTTGGGGTTGGGGTTTGCCCTTCTAGGCGGAGGCCGCTCTCCCCGTTCCGTCGGGGAGACACTCCGGGCATTGGCGTTGGTGCCGGTTGCGGAGCTGAGGTGTCCAGCATCGACTGCAGGGACTCAATCTGGTCGCGCATATCCTTGTCCATATATGACGCAAAGAGCGGATTAGACGCGCAATGCGTATGGAGGAAGCGTGCCATCTCCGGGAACGTGATACGCAGCGTATCAGTAGGTACCGCCCGCATGTAATAAACCAGCTGCACCATCTCCGGTGAGACGGCATGCATAGCATCCGAAGGGATAGTGGCTACATCTGCCGGCATCAAATCAGAGAAAGTAGTAGCCAAGGAAGTGACGTGACGCGTCATCTCAGCCGGCGTGAGCGGTTCGCTCATTAGGGTCGGATAAGAGATAACCGTTTGGATACCTTCTTGCGCCAATAAATGATCCGCCAAGCCATAGATCGCCTCTTCGTCTTTGGTATCGTAAACCAACACAAAGGGGTTGGGCGAAGGGAAAATCTCTTCGATGGCCGATTCCTTCTCGGCAGAGAAGAAAATCGTTGTTTGGCGTGAGAAATACCATGAAACGAAGAACAAGATTACCGCTCCGACAGCTACAATCACCTTATGTGATGCCACAAAGCGTGCTATTTTGTTCGTCTCCGGCACAAACACACGTTTCGCCGAACGATTGATGGTTTTGCGGAAAAGAAGCATCAACGACGGCATAACCGTGAAGGTGCAAATCAGCGAACAAACGACGCCTTTAGCCAGCACGATTCCCATGTCGGCACCAATCTTGAGCCGCATGAAGCATAGCATCAACAGTCCCACAACAGTGGTTAAGGCGGATGACAGGATGGAAGGCGCCGCGGCTTTGACGGCCCTATTGGCGGCTAAGACTGCCGTTCGACGGTCGGTATGTTCGTTCTGTTCCTGGCGGTAACGATTGAGCAAGATAATACAGTAATCGAGCGACAGTACCGCTTGCAGGATCGAACCGATGAAGTTGGTAGTGATAGAAACAGACGGCAAAAGGGCGTTCGTACCCATATTCAACACCACCGCCATCAGTGTGGAGATGAGGATGACTACCGGTTCGAACCAGGACTGCGCCATGAGGATGAGGACCACCATAATAAGCACGGCGGCTATAATCATCACCGAAACCGGCGGCGTTGCGCCATCTTGACTTGTCTCCACTACGCAGTTACCACCGAATCGGTTGGATATCTGCTTACCGAGTGCTTTCTGGTCCACCGACTTTGGCACGTCAAGGTCAAAGAGGGTGTAGGTACTGTCGGCACTATACCGATAGGTGACGCCGTGCACATCGGGATAAGCGTCCAAGAGGGTCGTTATACCCGGTATCTCGGCGGGATTGAGTCCCTCGAACATGACATGCACATCGGTGCCAGACATCTGCGCCGACGAGCCAAACTCTGCGGTGATGATCTCCAGACCGGCTTTCATCTGCGAGTCATCGGGCAAGTACTTGGTCATATCAGCATTGACGTTCACATGAAACATCATAATGCCGCAAATGACCGTCACTACTGCTGTCAGCGCAAAGATAATATAATGTACACTGCGTTTCACTCTAAACTCTAATCGCTAATCGCTAAACTAAAAGTTTCCCATTTGCAGGAAAGCGACCTCTTTGGGGGTCAAATAACGCCATTTACCGCGACCCACATTCTTCTTGGTCAAACCGGCAAAAGACACGCGGTCCAGGTTCACCACTTTGTAGCCCACTTTCTCGAAGATACGACGAACAACGCGGTTCTGGCCGGAATGAATCTCCAAACCTATATGACGACGGTCTGGTTTCGGGAACTCGAGCGCATCGGGAATAATCCGCTCATCATCCAGAACGACACCTGCGCGAACGATTGCTTCGTCCACTTCGTCTAAATCGCGGTCCAGCGTAACAGCATAAACTTTCTTCTTATTGAATTTAGGATGGGTCAGTTTAGCGGCCAGGTCGCCATCATTAGTCAGCAGCAAGACACCGGTGGTATTACGGTCCAAACGTCCCACGGGATAAATACGCTCTGCACAAGCATTGCGGACGATATCAATCACGGTATGACGTTCTTGCGGGTCATCGGTGGTGGTGACAGTGTTCTTGGGTTTATTGAGCAAGATATACACTTTGCGCTCACGGCGAACCGGTTGGTTGTGGAAACGAATATCATCCGTTGGTAACACTTTTGCGCCCAGCGAATCGACCACTACTCCATTCACTGTTATCACGCCAGCCTGAATAAAATCATCTGCTTCGCGACGCGAACAGATACCTGCATTCGCGAGGTATTTATTGAGTCGGATGGGCTTTGTAGGGTCTTCGAACTGCTCACGGTATGTTTGTTGTTTGCGCTGCGAATAAAGTCCGTTATTACGTTTGGGTCTCGCACCGAACGAACGTTGCGGACGGCTCTCACTGTCGCGGTTAAAACGAGGACGAGGTTGGTCGCCTTCACGATTAAAACGCGGACGAGGTTGGTCGCCTTCGCGGTTAAAACGCGGACGAGGTTGATCGCCTTCACGGCTGAAACGGGGACGTGCGTCGCCCTCACGGGTAAAACGTGGTCTGGGACGACGTTCACCATCATTGTTGGAATTGTTGTTGTACATTTTAGATTTTGAATTTTGATTTTTGATTTTTGAATTCCATAGTGCCTCTCACGAGTCACGTACGTGCTCACGCACGCGTTCTTAATTACATAGTGTAAAGGCGAAAGGATTAGACCCTTTCACCTTTCACTTTTTAGCTTTCACTTCGCTTAAGCCTCAGCGCGTTCGATAGCCAATTTACCACGGTAGTAGCCGCATGAAGGGCAAACAGTGTGGAAAATGTGCAGTGCACCGCAGTTAGGGCATGTTGCCAATGTAGGTGCTTTCACTACGTCATGAGTACGACGTTTCGCTTGACGGGTGTGGCTTTGTCTTCTTTTAGGATGTGCCATATCGCGCTGGCTATCCTCGTAAGCGCGTCAAAACTACGCTTTAACGGTAGTTACTCGGATGCCCTCGCTCTTCGGTCCGCAAACACTTCGTTGGTTTACGTCCCGAGATTAAAGGGCGCCTCCTAGCCAGGCAGGAGGGTTTAATATTCTACAAATTTATTTACTCTATCTCGTCTTAGCCCTTTCGGGCACGATTAATGATACAAAGTATCATTCTTCGGGTTCCGGCTCATCACAAAGGTGTGACTGGAGGAGAAGATCCATTTGCGGGTTGCAAGCACCTGTTGGGTGACAGTGAACGAGCGGAATATTGATACTTACTATTTCGTAGGTGAGCCAAGTGAGGTCTAATTGGCTGTTGGCTATTGGCTCTTGGCCATTCGCCTCGTCTTCAGACCAAATCTCTTGCTCATCGTCGATGTCAAGGGGCATTGGGTCGAGGCAACGGTCACACGTCACAAAAACAGTCCCCTTCAGGGCTATCGTGAGCGAATAATCGTCCTCGCGGAGATTAAGCGTTGCGGTGGCGGCCACGTTACCGGAGAGGATTTCAGTCTTTTCTATGGAGGAAAAGAAATCGTTATCCAGCTGTAAATCAAACCGATGCGTGCCAATGGGCAGGCGCGAAAGGTCGATTATATAGTGGTGTGCTTCGCTCATACGCGCAAATCGTCCAATGTAGCGATTTTCTCGTGTCTCAAGACACTCGATTAAAAATCGGCTGCAAAGGTACTACTTTTTTTTGAATTGTGCAAGTATTTTTTGAAAAAAATCTCTTTTTATGCCTTTTTCTCTCTAAACGCTCAACGTTCAACGCTCAACGCTAAACGCTTTATAGAACTCAGAGACGGCGATGATACCTTTTTCCCACACCTCCAAATCCATCGATTCGTTGGGTGAGTGAATGGCGTTTTGTTCCAACCCAAAGCCCATAAGGATGGTTTTGCAACCTAAAATGCGTTCAAAAGCAGCGATGATGGGTATGCTACCGCCACGGCGAGCTGCCAAAGGTCGTTGACCGAACGCCACCTCAAAGCCATGTTCTGCAGCTTTGTAAGCCGAAATATCTATGGGGCACACATAGCCCTGTCCGCCGTGCATCGGTGTGACATGTACTCGCACACCTTTTGGCGCAAGGGTTTGGATATAATCGACGAAGGCTTGTGAGATCTTCTCATGGTCTTGATTAGCCACCAAACGGCATGACACTTTTGCGAAGGCCTTAGAGGGCAGGACGGTCTTACTACCTTCGCCGGTGTAACCGCCCCATATACCGCACACGTCGAAGGACGGCCGGCAGGAATTGCGTTCGAGTGTGGAGTAACCTTGTTCGCCAACGGCCTCATCTATATCGATGGCCTTGTTATAAGCCTCTTGCGAGAAAGGAATCCGTGCTATCATCGCCCGTTCTTCAGCAGGGATAGGCAGCACATCGTCGTAGAAATGCGGAATGGTGATACGACCATCCTTGTCCACCACTTGAGCGAGCATCTCACAGAGGGCGTTGATGGGGTTCTTCACCGCTCCACCGAAATGACCGGAATGCAGGTCTCGGTTCGGACCATCCACCTCTATTTGCCAATAGGCCAGTCCCCGAAGACCGGTGGTGATAGAGGGCGTCTCTTTGCCTATCATCGACGTGTCGGAAACTAAGATGATGTCCGCTTTCAGTAACTCTTTATGCGCTTCGAGGAAGGCTTCGAGGGATGGCGAACCGATTTCTTCTTCGCCTTCGAAGATGAACTTGACGTTGCATTTCATCTGCCCTGTGCGCACCATGTATTCAAAGGCTTTGGCTTGAATCATCGCCTGCCCTTTGTCATCATCCGCCCCGCGGGCGTATAGTCGTCCGTCACGGATGGAGGGTTCCCAAGGGTTAGAGAGCCACGCCTCTAAGGGTTCCACCGGCATCACATCGTAATGGGCGTAAACAAGAACGGTTGGGACAACCCCACCCTGTCCCTCCCCACTAGGGAGGGGACATTTATACTCCGCATAGACGAATGGATTTCCCGTCTCCCCTCTTGAGGAGGGGCCGGGGGTAGGCTCCAATATCTCGGCTTTCTGACAACCGGCGGAAAGGAGCAGTTCTTTCCACCGCTCGGCGCAGCGGGTCATATCGGCCTTATGTTCCGCTTGACAACTAACACTGGGAATACGAATGAGACTTGCCCACTCTTCCATAAACCGCTCACGATGAGCGTCAATATAGTTTTTTATTTCCATCATCCTAAGGGATTAAAAATATCCATTCCAAAAGCGGCAGTAAATGCATCCGCTTGTTTGAGCGCTGCAGGCGTGTCAAGTTGTATACCTTTGCCTGCCGGAGACATCAGCAGAATGCGGTCAGAGAGGGCTAAAGCGAGGTCTAATTCGTGGGTAGAGATAAGTACCGTTTTGCCTTGTTCGTGCGCCAATTGGCGAAGCAACCGTAGTACTAAGATGCGATGAGGCAGGTCCAAGTGCGCCGTGGGTTCATCGAGTAAGATGATAGGCGTCTGTTGAGCCAAAGCCTTGGCGATAAGAATGCGTTGTTTCTCGCCATCCGAATGGGCGTTGAACATAGTTGAGGCAAACGCCTCAACTGACCGCTGGGCTGTAAGATCGCTATCGCTGTAAGACCGCTTTGCTGTATGACCGGCTTCGCCTGTTAGATTGCCAAACCCCACCGCCTGCAACGATTTAGCAATTATGGTCTCGTCCTCATCGGTCAGTCCGCCTAAGAAGGAAGTGTACGGATAGCGGCCCATAGCCACAACATCATGTACGGTGGTATTCTCCATGCTCAGCCGCTCTGTGAGCACAAGCGCCACGGCTTTCTCAGGGCTGAATGCTGAATGCTGAATGCTGAAAGCTCCGGCTAACGCTGGTTGCAGACCCGCCAAGGTACGCAGTAAGGTACTCTTACCGCAACCGTTCGGTCCTAACATACACACCATCTCACCTTGCAGTAAGGCGAAATCTAAATCGGTCTGTACTCTGTATTCTGTATTCTGTACTCGGTAACCGATGGTTAGCTTATTCGTAGAAATAGAGACGTTGGACACGGCGAGAGACGGATGTTAGAATTTCGTATGTTATTGTACCGAGCTTGTCGGCTAATTCTTGCAGCGGCATATGTTCACCGAATATCTCCACGCTATCACCCGGGCGGGCGTCGGTGCCTGTTACATCCACCATGGCTTGGTCCATGCAGACGTTTCCTACCACCGGACAGCGTTGCCCACGCACCCACACTTCGCCGCCGTAGTTAGAGAACCGGCGATCAAAACCATCCGCGTAACCGATAGGGATGACGGCTATCACGCGGTCTTCCGCCAAACGGGTGTGCCGACCGTAACCGATGGTCTCACCGGCTTTGACGGTCTTGACAGAGAGGATGGTGGTGCGTAAGGTGCACACATTGCGGAGTTGGGCACCGGCAAAAGAGAAACCGTACAGGCCTATTCCCAACCGGCACATATCGAACTGATAAGGCGTGAAGCGCTCGATGCCGGCAGAATTGAGGATGTGCTTGAGGATGGCTATTGGCTTTTGGCCATTAGCCGTTAGCCCCTTTTTCAAGGTTTCTGCACAGGCATCGAAATAACGGATCTGCTCCATTGTAAAGGTATCGAACTGCGCTTCGTCAGAGCCTGCCAAGTGTGAGAAGACTGACTGCACCCGAACGGCTTTCTGATGGGTGAGACGATCGATGAGCCAAGGCATGTCTTCTTGGTAGAAACCTAACCGATGCATGCCGCTATCTATCTTAATATGAATAGGATAATACTCTAATCCTTTCGCTTCCACAGCGGCAATGACGGTTTTGAGTGACTGATGGGAATAGACGTTCGGTTCGAGGTTATTCTCCAAAATCACATCCATCGCTGCGACCTCGGGGTCCATGATGATGATGGGTAACGTGATACCTGCTCGCCGCAGTTCGGCACCTTCGTCCGCGACGGCAACGGCCAAATAATCAACACATTTACCATTTGACGATTTACCATTTACCATTGGGCTGTTGGCGTTTTGCAGCGCCTTGCTCACTTCCACACTTCCGGCACCGTAAGCGAAAGCTTTGACCATACATGTCAACTTCGTCGTTGGTTTGAGCAGACTGCGGAAATAACGTACGTTGTCCACCAAGGCGGAGAGGTTCACTTCCATTACCGTCTCGTGCGTTTGATGGAGGATGCGTTCGGAGATTGTCTCTTCGTCGTACCCCAACGCGCGCATGACCGCCGCGCAGGTCCGGATATTCTGATGTGTCGGGTCTTCTATCACCTGTTCGGAGTGGATAAAGAGTTTCATCTTCTCCGCCCGTTTCTGCTCGAGGGAGGCGAAGTTCTCATCGTGTTCATGACCGATATAAGTAATCACGCCGATGGTCGGACGAATGATCCGTTCCAATTTCTCCATCTCCCCGGGTTGACTAATGCCTGCTTCGAATAGGCAAAGCAGCGGCTTTGCCTGACCGTCTTTCGGACTGTAAGACCGCTTCGCTGAAAGACCGCTTTGCTGTAAGACTGCTTCGCTGTTAGACAACTGCCAAACGCTCAACGGCACGCCTATTTGGGAATTGTAGGATTTAGGTGAACGAATGATGGTGTAATCATCTTTGAGAAGCTGGTAGAGCCATTCTTTGACGACGGTCTTGCCGTTGGAACCCGTTATACCGATAACCGTTCCGCTGAACCGGCTCCGCACATACGCCGCGAGGTCTTGCAACGCTTGCACTGCGTCGCCCGTCACAAACGCACGAACGCCTTTAGCCTGCAGTTCAGGGATATATCTTGCGCCATCGTTCTTGTCCGTTTTAATGGCAAAAAATAGCGTCTCTGCCGCCTCGTCGGCTTTGAGTTGCCGCGAGTCTGTCAACAGATGACGGATCTCCAAATCCTCATCTCCGATAACCGATAACCGATCACCTATAACCGTTTTAATTTCCGATAGTTTCATAAATCTTCTATTCGCAGTGCTGCATGTCAGACAATTTTGCATGCAAAATTACTGCTTTTTTTTGAGATATGCAAATTTTTGTGGTATTTTTTTGTTTTCGGACGCGGGGAATGGATGTAATGACGGGTTCGAAAGGAATTTCGACTGAGGCAGCGAGATGTTTGGCTTCGTTGCGTTTCTTGGGATGAACAGGGGAGAGGTATAGTTGGTACACTTTGTGATTGTCGTAGAAAGTGTGGTTGCGCTTCGATTGCGGACGGCAAATAACCCAATACCCCCAAGCTTCCGCCTCTTTGAGGGAGTTGAGACGTCCATGGAGAAGTGTGTATAGATTGTTGTAAAAGACGATTTCGATGCAATTGTCTGAAGGGCGTTTGCGTCGGTGTACGATGTGTGCGTCCAAGGTCTGCTTGAGACGAAGGTAGAAATCGTACAAGATGGGGTTGATGTTACAGTTTTTGACTTTTTTAAAGGTTCGTTTCATATGGTTTTGGTAGTTTAATTTTCTAAAATCACGGGATATATACTACGTATATATAGGATGCGGTATGATACGGTAAAGGTTCGGTGCGCCTCCGTGATGCCTCAGTGACGGTTCTGTGACGGTTCTGTGACGGTTGAGAGGGGTTCGAAGCGGTTTAGGATAAGAGTAAGCCTTCTTCTAAATCGAGTGCAAAGATAGTAAAAATTTTTGAGATATGCAAATTTTTTGGCATCAAAAAGTTAAGAAAATGACAAAAAATGGTATTTTTTTGCAAAAATGGGGTGAAAATAACGGATTAGTCCAAAATTTCAGAAAATTAACAAAAAAGAATGATTATATTTGCATATATCAAAAAAAAGTTGTAATTTTGTAGGCAAAATAGAATACATAACCATCTAATTCAATTATTATGCGAAAAAAGAGTCTACTTTACCTACTGATGAGCGGCATGTTCGTCGTAGCGACCTTACCTATTTACGGGCAGGCGGGTCAACCTATTGGCGTGCAAGCGAATCAACCTATTCGCGTGCAGCTGATGAGCCAACAGGAATTGGCTGATGCAGCCGGCATGTTAGGTAAAATGGTGTTTCTGGAGGACAAGATACAGATCTTGGACGTCCAAGGAAACGTGATTGCAGAGACTGAGATCAGCGAGCAATTATCTATTGCCGTGGACGAGGAGAATGCACAAGTGACGATTACTTCCGCTGATGGTCAGAAGACCGTAGTGGAGGTAGAAATGGGTATTGAGGAATTGCGGTTGAATGGCGTTCCTGCGGGTGCACCTATTCGTGTGTATAGCATGAATGGTACGTTGCTGCAACAAGTAGTGGCAGAAGAAGGCATGACGACACTTCCGATGTCGCAATTCTCCTCCGGAACATATATTGTAGTAGTTAATCATACGGCAATTAAAATCTTGAAACCATGAAAAAGAGTATTTTCTTCTTTGCCGCTTTGCTATGGGTAAGCGGTGTATATGCCCAGATTACTTTTTGGGGAACGGGAAACGTGTCCTCTTATAACGCAGAGACGCAACAAGTAGAGGAATCGGTGAAAGCGTTTGTAGCGGATCAGTATGAGTACCAAGAGGTGGATTCGGTTTCGCTGAAGCCGCAAGCGTCCAATTCGTATTACGCACTCCAGTTATGGAAAAACAAGAAGTTGGTGAACAATTACACCAACCAGTTGGTTCTTCGCAATGCCTACACGCAGGCTCATCCTAATAGTAAGCGAATTGAGATAGACAGTATTGTATGGCATCCTTATACGTTACAAGAAGTGTGGACACCATTAGGAGACACCTTGCCTGTGGCTCTACCTTATGGTAATCCCAGCCGAGCTTATGGTATAGAATTTGAACCGGCTTTGACGAGCGCTTCTTGTGAGGTATCGGTTGCCGACACCACTATTGTTCAGGCGTCTTATATTTCGGATATTTACGGCCGGGGAACTACGTATTTTAGTAAGTTAAGCTACTTGCTTATCCAGCCTCTCGCCGTAGGTTCCACTACGGTCACGCTGACGTTTAACAATTCGATCCGCAAAGAGTTGAAGTTTGTAGTTATTCCCAAACAGCCTGTGCCGGATGAGACCAGTATCAGTGTGGATTCGCTCTATAACAAGATTTATTCTCGCCTTGCGCATACAGGTAACATGAGACCTGCGGGTGCCGGCGATTTGCGCAACGTAGATGAAGGTTTTTCCGGTTTTCACAGGGGGTTGTTTATGCTTCAAGAACTGGGTGCCGATCAACTGTTCTGGATTTGGAATGACGCAGGCATAGACCAACTTAGGAATAATACAGTGGCTGCCAACAATGCGATGGTTTATACTTTCTTCTACCGTGTGTACTACAATATCTGGATGTGTAACAGTTATTTATCGCGCACAGAGGGACAAGCAGAATTGGCGACGCAGCGTGCGGAGATACGTTTCCTTCGTGCTTATTTCTATTACTGTCTGTTGGATTTATTCGGCAATGTGCCGGTAGTGACGGAAAATGCCGTTTTTGCCACGACACCGCAGAGTAAGCGGGCAGAGGTATATGCTTTTGTAGAGGCAGAATTATTAGCAGCAGAGCAAGAATTGCCCGCCGAGATCAATAAATCCGCTTATTACCGTTTAGACAAGGCCGCAGCGTGGTTATTGTTATCCCGCTTGTACCTTAATGCACCGGTTTATGCAGGGACTACAGCCTATGACAAAGCAGCCGAATACGCGTATAAGGTGATCGAATCGGTTTATTATACATTAGCTTCGCAGTATTCATGGTTGTTTATGGGCGATAATGACACCAATAGCGCGTCTAATGATGCATGGCGAGAGATGATTTTCACGATTCGTCAGGATGGTCAAGAGACGGCTTCGTACGGCGGTAGTATCTATTTGATAGCAACGATGTCCGACCAATCAACGCCAAGTACCGGTCTTGCGCAAAATTGGAAATGTATTCGTTCGCGAGGGCAATTGGTAGATCTGTTCTTTGCAGACCCAGCTAACGCTGCAAGAGGAACTGCCACCGAATTGACGCAAGCAGCCGGTGACGATCGTGCGTTGTTCTGCAACGAGTATAACGGTTATTCGTGGCGCTATAAGGGCACCACGGCCTCGGATTTCAATTCCGGTTGGGTTATCCAGAAATGGAGTAATCTTCGCGTAGAAGAATATCCAGCTTCAAGTACACAATGGCCGGATACTGATATTCCAATATTGCGAAAGGCGGAAGCTTACCTCAATTATGCGGAGGCGGTTTTCCGTGGCGGTAAGACCGTAGGCGGATTGCCTGCGGTAGAGGCAGTGAATGTGCTTCGTCGCCGTGCACACGCTTCGGAGGTAAGCAGCCTGTCCTTGGATTTCCTATTGGACGAACGTGGACGGGAGTTCTATGCGGAAGGATGCCGTCGATCGGATTTGATTCGTTTCGGTAAGTTCGGTGGAGAAACGGGTTATCAATGGGAACAGAAATCAGGTACGTATAATGGTACTAATTTCCCTGCCTATATGAACCTTTACCCGATTCCGACCAACTTCCTGCCTTCGATTGAACAAGGCTATCAGAACGAAGGGTATTAACGAAGGGTATTAACGAAGGGTATTAACGAAGGGAATTAACGAAATGAGCGGCGACCGAAAAGTCGCCGCTCGTTTGTTATAGCGTGTGGTATTGGGGGCGTATTCTATGGTCGTGTGTTATTGGTCATTTCGGATTAATCGCACCGACCAAGCCATTTCCATAGAACCATAATTACTGCCTCCTAACGAACCATCATTATTCATAAAGTTGAAGATATATCCCATAGATGGCTTGTTGTTATACCAATTTACGGTTGATAAACGATAGTAACCCTCCACGTTTACGTCGCGCATTTCAATATCATTATATCCGGAATATTGGCTATTGAAGCGGAAACATCTTCCTCCGGCAGCCGGCAAAAATACTGCACCAGCCTGCTCCATTTTTGCCCATTGATCCAAGGTATATGTGTTGGTTGTGTAGTACTGGATACCGGAGTTGAACGAAATGCCGGTAGGTGTCACCCAATCGTCCGGCAGAATAATCAATCCGTTCGTACCTGCAATTTGGGCTTGCCCATATAATTGAGAGGCGTTCGTCCGTTTGGTAAACAAATAGTTACACTCCGATTTACTCATCGTTCGCCATAAACCTTTCTGATTCCCACCATTGGAGATGGCATTATACACACCCCAATCGTAGTTGGTACCATCCAAATCGCCATTAGGATTGCCATAAGGCTCTGTGTCATCATCCCACGTGTTATAGGGGTAACGTCCGTTATAACCGCTTGTGCCGAATCCAAAGAGATCAATCCAACCGGAATAAGTAGCGCTGACATTGAGGTTGCCGTCACCGATATAATCGTATTGGTTTTCGGCAAAGCGCCATGTGCCTGTAGAGGCTTGGTATTGGAGGTTTCCTTTGGCGAAGAAGACCTGTTTAGTACTGCTGACGGAGAAAAGACCTTTGGCTGCGCCCGTAGGGATATTCAAGGGTTTGGTGGTAAAGGACATCGTTTCTCCTCTAACCTCATTCACGCCATTATTGCTTTGCACGAACGCGTAATAATAATACCTTGTATTGGGTTTCAAATCCTTCACTTCATAACTAAAGTACCAATAATCGGAATCATAGACATAATCGTAAGCTCTTTCTGCTTCGAACGTCTGCGCATTTTGGAAGTCTATGTTATCGCTTACCTTAAAGAATTTCTTGGAATTATAATACGCCCCTCCTGAACTACTATATCCTAAATATAAATACAGTTTAGCCGATGTGCGTGTGACATCCGTCGCCTCGATGGTTATACACTCATTATATGTTTCGTACTGATAATCACGCTCACATGCCGCCAAAAGAGATATTACGCTTAAAAGAAGGATAGTTCGAAATAGTTTTTTCATAATGTATCTCCTTTCTATTAGAATGTGTAACCTACACCAAATTTGAGTTCATGCACCAGCAAAGAATGTCCATCAAAAATGATAGAATATCCTGCTTGCAGCGTGAAGCCAAAGATATTTCCCATCAGACCACCTTCAGCATTTCCGCCATGCACCGGCGATGCATAACGAGCGTTCACCCATTGATTGTCAATCGTTTGGTAGTTAGTGGGACGATAGGCATAGCCTATACCGGCATAGATGTAAAGCGGAATGACCAATCTAACCATTGGACCAGCCGTCACGGAAATACGCGGGTGAGAGGTTTTGTTGGTAAGAAAATAATCATCTGGAGCCCCTTCAACGGTAGCGAAGTTCCACTCGGTGCCCACCATGGCTGAGGTATAGAAACCGGCTAACTTGCATCGCGCGTACGTAAGACCGATATTATGCGATGGTCCTTTGAGCGACAAGGCATAGTTGGCAAGGATAGTGTTCGTCCATTCGTAGGTACGCTGTGGACGCTCTTTCTTGGGTTTCTTCTCCTTTTTGATAGCGCCGTAACTGGACGTGCGCATAACACCTACTTGTGCCTGCGCTACCACAAGGACGCAAAGCAGCAAGCTAAGTGTGAAGAATAGTCGTTTCATAAGTTATCGGATTTCGTATTTGATAATAAAGGGCTTGATGAGCTCGACATCCTCTTTGGTGGCCGGACGGTAGTTTTTGTAAATAGCGGGGTGACCACTGACGGTAACGATGAGCACACCTGATTTTTTAGGATGCGGAACGATGTCAAAGTTAGGAGAAACGATGTCGTCTGCTTTGTATTTCTTGAGTGTTTGTGCCAAGGCGTACTTTTTCCAACTGAGCACAATAGGCGACTCTTCTCCGCGCGATTCGGAGAACATGATAGAAGAGATCTCTTTCTTGGTGAGCACAACTTCAATTTCTACAGCATTCTCGATGCGTTCGTCACGAACCTCCATGTCGGCAGTAACAGGGGTGATGAAGCCGGCACGTGTGGGTTGAACAAAGCGCGCGGTAGATTCTTGATACGTGTACGTGCCGCACGAACTCAGGATAACTGCCATAAGGCCAAGCAATAAGTGATTTTTTTTCATAATGATAGATTGTTTGTTCCCTTCTTACGCCTTCGGGGATTGGCATTTATAAGTAGTGATGTGTTCTGTTTGTCCTATACGCACAAAAAAGCGTGCGCTTCCGTTCGCTTCAATTTGATTGTTTGAGGGTCTGGACTACCTATTATTCTTCAAATCTACGCACAGAAAACTCACGCCGATACGTGAGCGTGCATAAACCGTGCTTGAAGAATAATTGTTGAAAGTGTCCAGTTTTCAAACAATCAAGTCGGGCTTATTACGCTATATTAAGGCGCTCGCTTGCGCCGATATGATTTTCTCCCTTTTTTAACGCTGTCGGAGGCAGCAGTTTTGATTTTGCGGTGCAAAATTACAAAAAAAAATTCATATATGCAAATAAATGAGGGAGAAAAATGAAAAATGAAAGGAAAGTGTAAATAAATTTGCATATATCAAAAAAAAGTTGTAACTTTGCACCGGAATTGGAAATTTGCCCAATCCAAATAGTAAAAGCAAACTAATATTTAAAACTTTATACAATTATGGTGCGTACAACATTTAATCGCCTGCGTCAGGTGA
>JAFSWF010000044.1 GCA_017444615.1 Paludibacteraceae bacterium | reverse complement strand
GCTCATCGAGCGCGGTACCGTTAAGACCGTTAAGTCGGCGAAGAAGATCATCGACCGTCGTGAGCCGGTTATCTATGAGATTCTCGAGCACGTCATGGAAGGACACCCCGTCCTGCTCAACCGTGCCCCGACACTGCACCGTCACGGTATCTTGGCGTTCCAGCCGAAGATGATTGAGGGTAAGGCAATTCAGCTGCACCCGCTGGCTTGTGCCGGATTTAACGCCGACTTCGATGGTGACCAGATGGCGGTTCACTTGCCGCTTTCTAACGAGGCTATCCTCGAGGCACAGCTGCTGATGCTCGGTTCCCATAACATCCTTGATCCTGCTAACGGTAACCCCATCACCGTTCCTTCGCAAGATATGATCCTGGGTCTGTACTATATTACTAAAGAACGCGCAGGCGTTAAGGGAGAGGGTTTCTCCTTCTATTCGGAGGAAGAGGCTATCATCGCCCTCAACGAAGGTCGTGTGGATATCCACGCGAAAGTCAAAGTGCGTGTTAACGATATCGTGGACGGTCAACCCGTGCAACATATCGTTGAGACCACTCCGGGTCGTGTGATTGTGAACCAATACGTACCGGCTGAGATCGGTTATCAAAACGTGCTGATGAAGAAAGGTGCTGTCAAGTCCATCATTTCGAAGGTTATCAAGACCTGCGGTGTGGCGCGCGCAGCACAATTCCTCGACGATATCAAGGACCTCGGTTACTATCGCGCTTTCCGTGGTGGTTTGAGCTTCAACCTCAATGATATTCTTATTCCGGAAGAGAAGAAGGCTATTATCGAGGAGGGTAACGAGATGGTAGAACGTATCACCGAGCGCTATGTAGAAGGTGAAATGTTGGATAACGAGCGTTACAGCCAAGTGGTAGATACTTGGAAGAAACTCGATGATAAGATGACCAAGATCTTGATGAAGCATATGGAAGAGGCGGATCAAGGATTCAACTCGGTATATATGATGATGGATTCAGGAGCTCGTGGTAACCAACAACAGATCAAGCAGTTGGCCGGTATCCGTGGTATTATGGCTAAGCCGTTAAAGGCTGGTTCTACAGACCCGCGTACCGATATTGAAAACCCTGTCTTGGCGAACTTCAAAGAAGGTATGTCCGTGTTGGAGTACTTCATCTCTACCCACGGTGCTCGTAAGGGTTTGGCCGATACCGCGTTGAAGACTGCCGATGCCGGTTACCTCACTCGTCGTTTGGTCGATGTATCGCACGATGTGATCATCAACGAGGAAGACTGCGGTACACTCCGTGGCCTCCGCGCTCGCGCTATCAAGGACGCTTCCGGTCATACTATCGCTTCGCTGACACTCCGTATCCTCGGTCGCGTGTCGGTTCATGATATTCATGATAACGAAGGTAACCTGATTGTGGCAGCCGGCGAAGAGATTCGCGAGGCACAATGCGAGGCTATCGAAGCAGCCGGTATCGAAGAGGTAGTGATTCGTTCGGTACTTACCTGTGAATCCAAACACGGTGTTTGTGCGAAGTGTTACGGCCGTAACCTCGCTTCCCGTAAGATGGTTCAGAAAGGTGAGGCTGTCGGTGTTATCGCTGCGCAAGCAATCGGTGAGCCGGGTACACAGTTGACCCTTCGTACCTTCCACTCCGGTGGTTTGGCCGGTGGTGCCGCTAACAACTCCAATTATGCTATCACTCGTGATGGTATAGTAGATTTGGAGGACTTGCGTACAATCACCACTGCAGCAGGCGATGTAATTGTGGTTAGCCGTAATACCTCTCTCCAACTCAAGGATGAGAAGACAGGTGTGGTACTATCGAACTTCGATATTCCGTATGCTTCGAAACTGTTCATCACTCCGGGTCAGAAATATCCGAAGGAGACGGTTGTCTGCGAGTGGGATGCTTATAAGGTACCGTTAATCATTGAGCAGGACGGTTTCATCCGTTACGAAGATGTGATTGAAGGTGTAACCTGTAAGACGGAGGTCGATGAGCAAACGGGTAAACGTGAAGTAACCATCACCGATACTAAGGATAAGACGAAGATGCCGCAGGCACATATCGTGGATAAGGAAGGTAATATCCTCCGTTCGTACAACTTGCCGGTTAAGGCGAGTCTGAACCATGCGGATGGTACCGAAGTGAAGATCGGTGATCAACTCTTCTCCATGGTACGTGCTACTAACCGTGGCGGTGATATCACCTCCGGTCTGCCGCGTATTACTGAGTTGTTCGAGGCACGTAACCCGTCTAACCCTGCCGTAGTAGCAGAGATTGATGGTGAGGTTTCGTTCGGTAAGATCAAACGTGGTAACCGTGAGCTCTTTGTTACCTCTAAACTGGGCGAGCAGAAGGCTTATCTCATCCCGTTGACCAAGCAGATCTTGGTACAAGAGGGTGATTTCGTTCGTGCCGGTGTAGCTCTCTCTGATGGTGCTATCACGCCGGAAGATATCTTGGCTATCCAAGGTCCGACGGCTGTGCAAGACTATATCGTCAATGAGGCACAAGCGGTTTACCGTATGCAGGGTGTGGAGATTAACGATAAGCACTTTGAGATTATCGTTCGCCAGATGATGCGTAAGGTAGAAATCGTTGATCCGGGTGACACACGCTTCTTGGAAGGCGATATCGTGGATAAGCTGGACTTCCTGGAGGAGAACGATCGTATCTGGGGCCGTAAGGTGATCACCAAAGCCGGTGACAGCGAAACGCTTCACGAAGGTCAGATCATCACCGCGCGTCGTCTGCATGACGAAAACTCGTCTCTCCGTCGCCGTGATAAGAAACTGATTGAGGCGCGTGACGCTGAATGCGCTACCGCTAAGCAGATTCTACAGGGTATTACTCGTGCCGCATTAGGTACTAAGTCCTTTATGTCTGCCGCTTCCTTCCAGGAGACGACGAAGGTACTCAACGAAGCTGCTATCCGCGGTAAAGTGGACTACCTTGAGGGTATGAAGGAGAATGTGATCTGCGGTAACCTCATTCCTGCCGGAACCGGTTTGCGTGAGTTCAGCCGCATCGCGGTACATAACCAAGAAGAGTATGCCGCTATCCAAGCCGCGCGAGACGCCGCTGAGGCTGCTCTGAACGGGGTAGATCAAGATTAATGATCATCCTATACGAAAAATCCCGACCAATTGATGGCCGGGATTTTTTGTTGGGGTTTCGAGATGTCGAGATATCGAGATATCGAAATGTCGACGTGTCGAATCTTACTCTCCTTCAACAGGAAGTTCAGCTGCCGGAGATGCCGGAGCTTCGTCCACAACGATGGCGGATTGCTCTTCGTTGGATACTTGACGACCAGCCGAAAAACCTACGGCTGCGATGCTGAATACCACGATTAAGGCAATCAGCGTCCAAGTGGCTTTCTCTAAGAAATCAGCGGTTTTGGGTGCACCCATCACTTGGTTGCCACTGGCAAAACCTGCTGCCAAGCCACCGCCTTTACTATTTTGAACCAACACCAAAAGGGTCAGCAAAATAGCGGCAATAACAATTAAGATAGTAATAAAAATGTACATGTTTATATAAAATTTTAAAAATTTTCTATAAAGACCGCTTCGCTCAAGGACCGTTTCACTGAAAGACCGTTCCACTGAAACACCGCTTCGCTGAATAACGGTTTTAAAATCGGCTGCAAAGGTACTGCTTTTTTTTGAATTATGCAAATTTTTTAGCAAAAATCTACCATTTAGCCACGGTGTCGTTGTAGATGTTCTCTGCAATTTCGGTAATCATGGTGGCACAGAGTTCGTCTTGAACGTCCGAAAGCAGGCGGCTGGCATCGAAAGTTTGGTAGGCCGTGTAGGTTTTATCAAACGATTCTTCGGGGTGGATATTATTGGTAAAATGGACTGTCACGCGGATGGTTAGTTTGCTTTCCGACGCATAACTATCGGCCGAGATGGCGCCTTGCGAAATATCATAGCCCACTATCTCGCCTTCCAACTCCAAATCGCCACCTTTGGGAAGGACGGTCAGCCTTGTTTGGCGTTGGTAGAGGTCGCGAATGCCTTCAGAGAGGTTGTTACTGAGGGTAGGATTGACCATCGGCGCATTGTTCGGGAAATCAGCAATGGAGATGGAGTGGGTGGTTTGGTAATTGATGTTCGCGCCGTTGAACTTATAACTGATGGAGCACGCACAGCACAGTAACGCTACTAGCACGTACGTAGTGCGAACGATGTGCGAACGGTTACCTCTCGTCTCGCCTTCGACTCGCCTTCGGCTTGCCTTCGACTCGCTCTCGTCTCGTTCTCGACTGAAGGGAGTCTTGTTTATCTGATGTGCGTTACAAATCATATTCCTTGATTTTGCGATAAAGGGTTCGTTCGCTGAAGCCGAGTCGCGCCGCTGCCACTTTGCGGTTACCTCCGCATTCTTGCAGAATGCGTTGTATTTGCAGGCGTTCGAGGTCTTCCAGGCGTTCGGGTTTGGGTTCATCATCCACCACTTCGCTATTTTCGAACGAGTCGGTGTCAGTTGGTGTTTGGATGATGGTGGTCGGAACCGTTTCTATTTCTTGCGGTTTGGGCATCTCAATCGGACTACCGCTGAGTAGGATGGATTTCAACTCATCTAACTCTTGGCGGTTTTTGAGAATCATGTTATAGAGAATGCCGATTTCGTGCGAGTAGTCTTTGCCGCTTTCCGCTTGTGCGTTGGCGCGTAACACCAGTTCCTGCCGATTCTCCTCTTTGGGTAAGTACCGGCGTAAGGTGTCTGCGTTGATCTGATGGTCCATCTCGATGGCGGCTATTTGCTCTGCCAAGTTCTTCAGTTGACGGATGTTTCCTCGCCAGTAACACTCTTGTAATAAGCGAGTTGCCTCTTCGTTAAGGGAGAGTGGCGGCATGCCGTAACGGTTGCAGAAATCGACGGCAAACTTGCGGAACAGCAGAGGAATATCTTCTTTCCGTTCACGCAAAGCGGGTACGCGTATTTCTACGGTGTTAAGGCGGTAAAAAAGGTCTTCGCGAAAACGTCCATCTTCGATGGCTTGGCGCATGTTAAGGTTGGTGGCGGCAACCACGCGCACGTTCGTTTTGCGTACCGCGCTCGAGCCCATACGCAGGTATTCGCCCGTTTCCAGCACACGCAATAAACGAACTTGTGTTTGCAGCGGCAATTCGCCTACCTCATCTAAGAAAAGCGTACCTCCATCAGCGATCTCAAAATACCCCTTGTGTTCGTTTTTGGCATCGGTGAAGGCGCCTTTCTCGTGCCCGAAGAGTTCGCTGTCGATCGTCCCTTCAGGAATGGCGCCACAGTTGACTGCAAAATACGGACCATGTTTGCGGGCGGAGAAGGCGTGGATGATTTTCGGGAAATGCTCCTTACCTACGCCCGACTCGCCGGTGATGAGCACGCTCAGATCCGTGCGCGCTACCTGAACGGCTATTTCTATGTCCCGATTCAACTGGGCGTTCATGCCTATGATGCCGAATCGTTGTTTGATGGCTAATAATTCTTGTGGACTCATACGTATTCATGACAAAATGTCATGCAAAGGTACTACTTTTTTGCGACATATGCAAATAATTGTTAAAAATAAGTAAAAATTCTTGCATATGTGAAAAAAAAGTTGTACCTTTGCACGCTTTATTGAATATATTATGCGAAAAATAACTCGTTTATTGCTATTTTTAGCGTTGGTGGCTGTGTGTTCGACCAGCTGTGTAACCCAAAAGAAAATGACCGTTCTGCGCGAAGTGACGGCAGAGTCGGCCGATTCGATTAACCAAACTTTCCATGCCGTTTCGGAGATTGTGATTAAGCCCGGAGACCAGTTGACGGTCTATATCTCTGCCTTGGACAGGGAGGCGATTGCGCCGTATAACTTGCCGGCGGTGGCGTTCACCGATCCTAACTCGACCGACGTGAAGACGATGGGTCAGTTACAGAGTTACCGTGTGGATGAAGAGGGCTATGTGGAATTGCCGGTTTTGGGTAAGATCCATGTAGAAGGTTTGAAACGCGACGAGGTGGCGGAAGAGATTCGGCAAGTGCTAAAAGACCAAGTGGTTAACCCGCTTGTTCAGGTGAATATGATCGGTGCGAAAGTGTCGGTAACGGGTGAGGTGGCTCGTCCGGGACAGGTGACGATTAACAACGGTCGTTTGACCATCTTAGATGCGCTGGCAGCTGCCGGAGACTTGACGCCGTATGGCCGTCGGGACAATGTGTTGGTGACGCGTGAACAAGACGGCAAACTGGAGTTCGCCCGCTTGGATCTGACGAATCAAGATATTTTTGCTTCGCCCTATTACTATTTGCAGCAAAACGATGTAGTCTATGTCTCCCCGAACAAGGTTCGTGTCATCAACAGTGCGAACGTAAGTTTGTGGTTGAGTATGGTTTCTACCATGGCCAGCGCAGCAACGGTGATTGTGACAGTGGTTAATGCCGCAAGAAAATAACGAGAATTATTACCTATTATGGAACAGAATAACGTTAACAACGAAATTGATTTGCGCAAGATTGTGCGCGTTGTGCTGGAGCGTTGGTGGTGGTTTGCCATCGGTGTAGGTGCTTTCGTTCTCTTAGGCGTGGCGTACTATGTACGTAAGACCCCTACTTGGACGACGGATGCCAGTATCATGTTACGTCAACGCGAAGGTATCGGCGAGTCCATCGAGGCGTTGAGTATGTTAGGCCTTTCGGGCAATACGGCCGCCGAAGATGAGGTGGTAGTGTTGTCCTCCAGAGGCTTGGTGTACCAAACGATTGATGCCTTGGATTTATGGGACGCTTCGTATATCAAAGATGGTATCCGCTGGAAAGAGGAGTTCCGCCATCCCGCCATGACGATTGATTATTTGGAGTTGACCACGAAGGCTAAAACCAGGTCCTTTACCGTCACCGTTAAACCGACTAAGTCCGGTTATAAAGTGAAGACGAAGATGGGTCGTTTCAAACGCTCCTCTACCAAGGTGGCTGATTTATCTTCGCCTGTACAAACGGGGGTAGGTTTGCTGCAGATCCATGCCAACCGCGTGTTGAGTACGGATACCATTTATCGCATCAGCCACGCACCGCGTGAGTCGGTGGTACAAAAGTACCAAAAAATGATTAAGATTGCTCAGCACAAGAAGGAATCGAACATCATCACTTTCTCGATGACCTCTATCCAACCGGAACGTGACAAGGCTGTGTTGGCGCAGTTGATTGAGCAATATAACCTCAACGCGGTGGTGGATAAGAACATGTTGGCTACCAATACAGCCATGTTCATCGAGGAGCGTTTGGCGATTATCACCTCTGAGTTGAGCGATGCGGAGAATGCCCTTTCGGATTATAAGGAGCAGAACCAGATTGCAGATTTGCAGGCACAATCGCGTTTGTTCTTAGAGGCCAGCAGCGCGGAGCAACAGTCGTTGGTGGAGATAGAAACGCAAATCAGTCTGGTGGATTATATTGATGAGTTCTTGCGTGACGATACCAAGCGTAGCAGTCTTATCCCTGCTAATATCGGTTTGACGGACGCTTCTTTGGCATCGGCTATTTCCGAGTACAATACCATCTTGCTGCATCGCATGCGTATTCAGCGTACGGCGACGGAGAATAACCCCGTTATCGAACAGATGAACACGCAGTTAAGCACCATGCGGCAGAATATCATCGCCACCATCGGTTCGGTGCGTGAGAGCCTGCGTATTCGTCAGCGTAACCTGTTGGCGCAGGAGTCTAAATACAACCGTCAGATCAAGAATGCGCCGGACCAGGAACGCGAGTACTTGCGCGTGGTTCGTCAGCAACAGATCAAAGAGAAACTCTACCTCTATCTCTATGAGAAACGGGAAGAGAACGCCTTGATGCTTTCGGCTACCGCCATGCCGGCGAAGATAGTGGACCTGCCCCAACGCGATCTGCTAAGCAAGAATCCGAACTTGAAGAAGATCCTGCTGATGTGTATCTTGTTGGGTCTGATGCTGCCTGCCGGATTGCTGTATCTGGATGTGCTCTTTAATAACCGCATCGATGATGTGCGTGAGTTTGAGCAACGCATCAAAGTGCCGGTTTTAGGCCTGCTGACGGAGAGTTCGCGCAAGTCGCGTATCGTCATCCATGAGGGCGATACGAACACGTCGGCGGAGTTATTCCGGCAATTGCGAACGAACCTCAAATACGTTATTCCGGCGGAGACGAAAACTCCGGTCATCTTGGTTACTTCGAGTATTAACGGAGACGGTAAATCGTACGTGGCCAGCAACTTAGCCCTCTCGTTGGCAATTATGGGTAAGAAAGTGGCATTGTTAGGTTTGGATATTCGTAAGCCGCGTCTGGCTACTTATTTCAACTTAACCAACAAGGGTCACTTGACCGATTATTTGGCTGAACCGTCGGTAGAGATAGATGATATCATCGTTCCCAGTGGCGAGCATGAGAACTTGGATGTGCTGCCGTGCGGAACCGTTCCTCCTAACCCCGCCGAGTTGCTGCAGACAGAACGTTTGGACCAACTGATTGCGGAGCTGAAGAAACGCTACGATTATATCGTACTGGATACGGCGCCGTTGGCTTTGGTGAGCGATACGTTTACCTTGGACCGCTTTGCCGACTTGACGATGTTCGTTTGCCGCTATAAGTACACCCCGATGGAGATGATTGATTTTATCAACGTAACCGCCGAGCAGGAACGTATGCATAATATCGTTTGTGTACTGAATGCTACGAAGAAAGCCGCCGGTTATGGCTACGGTTACGGGTATGGTTACGATTATGGGTACGGGTATGGCTATGGTTATGGTCAGAACCCCAAATCGTCTAAACCGAACTATTAATCCTTCCGCTTATGATAGTCTGCGTTGCCGAGAAACCATCCGTGGGTGAGTATATCGCCCGCGTGTTGGGTGCCAACCAGCGCAAGAACGGATATTTCGAAGGCAATGGCTATCAGGTAACGTGGACCTTTGGTCATCTCTGCGCGTTATACGACCCGCAGGAATACACAGCGCAGTGGAAAGCATGGAGTTTGAGTTCACTCCCCATGATTCCGCCGCGCTTTGCTATTAAAGTGCATGGAGACGAAGGCGTGCATAAGCAGTTCAACGTCATCAAAGCGCTCATCGAGCAGGCGGATGAGGTGATTAACTGCGGCGATGCGGGGCAAGAAGGTGAACTCATTCAGCGGTGGGTCTATCAGAAAGCGGGTTGTAAGTGTCCCGTCAAGCGTCTATGGGTGAACTCGCTGACCGAAGAAGCGATCAAAGAGGGGTTTCAGCAACTCAAAGATCAGTCTTCGTATCAATCGCTCTACGAGGCGGGTTTGATGCGGGCAATAGGGGACTGGCTCTTAGGCATGAACGCTACGCGCGCATATACAATACGGTACGCGCAAGGCGCAGGAAAGAACCGGCAGGTGTTATCCGTAGGACGTGTGCAGACGCCTACCCTGGCGCTGGTGGTCAAACGGCAGGCGGAGATAGAGCATTTCGTGCCGCGAACCTATTGGGAACTGAAGACCGTCTATCGGGATATACTCTTTAGTGCCTTGCTTCCGGCGGAAGAGGGCGAGTATGCCATCAACACGCAGGAACAAGGCGAAGCCTTGGTGGCATCCATCCAAGATCTGCCGCTCACCGTCACTTCCGTGGAGAAGAAAAAAGCGCTCGAGTACGCACCGAAACTATATGACTTGACTTCGCTGCAGGTTGATTGCAATAAGAAATTCTCCTTCTCTGCCGACCAAACACTGCAAATCATACAGTCGCTTTACGAGAAACGCGTGACCACCTATCCGCGTGTGGACACAACCTATCTGAGCGATGATATCTATCCCAAAGTGCCGGCCACCTTGGCGGGTATCAAAGATTATTTTCCGCAAGTGACACCTCTCTTGGGTCTCAAAGCGGATGGCAAGAAAGGCGCAGGTTCATTGCCTAAATCGAAGAAAGTGTTCGATAACAAGAAGGTAACGGACCACCATGCTATCATTCCTACGGGGCAACGACCGGATGCGCTGACGGCGGATGAGAAGAAAGTGTTTGAACTGGTGGCGTTGCATTTTATTGCGGCGTTCTATCCCGAATGCGAAGTCAGTAACACCACTGTCTTGGCGAAAGCCGGCGAGATCGACTTCCGCGTAACGGGCCGCGAAGTGCTCAAACCCGGCTGGCGAAGCGTCTTCCCCGCCCCCAAAGCCCCTAATGACCCTAAGGACCTTAAGGACCCTAATGACCTTAAAGACTCCGCCGAAGGCGAGGAAGAAACCCGCTCCCTTCCTGCGTTTGCCAAAGGCGAAAGCGGACCTCATGTCCCGCAGTTAAAAGAGAAGACGACCACACCGCCGAAATACTACACCGAAGCCACGCTGCTACGGGCGATGGAGACGGCAGGTAAGACCGTCGAAGATGAGGAACTGCGCGAGGCGATGAAAGAGAATGTTATCGGTCGTCCTTCTACGCGCGCAGCTATCATCGAGAAACTCTACCAGCGCAAGTATATCCAGCTTCAGGGCAAGTCTATTCGCGCTACCGAAGTGGGAATAGACCTTATTCATACCATCATCTCACCCCTGCTCAAATCGGCCGAACTAACCGGTCTATGGGAGAAGAAACTGCGTGAGATAGAGCGTGGCGAATACACTGCGCAGCAGTTCTTGGACGAACTCAAAGAGATGACAACCGGCGTGGTACGCGATGTCAAAACGAACAAGGCAGGGATGCTTTGTCCGGTCTGCCGCAAAGGGCATATCATTCGTGGAAACACACGGTACGGTTGTTCGCGTTGGCGCGAAGGCTGCACCTACGCTGAACCCTTCTGACTTCTGAATGCTGACGGCTGACAGCTGAAGGCTGCTTACAGACGGCTAATCGCCAGTGCCGCATTGATGCCGTCCAAGGCGGACGACGTGATACCGCCGGCATAACCGGCGCCTTCCCCGCAGGGGTAGAGGAAGGGGGTAGAAACGGATTGGAGGGTCTCCGGATCACGAGGAATACGAATGGCACTACTGCTGCGGCTCTCTACGCCTACTATCACCGCTTCGTTGGTTAAGAACCCGGGGTACTTACGGTCAAAATCTCTGAATCCTTGCTGCAGACGCTTACCGATAAACGCCGGTAACCATTCGTCTAACCGGCTGGGCACAATGCCCGGCAAGTAACTGCATGCGGGCAGGTCTTTGCTGGCTCGTCCTTCTACAAAATCGCGCATCCGCTGAGCAGGCGCTATATTCGGCGTCTGGCCGTGGACGAAAGCCAGTCGCTCTATGGTTTCTTGGTATGCCAGTCCGCGGAGCGGGTCGGTGCCGGGAATATCTTCGGGGTTGATCTGCACCACCATGCCGCTGTTGGCGTAGGGGCTGTTACGATGGCTGGCAGACATGCCGTTCACCACGCAGGTCTCCACTTCGCTGCCAGCCGGCACTATATGTCCGCCCGGGCACATACAGAACGAATAGACACCGCGCTCATCCACTTGTGTCACTAATGAGTACGAAGCGTTGCCGATAAGATCTATCGTATTCCGATATTCCGGTTTACCGGGATTCCGTCCTTTGAAATAAAACAGCCTGTTAATCAACTCCTGCGGATGCTCAATGCGCACGCCCATCGCAAACCCTTTCGTCTCAAGTGTGACGCCTTCGGCTGCCAGCATCCGATACGTATCGTGCGCCGAATGACCAATCGCCAATATAACAGGAGTCTGTCTGAATGCAGAATGCTGACGGCTGACGGCTTTGATGCTCTCAATCTTCGTCCCAAAATGTATCTCTCCGCCGTGGGCGAGAATACACTCGCGCATGCGTTTGATGATGGTGGGCAGTTTGTCGCTACCTATATGGGCATGCGCTTCGTAGAGGACGGTGTCGGGGGCACCGAAGTAATGGAACAGTTCCATCACCCGCTGCATGTTACCGCGTTTCTTGGAGCGTGAGAAGAGTTTGCCGTCTGAGAACGTACCTGCACCGCCTTCGCCGAAGCAGTAATTAGACTCGGGGTTGAGTCCTTCGTTGCGGTTCAAGAGGGCGATGTCTTTTTTGCGTTCGCTGACCCCTTTCCCCCGTTCGTAAATAATAGGTTTGATGCCGTGTTCCAGTAGTGTCAGGGCTGCAAAGAGCCCCGCTGGACCGCAACCGATGATTACCACCGAACGCTGGGCGTTATGCACGTCTTGAAACACAGGAACTTCGTACCTCGTAAATCGTACATCGTCCTTGGCGATGGGTTGCCCCTTCTCATCCACCAAAACAGTCAGATGCACTTTCAACGCACGCTGACGTGCATCTACAGACCGCTTCACCACCCGCCATTGTTGTTCGGCATCATGGGCTTCTTTGGGAGATAAAATATACTGTTTGGTTTCCATCGTCTATCGACCAACGACCAACGACTATTTCCCAATCTTATTGAGAACAACCTCGAGACCGAGTTCTTTCACTTTCTCGTTGATCTTAGCTTCCAGTTCTTCGCACAAGTCGGGATTATCGGCTAATACCTCTTTCACTTTGTCGCGTCCCTGACCCAGTTTGGTGTCGCCGTAGGAGAAGAACGAACCGCTCTTTTTGATGATTTCCGTGGCTACGGCAAAGTCCAGAATCTCGCCTACACGCGATATACCTTCGTTGAACATAAGGTCGAACTCAGCCTTCTTGAACGGTGGTGCCACTTTGTTCTTCACCACTTTGACGCGGACTTGGTTACCCTTGACCTGATCGCCATCTTTGATCTGACCTGTACGACGGATATCCAGCCGCACGGAGGCGTAGAACTTAAGGGCATTACCACCGGTGGTTGTCTCGGGGCTACCGAACATAACGCCTATTTTCTCACGCAGCTGGTTGATGAAGATGACGGTAGTACCGGTTTTGTTGACGGAAGCGGTCATCTTACGCAGTGCCTGGCTCATCAGACGTGCCTGCAGACCCACTTTGTTATCACCCATCTCACCGGCTATCTCTGCTTTCGGCGTCAAGGCAGCAACCGAGTCAATGACGATCAAGTCCACTGCTGCCGAACGAATCAACTCATCGGCGATGTCCAGTGCCTGTTCTCCGCTATCCGGCTGCGCGATAAGCAGATCGCTACTGTTGACACCCAGTTTCTCGGCATAGAATCGATCGAACGCATGCTCCGCATCGATGATAGCCGCTATACCTCCGGTCTTCTGCACCTCTGCCATCGCATGGATAGCCAGCGTGGTCTTACCGGACGACTCCGGACCGTATATCTCAATGATTCGTCCGCGAGGATAACCACCTACGCCCAGGGCGAGGTTCAGTCCTAAACTGCCGGTAGGAATAACCGGTATGTTTTCGATATTCTCATCGCCCAAACGCATGATAGCGCCTTTGCCGTAATCTTTGTCAATCTTTGCCATCGCGGCCTGCAGCGCTTTGAGCTTGTCTGCATTCACTTCTTTCTTCTCTGCCATAAAAATGTGTATTTTTGATTTTGCGGTGCAAAATTACTACAAAAAAATGGAATAAGCAAGTTTTTGACGAAAAAAATCAAGTTTACTTGAATTTTTTGCGGCTTTCAGCTGTCAGCTGTCAGACTCCTACGCCATGAGGAAGGTTGGTGGTTCTTCGGGTAGAGTGTTCTCGGAAGATGGTCCCGTGATGGTCATGTCCTTCAGTCGCGATGAACGTGTGCCGCCCTGCTAATTGTATTGGGGCCCCCAGAGTAAACCGAAGCCTTTAGGCTGTTTGCTATGGGGAGAGCGGAGGCATCGGTTGCCTGTCGATTAAGCAGAGCGGTATCGACCAATGCACACCGATTGCCGAACGCGAGCATCACGGGACCATCTTCCGAGAACGGTTCAACGACTACCCGAGCTCTTGCTGCGGGGATAAGAGGTTCGATTGTAGATGCGTTCTTGCATCTGAGGAGCATAACTATCCCAAAGTCGCTCAATTTAATTTTTTTTACCTTGCCAGGCCTTGCCTACTTGCATTGTCATGACAATTTATTGGCATGGCAAGGCAAGGCTTTTCTTTTTCTTTTTATTGACCTTTTTCTTTGTCTTTTCCGGAAAGACGCTGCAAAGGTACTGCTTTTATTTCATTAGC
>JAFSWF010000043.1 GCA_017444615.1 Paludibacteraceae bacterium | reverse complement strand
CCACACGTCCAAATGATTTCCGCGCAACGATTGATGGAAACTCTCTTTCTATCATTAAACAAGACTCGTCCATTCCTTCTGCGCAAGCCATCGTTGTTAATACCTCTACGGGTAGTATAGTCGTTAATGAGCAATTTACCAACTCTCTCCAAGAACAAATCTCCACAAATGGGACGTATGTTCTTCGCATCGAAACAACCGGCGGAGCTCTCACCGGTCAATTTATTGTACAATAATCCAAAAAAAATTTATTATTATGAAAACGAAAATTCGTCTCTTTACAACACTTATCATTGTTTATGCTTTTTTATCATCTGTTAATGCTCAATTAAGAGTGTCATCCGCAGGAAATGTTGGCATTTGCCTTCCGGATACCGCGGCTCCGCTATCCCTATTGGCAGTAGGAAACAAAGGTAAAACTAATTCACGATTTTCAGTAATACAAACGGGGAAAAGTGCATCTTCCGCTCAATACGGGATTTATTCAGAACTAACGTTTCAAACTCTTGGAATTCATTCTAGTATTAGCTCTATCTATGGAACAGCATCAGGCAAATGTAATAAACTTGTAGGAGTTTCTGGTTATGCAAATAATACTTATTCCGGTTTCTCCTCGGGGCGTGCAATCGGCGTATACGGTGCTGTCGGAAAATCTCTGTCAGGATGGGGTTATGGCGTTGTAGGATTAATGACACAATCTACAGGTTACGGAACAGGAATATTTGGCACAAACGAGGCATCTGAATCATATGTTGGAGGTCGATATGCCGGATATTTCAAAGGAGAAACAAAAGTTAATGGTGATTTTTACTGTAATAGCATCACTACAACCTCTGATGCTCGCTTCAAGACAAATATTACTGAGGTCAGAGAGAACGTTATGCAAAAACTACAAGCGTTACATCCAATTCAATTCAACTGGCAACAGGTAAAAGACGAACATAATGATACCACTGTTGAAAAAATGTATTTCAGTGATGATACGGACTATGACCGATTGCATTATGGATTTATAGCACAAGATGTGCAAAAACTATTCCCGAACCTTGTTCATGAAGATGCCGATGGCTATCTCGGAGTAAATTATATGGAATTGATTCCTATTTTAGTTCAAGCGATACAAACTTTATCATATGAACTGGAATCTCTAAACGCAATTTCAAAAATACAATCACCTTACCGACAGGATAATATGAGTGGTTCTGAGCCATCTCAAGCGGTTTTATATCAAAATATTCCTAATCCTTTTACAATTGATACAAAGATTGCATATTTTATACCGAACAACATTAAAAATGCCACTTTGCATATATATGATTTGAACGGTTCACTACTAGCAGAATACCCGATTACATCGTTGGGTGAAGGGAGTACAATGGTTTCTAGTGGAACATTAGACGCAGGAATGTATCTTTATGCTCTTATTGCAGATGGTCAGGTTGTTGATACGAAACACATGATTTTGACAAAATAACATGATACTATGAGAAGAAAAAAAATATTTTTGATGGTGCTATTGTGTAATGTAATTCAATATACAATTGCTATCAATTATGAGCTTAATTATAGTCTGTCAGATTTTCAAATTGAAAATTCTGTGGATGGAGCAATCGTGATTCCATTGAAGGATGATTTTGTGATGTTAGAGGACACCTCCCTCCCGGCTCTCCCCGTTAGTTACGTCAATATTTTGCTTCCCCAAGGTACAGGATTATCATCATATAATTATTCAATATCAGAATATAGTGTGATACCCGGAATCAGTTCCGTGCAGAATAATATGCCTCCGACACTAACCAGTTCAATCTCTTCCTTTGTTCCGAAAATCTCTTCTAGGAGTGTAAATAGTAGTTATCCTACTCAACATGTCTCTTTAATAGAGGAGAAGCAATATGGTGGTAATAATTATGTAATTATTCGAGTGTGTCCGTTTACGTATTATCCAGATAGTTGTTTGTGTTTTGTATCTCAAATACAAGTGTCAATAGAAGTAGAGCCAATCTCAGTTCCCTCCTTTGGAGGAACAAGCAACAATAATCTGTTCAGAAAGATTTTATTTAATCCCGAACTTCTTTCCGAACCCGCATTCCCATTAGCAGTTCAACAGCCGGTAGATTATATTATCATCACTCCTGATAGTATTAAATCTGCTTATCAGTCTCTTGTAAACTGGAAAACGATTAAAGGTGTAAAAACACAAATCGTAACCCTTGAAGAAATATTTGCTAATTACACAGATCCTACTCCCCAATTAAAAATTAAAAGGTGCTTGTATGATTATTTTGCCAACCATGGCACAAAATGGGTGCTTTTGGGAGGAGACAATACACTCATCCCTGCTATGGGGTGTTATGGAAATGTGAATAATGGGGGAACCATTGATTACAATATTCCATGCGATTTGTTTTATGCTTGCTTTAGCGGAAGTTTTGACTGGAATGCTAATGCAAATAGTATTATTGGTGAGCCTCAAGACGGAGTGAACTTAATTCCTGATATTTATGTGTCAAGATTGCCTATTCGAACAAGGGCGCATGTGGAAAATTATGTGCAGAAACTCCTGAATTATGAGCAAACGCCTCCATCCAATAATTTTGTGAAAAATCTTTTACTTTGCGGCACACATTTGTGGAATACCTATCCAACCGGTCAAAGCGATGCGGAATTAAAAAGTGAATTGTTTTATAATACGTATATCCAACCTTATTGGGATGGAACAAAATATCGGTTTTACGATAGCGATACGGATTTTGGCGGTGCTTCATATAATCTTATACCATCAAACATCAATGCGCAGTTAAATACAGGCTATCATTTTATGCATTATGCTTCTCATGGCTCACCTGACCATTGGGCAACTGAATATGGTGGTTATACTCCAACTGATGTTTATCAACTTGAAAATGATACACTCCCCTCTGTTATAGTAACAATGGCTTGTCTTACGAATAAGTTTGACGATACAATGGATCCTTGTCTCAGCGAAGCATTTATAAGACATCGAGGCGGTGCGATTTGCTATTTCGGAAGTTCACGCTATGGGTGGGGATATAACAATGCAGATATTAACCATATTAGTTTGGGTACATCATTTCGCTATAATGGAATGTTTTTTAGATCGCTATTTAAAGATGGTTTTACACATTTTGCAGAAGTAGCTGCTAATGTCAAGTTAGCTTTAGCCTCTTCTTCTAACAATAATGGATCATATAGATGGTTGCAATTTTCATTAAATCCAGTAGGTGACCCAGAACTGCCTATTTACACGGAAAACCCAATACAATTTTCTAACATTACCGTTACGAAAGCAGCAACCAATGTGATAGTGAACACCAATGGAGTGGAGGATTGTACTATTACATTAACCAGCGCAGATGATTATGGGGAAACATATTTCAGTACTCAACAAAATGCCTCATCTGCCCAGTTTTTTAACGTGCCCCAGTCATTCTTCGTAGTAATAACCAAACAAAACTATAAGCCATATGTATACACGTCTCTTATGTACCTCCAAAATGAAACATATACAGAAGAAAAGTTAATTAGCAATGTTGGCACAATTTTTGCCGGAAAAAATGTGACTGACACAAAACCCCATGGAGAGGTAATTATACAGCCAGGAGGAAAACTTTGTATCCAAAATGCAAACGAGGTTGAATTGCATTCAGGATTCGAGGTAAAACTCGGTGGTCAGTTGGATATTTGGTAGAACGAAAATTATACTAAAATTCTAATTTATACAATCATGAAAATTTTTTTGATTAGCATGTTTTTATTAAGCATAATCAGCTTATATGCAAGCGAACCTATGTTCTCTCCTGATACAGAATGGCATTACAGGATAACGGATAGTATCATGGGAACAACGACCGAATACACTGCTACTATGCGTGACTCTATGGTAAATGGCATAGTTTATCAAGAGATATATGGCGGTTTGCTGCGTACGGAAGACACCAAAGTTTGGTGTGTAATAGATAGTTTAGGCACCCCCGTAGAGCAACTCTTGTATGATTTTGACATGCAGGTGGGCGATTCTATCCGCACATTACATTTCGCGGAATATGACCCATATGATCCTCCATATTATGCCAAGGTGACAAAGGTTGAAACAATCATGTTGTCCGACGGGCGTCAAGCAAGGCGCATCAGTTACGATGGTCGTTCAGACGATATCGAACATATCGGAAATGTAAATGGTATATTTGGCGCCACTATTCAGGTCCTCCCTCCGGACGGAGTGCATTCGGATTTTATCTGTTGTACTCGCGGTGATTATTTGTTGTATGAAATTATAGAGGGCGAGTGTGACAATATTACGGCTGTTGAGAATGTCATTTCTGACTCCCCTTCCGCAACTAAAATATACCATGAAGACCAGATTCTAATCAAAAGCGGAGAGAAGGTATATACGCTGCAAGGACAAGAGGTAAAATAATCCCCGCCACAAAAAGTGACACCTTTTCAGCGCCCAAAATAAGTTATATTGAACAACTCTAAATAAATATACACTTATGAATGCATTCAAATTCTTTATTCTTGCTTTTTGTGCAACTATCTTTGTTGCCTGTGAAGAAACCATTGGCGACGCTTCGCTTATCGAAGGAGGTTGGGAATTGCAAAAGACGGAGTCGGATGCAACTGTTTATGCAGATTATACAGGAGAAACTTTCTTTTCCGATCAACCCTTCACACACACTTATGAAAACAAAGAAATGATATGGTTGTTCTATGAAGGAAGCATAAGCCAATGGAGTCAAGCTACTGATGATGAGGGCAATGTCTTTTGGGAGGGTTATTCAGACGACGCTTCGCACACGTATGTAGTAGAAGGGAAAAGCCCTGAATTAACCATCGTGGAAACGACCCTCTCCATTATTCCGGGGATGGAAAGAACATCTGCTGTCACACGTTACCACGTGGAAAAACTTTCTAAAAGCCAAATGGTCTTAACTACCACTGCTACGCCTTATATCTCAGAAAAAGATAGCACGGTGGATGTTCATGTGATATATACTTTCCAACGCGAAAATACCATCTTAGCGTACTTCAAACAATTCCGGGAACAACAAATTTTACCGGAACACAGGAATGTTTTATGCAATGGACTTGCATCTCGCAAAAAAGAGCGGTAATTTAGCGGTGAAATACGACGGTCGAACGACGGTCGAACGACGGTCAAACGACAGTCAAAGCCAATGTCAGTACTCCCTCAAACCATGAACAACCCCTGCTACAAGCCCTTTGTTAATTATTAATTATTAATTCTTAATTGAGAAAAAAGCGCTTTTTTCTATTTTCCAATAAAATGGTGTAAATGTGCACTTTAGCGCAAAATTTGCAAAGTACAATTGGCAAATTTTTCATTTATTGCATTTTTTTTGCAAAATATTTGGTCATATGCTCAAAAAGCAGTACTTTTGCACCGTGTTTTTCATGGTATTAGATTTAAGGTTAAGTAAAAAGATTGGGTTGTCGGGAGACAACCTTCTTTGTTTTATGTAGTTTAGGGAATTTTTTTTGGTGTCCGACATCACAATGTATTCGGTTCGTATGCACGCCATTTGGCAATGAGCGCTGACATGTCTGCCGGCCACTCGCTATCAAAATGCATACGCTCGCCCGTGCGCGGGTGCGTGAATCCTAAGGTACGTGCGTGAAGAACTTGACGAGGACAGAGCGCAAAGCAGTTTTCTATATATTGCTTGTATTTCTGCGTACGCAGACCTTTGAGAATCTCCATGCCTCCGTATTTATCATCCGCAAAGAGCGGATGACCTATATGCTTCATGTGCACACGTATCTGATGCGTACGACCGGTCTCCAGCCGACACTCCACCAACGTCACATAAGGAAAACGCTCCAGCACTCGCCAATGGGTAATAGCTTCTTTGGCTTGCGGACATTCCTCTACATCCCACACGCGGTAGATCGTACGGTCTCTATTATCGCGCGCCAAAGCCCCTTCTATCGTGCCGCTTTCTTCCGCAAAAGTGCCCCATACCAACGCGTTGTAACTCCGTTCGGTCGTATGGTCAAAAAACTGCTTACCGAGGTTAGTCTTCGCCTCCGGCGTCTTAGCAATCAGCAATAAACCGCTGGTATCTTTGTCGATGCGGTGAACAAGACCTATCTCAGGATCATTCATGTCAATCTTATCGCCGAAATAGAAAGCCAAGGCATTCAGAAGCGTGTGTTCGTAGTTACCATGCCCCGGATGAACAACCAGTCCGGCAGGTTTATTGACCACCAGCACATCTTCATCTTCATACACGATATCTAACGGGATATTCTCCGGTGTTATGGTGTAATCATGCGGCTCATGATCCAGCAACACTTGAATAACATCCCCCGGTTTGACGCGGTAATTAGAAGCCACCGCCTTGCCGTTCACCCACACATTGCCGGCATCTGCAGCCGTTTGAATACGGTTACGACTGGTATTGGTCATGTGCTCGGCTAAATACTTGTCGATACGCTCTTTGCTCTGACCTTTATCGACTTCACAACGCCAGCGTTCCCAAAGCTCCTCTTGCTCTATCTCTATATCAGAACCAGTTGTCATCCTCTGTATTATCTCCTCCGGTGGCTGCTTTTTCTATATTAGACGACAAACGCAAGGCAACCGTCTCGCCTTCTACTATGCGTTCGCCGGCAGCAGGGGTCTGCGAATAAACGAATTGTTCTACACCTTCCTCTTCGGCTTCATCGTAGTTAACGGCACCGAGGGTCAAGCGTCTGCTCAGCAGCAGACTCCGCGCATCTTGGAGCGTCAAACCAATCACACTCGGCACTTCCACCTCTTCGGTGCCACGACCAAAACCAACCACCAATCGTACCTTCGTGCCTACGGCTACTTTTTCGCCGGGCTCAATACTCTTACCGTTCGCTTTCACATCCAATACCAAATCACGGAAAGCAGAAGGCTCGTACTCATAGATACTATCCACCCGCAGACCCAATCCGCGCAACGTGGTTTCTGCCTGTCGGTAACTCATGTCATGAAGGTTAGGCATGGTGATCTGACGTTTGGTAGTGGCATTAATGGTCACATATACCAGTCGTCCGTGCTTGGCATGGCTCTGCGGTTTGGGATCTTGGTCCACTACCGTACCAAACGGCACTTTGTCCGAATAGGTCGAATCAATCACTTCTAACCGCAGCCCCTGTGCCTGCAAAAGCGGTTCGGCTTCCGCCAAAACCAACCCGCGCACATCCGCCACTTCCACTTCCACACCGTGTTGGGTATAACTCCGTAACCAAAGCACTAACCCAACGATAATACATACTCCTAGCAATACGGCTAAAACGATGTTCCACCCCACAAATCGGAGGTCTTTCTTGTCAAAAATAGGCTTTTTGTCCATAAAATGTTAATTTCAGTGTGCAAAATTACAATTTTTTTTGGATATATGCAAAAAAAGCAGTACTTTTGCAGTCGATTTTCGCAAAAAGGCGAAAAAATCAGGTATTAAAGCTTTATTAACCCAAATTATGAAGGTTCGTGCTAGTCGAGTGTAAGCTCGCTTACACTACTCGACGACGCCGAAGCTCCAGAATTTAAAACTTGTTTTTAAATTATGAAGAAAATGCTTCTTATCGCACTTGTTGCCGTTGCTGCAATGAGTTGCTGCAACAAGAGTGCAGAGAAAAAATGCTGTGACAAGTGCTGCAAAGACAGCGCATGCTGCGAGGCTGTTGCTGATTCTGCACAAGTAGTTGAGGCTGCTGAGGCTGTTGAGGCTCCTGCTGCTGAGTAATCCTTGTTGCTCAATGAAGGTACAAAAACCTGCTTAAGCACCTGCAAGGGTGCTTTTTTTATGCGTTATTGTAATTGCGACCGTACGAACGGTAAGAATCATGCTCTATCTCAATCGTCGGTTCTTCAAACGAAGCTAAAGGCGTCAATTGCCATTCTATATACTTGATTGTCATTCCCCTATCTAACCATTGTTTCTCATAGTGCGTTTGCAGCGCACGCGCGTCGCTCAAAAGGGATAGCTGACTACTGATGGCTGAATGCGCTCCGTATAAATCGTCCGTAGTGCAACGGACAGGGTAGGAGTTGAGCCGAAGCATCTCTGTCGTATAGGCATAGAGGAAAGGACTGTCCGTTTTGAGATGAATCAGTCCGTTCGGTTGAACGATCTGCTGATAGCGCTGCATAAAATACGTAGAGGTAAGCCGTTTGGTGGCTTTTTTCATCTGCGGGTCACAGAACGTAATCCAAATCTCATCCACTTCGTCGGACGCAAAAAAAGAAGCGATAATCTCTATGTTCGTTCGCAGAAAAGCAACGTTGGTTAACCCGTCTAATTCGGCTTCTTTCGCACCTGCCCACATGCGTGCACCCTTGATATCCACACCAATAAAATTCTTCTCCGGATAGCGCCGAGCCAGTCCTACTGTGTATTCGCCTCGACCGCAACCTAACTCCAGCACAATAGGATGGTCATTATGAAAATACGCATCGCGCCAATGACCCGCCAACTCATGCTTTTGAAGACTGACTTCGGATGGCTTACGGCTCATCTCCCGCGCACCGCATTGGATGACATTATGAAATGTCTCCATCTCCGCGAATTTCTTTAACTTATTCTTTCCCAACTTTCAATTCTCAATTCTCAATTCTCAATTATCAATTACCTCTACTCCCACATCTGTTACACCGCGCAGCAGCGAGTCGCGCATGCCGTGTTGAATGTCCAGATAGTACGAACCCGTGTCGGCATAATGGCGTGAAGGTTGGTAGATAATCTGCCGCTCGATAAAACCGTGCTGTTTGTCGCCTATCCATTGCCCTCGGTCATCTGCCAAATAGGTATTCAAGGTATCGCGATGGAGCGAATCACCCACAAAAAGCCATATGTTCTGATACGGATAGCGCTCCGTATGCCGCACATAAATAAGCACCGTATAAGAAGTCGCCGTATCGGTTATCCGATAATCAAAACGGGCAATAGAGTCAATCGCCCATTGTGCCGATGAAATGGGCTGAAAATGGCTATACACAATCCCTTTGCGGCACGAACTCATACCTACTACCGCGACTACAAGGAGTATAAAAAGAAAACTTCGGTGACGCATAGGCTTAGGACGGTCGTTTACTATCATTGCGGTTATCTCTGCGATCTCTGTTATCGCGGCGATGATGATGGCCCTTAGGATTACGCTTGCGGTCAAAACGCGTCACATCATCGTGTCCCACCACGTTATGGTAACCCAACTCTGGGCTGGCAACACGCGTACCTTCGAGCGTATCGGGTTTTTCGCCACGGTTATTCATCGCAATAATCTCTTTGGCGCGATGCGCAGTGATCGTTTGCAGGTTAGCGGCTACCTGCGGGTCTGACGAGTAGGTGACCATACCGGCCAAGGGGTCAGTAGAGAAAAGATAATACGTAGCATCTTTCGTCTCCAACTCTACATGCCGCGGTGGTAACAGTTTGGAGGCATCTTCGTACACCGGCACTTCATAATTGAGGCAACACTTGAGTTTGGCACACATACCTGCCAGTTTCTGTGGGTTAGGCGATATGTTCTGTAGCCGCGCGGCACCTGTGCCTACCGACGAGAAATTGATCATCCACGTAGAGCAACACAGTTCGCGTCCGCACGGACCCGTTCCGCCTATACGACCCGCCTCTTGACGGGCACCGATTTGCTTCATCTCCACGCGAATACGGAATGTCTCGGCATAGACTTTGATTAGTTGTCGAAAATCCACACGCCCGTCAGCGATGTAATAGAAAATAGCTTTCGTACCGTCTCCCTGATACTCCACATCGCCGATCTTCATCTCCAGTCCTAAGGACTTGGCCAATTGGCGGGCTTTGATCATCGTCTCTTGCTCGCGTGCATGGGCCTCTTCGGCACGCTGAAGGTCTTCTTCTGTAGCAATACGGATCACTTGTCGCACTTCGTACCGCGAGGTGTCAATGCGGTTCTTACGCATCTGCAACTCAACCAGTTTGCCGGTCAGAACCACTTCGCCAAGATCTTGACCGCTCGTGGCTTCCACTACCACTTTGACGCCTTTCTCCAGCGGCAGATGGTTTGTGTTATGGAAATAACCTTTGCGCGTTTGCTTGAACTGAACCTCTACAAGGTCCGTTAAATGGGTATTTTCCGGCAGATCGGATAACCAGTCCACTACCGGCAACATATGCGCGGAGTTGCGCTTGGATGCCGATGCCGGCAATTCGTTGGAGGTATGGTATTTGGAGGTTGACATATTTATTGTTTGGGCTTTTTGATTAATACTATCATTTGGATACAAAGATCAAAGAAAATGATTTTGGCATTGCCGTTTTGTTCTATTTGTCGTTCCGCAAGGTCTAACTGCCGCATGATGCCTTCCACATTGCCGGAATGGATAAAAGGTGCGAATTTAACGGAGAATTCGCGCTCTTCCGGCAACTGGTAATTGAGGTCCGGTTGCGCCCAATTACGGATATAGTTCTCCCGCACTTGTTGCTGGGCGTATTGCAGAAAATGTTTTTGTCGCTCACGTCCCATCGTTTTGGCGTCCGCCATGTCCAGACTCCACTTGCGCAGCTGCTGCAACGCTTGGAATTTTTTCTCCGCATCATTGATCATTCCCACCGTATAGGCATTGCGGAAAAGTGCGATGAAAGCTTGCAATTCGGCTATGTTCTCTTTGCTTTGGTTCACTTTCTTGAGCGCCTGCAGATAACTGCCGTTAGCAATACGGGCAATGTCAGAGGCGGTAGCAGCAGGCACGCCTTTGCGCATCAAGGCATCAGCAACCACCTCGTTGGGAATCCGGGGAATCTGAATACGTTGTACGCGCGAGAGAATAGTGGACAGCAACTGCTCCGGATGTTCGGAAACCAAGATAAAAAGAGTTTGTACAGGCGGCTCTTCCAGCAACTTGAGCAGCTTATTGGCGCACGAATCATTCATCTTCTCCGGCTGCCAAATGATCATCACTTTGTAGCCGTCACCAAAGGGTTTGAGACTCAACTTACGCAAAATCTCACCGCTCTCTTTTTCATATATCATCCCTTGTTTGGTCTCCACGCGCAGCGCTTTGTACCAATCTTCCAAATCGAAATAACCGCGGGAGAGGATGATTTCTCGCCATTGTTCCATGAACGCATCGCAGGTGTCTTCATGTTCGATTTTGACGATAGGAAAAACAAAATGCAGGTCAGGATGTTGCAGTTTTTGCATCTGCAAACATGTGGGACACTGACCGCAACTGTCCTCGTTCGTGCGATGCGCACAATTAACGTATTGCGCGTAGGCGAGCGCCAACTGCAACTTGCCGATTCCGCTGATGCCGGTAAACAGTTGCGCATGAGGAATTCGTCCCTCACGCACCGACGCCCGCAACTGCGCCTTGATCTCCTCTTGCCCTATGATATCCCGAAATAGCACTCTAAACTCTCAACTCTAAACTCTCAACTTTTTATTCCCTCCGCCACGGCATTACGTACCGCCTCAATCGCCTCATTCGGGTCGGCAAACTGCTTCAAGTCAATCGGTTCACCGATATGCATATGCGCCGCATGGCGGCGAACGGTCAGCGCGCCCTTAGGCATGATATCGAAGCAACCGCTCAGCGAAAGCGGTATAACCGGCAACCCCAAATCAATGGCAATCTGGAACGCTCCGCGTTTGAAACGTCCCATCTCACCCGTAGCCGTACGTGTTCCTTCCGGGAAAATAACCGTGCAAACGCCATCAGTCAGTTGTTTCTCCACTTCCTTAAGACTCTCCATCGCCGCTTTGGCATTGCGACGGTCAATGAAGATATGACCGGCGGCTTTGCAACCCGTTCCTACAAACGGCACTTTGCGCAATTCCGCTTTCATCAACCATTTGAAGATAACCGGCAACCAACCGTAAACAAGCCACACATCGAACATTGATTGGTGGTTGGAGACGAATACATAACTCTGATGAGGCTGAATATGCTCGGTTCCATCGACCGAAACCGGCAGGAACATCAACCAAAAGAACGAACGGGACCAGAACTGCTGCACTTTATGCACAAACTCTGCATTGCGCCAAGGCACCGTGCAGACGGTAAAAATAGCCGTAAAGATCGTCAAAACCGCCAATATCGGCCATGCAATCACAAACTGCCACAAAATATAAAACGGACGAATAATAGCTTTCATCAATTATCAACTATCAATTATCATTTATCAATTAATCCTTATTGTACTTCTGCATAAACCCGCGGTATAGCGCGCAGATGCGTCGGATCTCTTCCCAAGTGTCGTCACTCAGTTTGGTTCCAATCACTTCCACCACCCGACCGGCGGCAATAGTGCCGATCTCTGCGCAACGACGGATATCAAAGCCATCACTCAACGCGTGCAGGAACCCGCCTGCAAAATAGTCTCCGGCACCGGTAGAGTCGGTACAGGAAGTGGTAATAGCACCGATGTGGTAGCGCTTGCTGCCTTGCTGCACGTACGAACCGTTCTTACCTACCTTCACCACCGCAATGTCGCACTCTTCCGCTATCCGTGCAACCGATTCTTCGGGATTAAGGTGCGTATAGGCGAATGATTCGTCCTCGTTGGCAAACACGATGTCCACGTATTGTTTCACCAGTCCTTTGAGGAAAGCGTGGTTTTCATTGATCACGTTATACGATGCCAGATCCAACGAAATCATACAACCCGCCTCTTTGGCCAAACGCAACGATTTCTCCAGCAAGTCATGGTTCTGTACCAAGTAACCCTCAATGTGGAAAATGTCATAACCCGAAAACGCATCTTTCTGAATATCATCGGCGCAAAGCTCAGCAGCGGCTCCTAAATATGTAGCGAACGTGCGCTCGCCATCCGGCGTGATCAGCACAATCGAACAACCCGACATAGCGCTTTGCGAAGAAAATAATAAAATGGGCTTCACACCGTTCTTGAGCATATCCTCACGGTAGAAATCACCCACTTCATCATTACCAATCTTACCGATAAAAGCCGCTTTACCACCTAATGACGCAATACAGTTGATGGTGTTCGAAGCCGAACCACCGGCTACCATGCGTTTGCGAACCGAAAGGAAGCGGTATTGAATCTCCGCCGCCTGGTCTTTAGAAATGAGGTTCATGCTTCCTTTCGGAAAACCAAGTTCGCGCAAATCGTCCTCACTCACTTGGAGAAGAATATCCGTTAACGCGTTACCTAATCCTAAGATTTTTTTCATTTTTTGTGTTATTTTTGACCAAAAAAGGGTTATTTTTCAAAAAAGTGACTATAAAACTGCATTTTTTTGCAAAAAAATTTGGCTATGTCAAAAAAAAGCAGTACTTTTGCACCCGCTTTTACGAAAAGACTGTTTTTCGACACTACAATCGTGCATCGTACAATGTCAAATCGTAAATAGCTTTGCTTCCTTAGCTCAGTCGGTTAGAGCATCTGACTGTTAATCAGGGGGTCCTAGGTTCAAGTCCTAGAGGGAGCGCCAAGCATCTGCATTCTGCGGGTGCTTTTCTTTTTGTTTTCACCCTTCCCCTTCTGTTTGCAGTTTTCTTTTTTCAGTTTCCAGAAAAACGCTGCAAAGATACAACTTTTTTTTCAAATATGCAAATATGTTTGTATTTTTTATGCCAAGAACCCATCTTTACTTTGCTTTGACGGTAATGATGTCGCGCAGGTCGGTGGTGTAGAGCGGGCTTTTGTGGTCGTTTTTGTAGACAGGCAGGTTGGTGGTGTCATCGGAGGTATGTAGTGCGCTGAGTTGTGTGCCCAGCAGAATAGCACGTTTGCCGTGACGATCGTCTATATGGTCCAAAACCCGTTGCAGGCGGTTGTCTCGCTCGCGGTCCTTCTCGTCAAATAAATCTTGTACAACCGCCGTTTCGGCACTAATCTTAAGCAAGACCACACCGGCTTTCTTGTATAATACTCCGGGTCGATACGCGCGGCGTAAGGCTGTCAACGCATAGTTTACCAGTTCGGGGGTGTTAGCGGTCGGTACCGATAGAGTGATGATCTCATTCAAGTAATGCTGCTCTACATCAGAGCGAAAAGAAGAGGTGTGCGCATAGACCAACAGTTGCTGACAAACAGACCGTTGCACACGCAGTTGTCGGGCACAGTGGGCACAGAAATTGGCGATTTGCTCTTCCAATAATGTCTGTTCCGTAATGGCGTGCGCAAATGTCCGCGAGGTGGTGATAGACTGCTTTAAGGGTAATTGGGTGATGTCTATCGCATCTTCTCCACGCAGTTCTTTCCATGTGAGCAGACCGGGTTTATGCAATAAATGCTGTGCGAAAGAAGCAGATCTTTCTGCAAACTGAAGGGCGGTGGTGATGCCTGCTGCTTGCAGTTTGGTCTTGGCGCGCCTGCCTATCCCCCACACATCACCTATCTCAAACGATTGCAAGGCTTTGATGCGTTGCTCTTCGGTTCGGATGACGCAGACGCCATGGTACCCGGTGTATTTCTTGGCGTACTTACTTGCCACTTTCGCCAAGGTTTTAGAGGGTGCGATGCCCATGGAGACAGGGATGCCTACTCCTTGTTTAATCGCGCGCACGATACGCTCGCAATAGGCTTTTTGTTCCGCCTCCGGTACATGGTCCAGATGAATGAACCCTTCGTCAATGGAGTATTGTTCGAAATGGGTGGTATGTTGCCTGAGAATAGACATCACACGGTCGCTCAGATCGCCGTACAACGCAAAATTAGAGGAGAAACAAACTACGCCCTCTTTATCCACCAACGATTGAATCTGATAGAGTGGTACGCCCATCGCAATGCCCAAGGCTTTGGCTTCGTTAGAGCGACTGACCACACAACCGTCATTACCGGACAACACAACGACCGGTTTGCCTTCCAGATCGGGACGGAAGACGCGTTCGCACGAAACGAAGAAATTATTGCAGTCAGCCAGAGCAATCATGGTTCAGAAGGGTTTAACGAATGCGGTGGATGGCGTAGGTAACGACACCCCACACTTGAAAACGACTGTCTTCATCTACGCGGATGGGTTGGAACTCAGGGTTGTGCGGAATCAACCAAGCACAATGGTTAATAGCATCCATCCGAAACTCCTTCAAAGTGTATTCGTCATCGATGTAAGCGATGATGAAATCGCCGTCTTTGGGTTCCAAACTGCGATCAACCACCACCACATCGCCATCTAATATGCCGGCATCGCGCATCGAATCGCCTTCTACATGCGCATAAAAAGTAGTGTCCGGATGGGGTGTCATCTCGCGTGTCAAATCGATGCGTTCACCTGAGTGATCAGCGGCCGGCGAAGGAAATCCGGCATGAATCGATTCCGCAAACTCCAGCGCTAAGGCGCTCGCTTCCGCTTCTGTGATGTTTGTTAGTTTAGCCATAAATTCATTTACCATTTTCCAATTACCAATTACCAATTACCCACTACCAATTACCCATTACCCTTTGGTCATTTATTGGAAATGGGCTGCAAAGGTAGTAAAAATTTTCGAGATTTGCAAATAAAAAACCATTCCTGCAAAAAAATAGCAAATAAATTTGCGTATTCCAAAATTTTGTTGTACCTTTGCAGCCGATTTTCAAAAATCGTCTACGCCGCGATGTTGGAATTGGTAGACAAGAAAGACTTAAAATCTTTTGCCCAGTGATGGGCGTGCCGGTTCGACCCCGGCTCGCGGTACGGAAAGCGGAGTGTGGTAACGCGCTTCGCTTTTTTCGTGGGTAGTGGGTAGTTGGTAATGGGTAGTGGTTTTACCACGCCAAGGTAGCTACCACGGGCCAATGGTCAGAGCCGGAGGGATGAGGGACAGAGCAGCTGATAGGCACTAAGGATGGGGAAGAAAGGATATAATCAATGCGCAGGCCTATATGCCGCTTTTCGCAGGTAGTGCCCCATCTGAACCAACTCGTCTCAGCGAAAGCATCGAGTAGCCCGCGGCTGATATGCCAGTAGGTGTAACTAAGCGGAATGGAGTTGAAATCGCCTACCACAATAACGGGATATGGACTGTCTTGTATCTCCGTCCGCACGATGCGCGCCTGTGCGTTACGAAGCGGCAGAGCGCGTTCCCATTTCTGTTCCAGTTTTTGCGCTGATGAACGAACGCCTTGATAATTGCGCTGCGTCTCAGCTTCTTCCAGGTCTTTGGGCGTAAAACTATACGATTGCAAATGGTTGTTGAAAAGGCGGATGGTGTCTTGTCCGATAACCACATCGCAGCGGTTACTGAGGTTGGCTGTTTTGGCCTCGTAAGGCAAACTCTTCTTATGCACAAGCGGGTATTTGGACCAAACCATCGTACCAAACTGATGCCGGCTGTTATAAACCGAGAAATCTAAGTAAGAGTAAGGGTATTTGGCGCTGAGAACTTGCTTCACTTCCGCCAGCGTCAGATAGCGGTCGTTCTTATACACATCCACTTCCTGCAGGCAGAGGATATCTGCGTCTTGCGAACTCAAATAGTTCAGCACATCGTTCCTGTCGGGTTTCTTGTAATCGCCCAGTCTGGCGGTGTTCCAGGTAAGCACAGTAAGGCGATGTTTCTTCCCCGCTAACTCTTCCTCCGACGGCGCTGAACCATGACTCGTCATCACCCATACCAAGCCCAAAAGCGTTAACAAAGTTAACGCCAATAGAACATACAGGAAGCGATATGAGCGTTTTTTCTTAACCAAAACTTATTGTTCTTTGGGCGTGAGAGTAACCAGCGGTACAATCATTTCTTCCAATGAAATACCTCCGTGCTGGAAGGTATTGCGGTAGAACTGCGCATAGTAATTGAACTGATTCGGATAGGCGAAGAAATCGCTTCCGGAGCAAAACATATAACTACTGCTGATGTTGGGTGACGGCAGTCCGACGCGTTCGGGATGGTCGATGGTCAGTACGTTCTTCGATGCGCAGTTGAGCGCTTTGCCAACCTTGTAACGGATATTGGTATTGGTATTCTTATCCGCTACTATCTGCACAGCATTCTTAACGCGCGTTGTACCATGATCGGTCGTGAGCACCAGCGTATAACCCAATTGAGCGGCGCGTTTGAGCAGATTGTAGGTGGGCGAATGTTTGAACCAACTGAGCGTCAGACTGCGATAAGCGGCTTCGTCATTGGCCAGTTCGCGCATCATCTTACTTTCTGTACGCGAGTGTGAGAGCATGTCGATGAAGTTAAGCACCACGATAGTAAGAGGTGTTTGAACGCTTTTGAGTTGGTGCGTCACCCGTTCGCAAAAATCGCTTTCGTTCACTTTCCAATACGTGAAACTCTCACGGCGACGGTAACGATCCAGAAGCGTCTGAACCAGCTCTTTCTCGTGGATATTCTTGCTCTCTTCGTCGCCCTCTTCTATCCACAATTGCGGGTACATTTGTTGGATCTGCAGCGGCAGCAGACCGGAGAAAATAGCATTGCGGGCGTATTGAGTTGCCGTAGGCAAAATACTGAGGTATTGTTCTTCCTCGCGGATAGAGTAGATGTCGCTCAATAAGGGCTGAATCGTTTTCCACTGATCGTAGCGGAAATTATCAATCACGCAGAGCAGCACTTTTTCTCCCCTATCCAACAGAGGGAAGACGCTATGCTTCATGATGTCAGGTGACATCAAGGGTCGCTCATCGCTAACCGCTAACCGCTCTCCGTTAAACCACGAAACATAGTTTCGTCCTATCCATTTGGCGAAAGCCGCGTTGGCTTGTGTGCGCTGGTCTTCCAGCAGACTCCGCATACCCGTTTGCTCTAACTCAATGTCCCATCGGCAGAGCGTCCGTTCGATGGCTTTCCACTCGTCCAATGTACTGGCAGTGTCAATCATATAAGCGATGTCACTCCACTCTTGACGGTAGTTCTGTTGCACTTGTTCCGTAACGATCGATTGCTGATGGATATGCTTTTTGAGGCACATCAGTATCTGGCTGGGATTAACCGGTTTGATGAGGTAATCGGCTATTTTCTCACCGATAGCCTGTTCCATGATATGCTCTTCTTCACTCTTGGTAATCATCACCACCGGCACTTCCGGATGAAGCCTTTTCACCTCCTGAAGCGTTTCCAAACCCGATAAACCCGGCATGTTCTCGTCCAGAAAAACAATGTCGGGCACGTTCTCTTGCAAGGCATCAATGGCGTCCTCACCGTTAGTAGCGGTGGATACTTCGTAACCTTTGCCTTTCAGATAGATGATGTACGGTTGCAGCAAATCTATTTCGTCATCAACCCACAGTATTTGGTTCATAGTTCTAATATAGTAATGTATGTACGCATAGCATACAAAAATCATGCCAATGACCTTTTTTTTTGCATTTTTGGTAAAAAATATAAATTATTTGTCTTTTTTTTGAGCCAAAACTTGTTTATTCAAAAATTTATTTGTAATTTTGCGCCGCAAAATGTACGCACTTAATTGTTTCGCGCGTATAGTGTGCGCGTCGCTCTGAGACGCTAAACCAGAGGACATAAAAGCGTTCGTTTTTGCGCCCCGTGGGGTTGTTCTATGGAGCCCCCAAAGAAACATTGTGATGTTTCGCATGGGGAGAGCGGAGACAATGGTCGCACCTGCGATTTAGCTGTAAGCGGTATCGCAAATTGCGAACTATTTGGCGAACGCGACAAAAGGCGTTTATTAACGTTGTTTGCGACATCTTGAAATCTTCGCAACATTTCACAAAGAATAAAGTCCAGACAGCAACTAATGAATGTCCTCGTGGATATGTATATTCAATCCACGCTCGCAAATGGGCGGGCGGGTTGTACATATCGAGCGTGGATTTCGGTTGTTTTTCTACTTTATTCGGGGATTGCGAAGCCCTCAAGATGCGTGAAGACAAGTGATTTTCACGCTTTTTTGTATGTATTAGTCCAAAAAGACCGATGATGGATCAAAAAGATAAAGAGAAAAGATAAAGGTTCACAAATTAACCAAATTAAACGAAGAACTATAGTGCAGCCTCAGCACTTAAAACCAAGGCAAACGATCTTTGATGTATTGATTTGATAAAAAACAGGCAAAAAAGAAAGAAATTTGCTCAATCTCTTGCGTATGTCAAAAAAAAGTTGTACTTTTGCGTCGCAAAACGCAAAACAGCAACTAGTATGGCACAGGAAACATTAAATAGCCTCATCGCAGTCATAATGACGCTTTCGGTACAAGAACAAGAGCAAGTAATATCTGAATTGCAAGCTAACGTAAAGAGTTTAAGCGAAACACCTGCTCCATATACAATGGAGGAGATTAATGCTCGTTTAGACGAATCCGAGCGTGATATTGAGGAGGGTAGAATAAGTTCCTTCGAGTCTATATTTCATCCTGAACGTATCGCTGTATGAGGATAGAAATTACTGATTTTGCGAAATCTTCGTATTGGGAGGTATCTTCTTACATTCAAGAACGCTTTGGGATACCTACGTTTCTCAAATTTGAGCGTGAGGTAAAAGATACTGGAAAAGCTTTGCTCAGATTCCCAAATTTGGGAAAGATGGAACCTTTGTTGGAACATCGACCGCACGGTATGAGAAGTATTCCTATCGGAAGATTGACAAAAATGATTTATTATATCGATGATGATGTGATATATGTAGTCGATTTTTGGCCAACTCGTAGAGATCCCAACATTTTATCGGGTTCGATATAATCCCTTGATTACATAATCTTTTTTTTGCCGGACATGAGAGAAATCTCGTGTCTTGCTTTTTTTATTGAATCAATATAGACAAAAAGACCGAAAATGGTCCGAAAAAGATAAAATGAGAAATGACAAACTAGTCCGACCTAGTCATCTAATAAACTAAGAACGCCGAAACACCAGTCAACTACGACGGTAGAACGACGGTGGAACGACGGTCAAACGACAGTCAAAGCCAAGGTGAGGCTAAGAACAGAATAAGAAAAAAATAAGAAAAGAACAGGAAAAAACCTAGGCTTCCTAGTCATCCTAGGCCGCCTAGTCTCACTAGTTTATAATATCAACATCCCCAAAGCGGATCAAAAATAAGATTAAAAGAATGATGGTAGCGATGACGCAAGATGATTATGAGGAGATATTGGTCGGGGTAGAGGTGATGAGAGAGGAAGTCTATGCGTGGAACGATAGGTTGTTAGCGGAGAAACAAGCCCAAAACCATCTCCAAAACTTACCTCCATGGACACCTGAGAATTATCCGTATAGAAAGGTGGACTCTGAGAAAACAATAAGTATGTTAATCAGGTATTTTAATGATTGTTACTTGAAAGTTGTATGTTTGGAGCTGAGAAAAGGGGCGTTGACAATTCAAGTACCCAATTGGGTTACTGCAACGAGAGATATTATTGAAGCGTTGAATGATACCGGGCGGTTGATGAGAGAGATTATGTATGCCCATAAGCAGTTGCGTAAAGGGATGATTGACATTCCTTCATTGCAACAGGACGCGAGCATAGATGAAATAAAGAAAACGATAGCAAGTTTTCGCTATAATTTGCAAATGCAGAGCAGAATAAGACTGATATAAACAAACCAATATAATACGAACCATGGAAAAGACAAAATTCATAGTAATCAAAGACCTGCAAAACGTAGGAAAGACAACTACGATTTGGTTGTTGATAAAGGCGTTAAATGATGCCGGCGCTACAATTAAAGTTCTACAGGACATGAACGAAAATGACATTCAGATACCGACAGAGATACCAGTGGGAGAGAACTTGATAGATGTATGGGCGGTATTGGAGTGGCACCAATTGATTATTGTTTTGGATAGCAGGGGAGATTATGTGACGTATTTGGAAGGTGATATTCGCTATGCAATAAAAAACTACCATCCGGATTTCATGGTATGTGCAGTTCAGGAACGACCGGACAATAACAACATTTGGAACAATTTTAACTATAAGTTCCCCAATACAAAATATGAACGAATCTGTTTCGGAGTAGAACATGCAGATGACAAGGCTGCCGCACTAATTGTGAAGCAGCCAACAATTAAAGCTATTATGAAATATATGGCATAAATTACGTAATAATATAATCACAAAAATACGATGAAAAACATTAATTCATTAAAAACAGTATTAGTAGTAATTGGACTACTGATAGCAAGTTTAACAAGCCAACTCTGGGCGGATGATTATTATATCTTAGGTCCGGATGGATCATGGACAGAAGACGCTACGCATAAAATGGTCTCGTCCGGTATTACAAATTGGGTGTATAAGAATCTAACTCCATCTGGAGAATGGACGCTCTTCAAAGTTAAAACAGGATCTACTTGGTATGGGAAAGATTCGGGGAAAAATAATGTCACTATCGGTGTTGAATATACTCCAACAACAACGGAAGGTGATAACACAAATATTGCATGCGACTTTACGGCAAACTATAGTAATATGTCGTATTATTTCTTCTTCAATACATCGACGAATAAATTGATGATTCATCCGCTTTACTATCTTGCCGGTACATGTTCTCCTAATGGAAGTGATTGGGATAATACGCAAAACCCAACTACTTATGACGCTACAAACGGATATTTTAAATGTAGCACCAAGTCACTTACTGCCAATATCGAATACTCATTTAAATTTTGCGGTCACAGTGGAAATTATTGGTTTGGCGATTGGAGCGGTGTAACCGTAACAAACGGAACAAAGACTTCAAGCAATAGTGGAGATATTAAATTCAAATCCACTCATGCAGGTGTAGCCGTTGTTACCTTCGTTCCTACCGACAACACTATGGTCATCCACTGTCCTTACCAAGTATCTTATGCAGCGGGAACGGGAGGAAGCGGTAGTGTAACTGCCAGTGCAGTAACAACTTATGGATCGTCGTGTACGTTGTCGTCAAGCACGTTTACTAAAGCCGGTTACACACAAGATGGTTGGACGACTTCTGATGGAGGAGATAAGGTTTATAACCTTGGTGCAACCTACACCGGTGGCTACACCGATGTAACCCTTTATCCGCACTGGTCTGAAAACAATTATACGGTCACTGTGTCTTCCGGAGCCAATGGTTCGGTAGCAAGTACGAGTGTAACAGGACATATAGCGACCTTGGCTGACCTACCAACGGCTACAGCCAATCCAGGTTATTATTTCGTGAATTGGACAACTACGGCAGGAACGCTAACCAACTCAACGTCCGCGACTACGGGTAAGATTAACGGCTTGACTTCCACGGCAACGGTAACGGCTAACTTCGCTCCGATTTGGCGCATTGCAGGTGGTAACGAAAGTTCTCCGGATGCTTTAGGAGATTGGAGTACCAGTGCAAACCAGATTACCAATATCACAACTTCGGCAGGTGCGATGACTTCGGGTTATGTAGAGGTATCACTACCAGCCAATACGGACTTTGAATTCAAGGTGTTTAACGCTTCTACCAATAAATATTGGGGCAATAATACAGGGGCGGTCACGAAAATCATCTATACCAATAAGGGTACGGCAGTAACGCTTGCCAATGATGCCGGAAGCAACCAAACGTTCAAGACGGCAGCGGCAGGTACGTACCGCTTTACGTGGAATGTATCGAGTAACCAGATTACCATCGGTTACCCGACTTCGTATAAAGTGACTTTTGGCAAGGGAACAGGTGGCGCTTCAATTAGCGCCAGCGGTAGTACTACAGGAAGCATCTCTTCCGGTGACTATGTGGCAGCCAGTGAGAATATCACCTTTACTCAGACAGCCTCAAGCGGGTATACCTTCTCTAACTGGTACACCACAAAAGACGAAGGCGGTTCTGTGGTTAGTACCATGGGAGCCAGCGACAATGTTTTGAATTCCATTGCTGCCGATGCAACCGTTTATTCGCGCTACACTCCAAACAACTACACCGTGACGTTTGATTATTCCACCAATAATGGTTCTATCGGTGACTTGAACGGAGCAACTAATACTGAAGGCGTTGTAACGAAGTCCGTGACTTATGCTTCGGCTTATGGCACATTGCCAACAGCAACTAAGGCCGCCAAAGGATTCGTGGGATGGTACACGACAGCAAGCGATTCTCCGGTTGAGGGAACACGCGTGACGGCAGAGACGATTGTTAGCACAGCCAGCAACCACACACTCTATGCGCGGTTCGAAGATACCTATACGGTCAATGTACAATTCAAATGTGGTTCGGACGTGCTCTATCCCAGCACATCAGTAACCGCTTCGGCGACATCTTTGGCTCCGACCATTACTGCACCGGAGATATTGGGTTACTCATTTTCCGGATGGACGGAGGTTACTACCTCATATGCTACGTTCGGCAATTCCGGCGAAGCATCTACGTGGGTTAAAACAACCGGAGCTACAACGGTTGTAGCTAACTACACCGCCGTTCCAACCGTTTACTTCAAAAACAACCTCGGCTGGGAGAACGTATATGTGACGTTTGATGCGTATTTTAACGGCTCCGGCAATTATGATGATGCTCCGGGTAATAACACAAAGCCATATTATCAGATGACACAACTCGGCACATCCGATATTTTCTATTGCGAAATACCATCAACCTATACAACCAGCAACTATGCTTCATGGGCAAATGGTATAGCATTTAACAACGTGGACTTTAACAGTAAGGCTACAACGACTCACACAGGCGATATGCAAGCCTTTAATGGTGGTGAGTTTACCGGGCGAATGGACTTTGACCCGAAGGCGACGATGTTCATTCCGTATAACGGAGACACCGAGACACGTAATGGTGGTACATTCTATAGAACCGGTTGCTGGATGAAATACAATTCGACAAGTTCCGGTTATACAATTTATGCCAATACCTATGTGACTGGTTCGGGTGGTAGTGCCGTTGCAGGTACACCTGTGGAATTAGTTGCTGATGTGGCAGGTGGATTTGAATTTAAAGCAAAGGTTAATTTCACCAGTGCGGACTACTCCTACGGCTTTATGCTGCATAAAGAGTATCAAAAGAACACCAATGACCTGTGGTATACCAATAAGGGTCAAATATACTCTACAACAACCTCTCTACCATGGTTCTTCTCGACCGAAGATGCGAGCGAGAACGGTCAGCGATGCGAGATTCATACTGAAGCGCTCGGCGAATATGAATTCACCGTTTCCTTTGGAACCGGTCGTCCGGTAGTGGATGTCGTTTACCCTGTCAGCGAGGGAGACTGGAGGTTGGTTTACAAAGATTTGGCTACTTGGTCTGGCGATGCACACACAGTCAGTTGGTATCACCCGTCGCGTGTAATCAAGGCGAAAGCAAGTACCGAAGACATCGTTTCGTTCTTTGTGGCTTATGGTTCATCTCCCTCTGTGGAATTGCAGAAATGTACGGCTATTGACGGAGAAACCGGTGCACAGACTTGGACAAAACAAGGAAGCAACCTTGATATCTCTTCTATTACAGCCGTGGGTATCTATAACTTCAAAGTAGAGCAAAACTCAAGCAAAGTTGCAACCGCATCGTACTTAGGCGGATATGATGGTAATTTCTATGTTCGTACAGATGCTTCGGATGGTGGTTGGACGAACTACAAGACTTCGGGCTCGAACACTATGACCTATTCGGAGTATTCGAAGAATCAAGGCTATGGTTTTTCGCATTATTTCATGCGACATGTGAATAACGGAACGAATATCAAGTTCTGTATAGCCAATGACTACAGCGAGTGTATTACCGATACGTTTGTCAGCGATTCTTATGTGGATGAATGGATAGGCGTAGAAGCGAATATCCGCTTTATGTGGAATCATGAAAACAATGCAATCAGCCGTGCGTACTTGAGCGGTTCATCTATCGTCAGCGACCGATTCCTCGTGCTCGAAGGCGATGCAAAGATGTTTGATGAGGATGGTAATGCACTAGCTATTGAGGATTTGAACGCGAATGAAATCAACTTCACCGATGATCAAAACTGGATTTATGAAACGACTGTAAAAGCTCAACCCGGTGCACGTATTAAGTTGACGGCTGATTTTGCCAGCCAGACGCAATACTTCTACGGCTCAGCAGGTGCTCGTACTAACGAAAATACGGTAGAACTACTCGGTGGTTCGGGAACGGATAAATATAAGATACGTGTTGTATATGATTTCAAGACTAACCGTCTTATCAAAGCGTTTATCCCTGAAGGTACGATAAATACCGATTTGGAGATTGACGCTGACTTGATGATCATTCGCGAACATCAAGAGAATGCACAGCAAATCAGCTTCAATGGCGGTTCACTCTCAAGCGTCAAGACCGTCTATGGCGCAATGAAGTTCAATAAATACACCGTGAATGGAAAAGCAAAAGAATCAGGTCACGCCTCTACAGGTGCTACCCGATACGAACGTGACTTGTTCTGGATATCCTTCCCGTTTGATGTCAAACTGAGTGATGTGTTCGGTTTTGGAACCTACGGCACGCACTGGATTATTCAATATTACGATGGTAAGGGTCGTGCAGAGAATGGTTTCTGGGTAGATTCAGATCCCAACTGGAAATATGTATTACCTTCCCAACGTAGCAGTTTTACCCTTAATGCCAACGAAGGATATGTGCTGGCGCTCGATTTGGATGAGATGACAGAGAGTTCGTCCGTTTGGAACAATGGCGTCGAAGATGTGTATATATACTTCCCATCCAAGAGTGAAGTGAGTGGAATTACTGCAACCAGCAAAACGGTAACGATTAATCAGACGGGATATGAATGTACGATAGATCGTCGTACCGATAAATCTGTGGCTGATGTGAATAAAGACCGAAGAGTCGCAGATAGTTACTGGCATTGTATTGGTGTGCCGAGCTTCGCGAACTTTGACGGGACTTTGGCGGAAACAAGCGGAGGAACAACTATCGCATGGAATACGGGTGATGTGCCCTTCTTATATGAGTGGGATGCGAGTGATAATTTCTTAACAGCTATTACTTCTGCAAACTTTGATTTCAAACCGATGTATTCGTACCTTGTACAATATAGTGGTACAACGATTTATTGGTCGAGTGTTAACACACCGACGGTTGCTTCAATTGCTGCGCGGAGGGCGAAGAAACAAGCGGATTACAACCTGTCGTTGAGTCTTCTGCAAGGCGAGACAGAAGCCGACCACGCGTTGCTCCGACTGACCGAAGACGAAGAGGTGACGAACGCTTTTGAGTTCAATCAGGACTTGTGCAAAGAGACCAACAAGAATCAAGCGAACATCTGGACACTCACCTCTGACTCGCTACCGGTAGCCGGTAACAGCCTCTCCTTCAGCGAACAGACAACCGTTGTGCCGGTGGGTGTGAAGATTGTTGCCGATGGCGATTACACCTTCTCTATCCCCGAAGGCACAGATGGCGTAGGTGTCGTTCTTGTAGATAAGGCCACCAACGAACGGACGAACTTAGGCTTAACCGATTATAGCGTCTCGCTCACTACGGGTACGTACAGCGATCGTTTTGCGCTGGAGATCTCGCCAAGTGCAAATATGCCAACCGATGTGGAGACGATTAGTGATGAGCGATTAGAAAAGAGCGGGGCACGCAAAGTGCTGAGCGATGGCGTGCTCTATCTGGTCAAAGATGGTGTAGTTTATAATGCGCGCGGCGCGAGAGTGAAATAATCTATATTACTAGAACAACTAGAATGACTAGAACGACTAGGCCAACTGGAAAAACACAATGAATATGAGCAATAAAACAATCATAAAGGTATGGGTGATGGTAGCGCTTTTGATGAGCGCACCCATTACCGCGCAGATAACACAGAACGCCACGGACGACCCCCAGCAAGCTTGGCGAACGACATCCACGATTGCAGCTTCCGGCAGTACGTATTCACCGCAAGTGACGCCTGTCGGTTCCCCAACGGCATATAGTACGGCTACAACCACTACGGATGGCTATAATCCGTTGGCAGGAGGTAAGCCTACCGGACCACGAAGAGCGTTCGATAACCCGAGTGACTATGGTCAATCCGATGAATCTCCCATCGGCGATGCGGTATTACCGCTGATGCTGATGGCAATGCTTTCCTGCGGAGTGATTTATATCCGCAGAAGAAGTCGGAAAGCTGAAAACTGACGGCTGAAGGCTTTTTAATCACACCTGCGAAAGGTTATTTTCGTAAGGTTTTTATGTATTTTGTTAGGAACGCGCAGCCGTGAGGTCCCGCGTTCCGTTTTTTTCGCTTTTGGCCATAAAAAATAAATAAATTTACTTTTTATAGCCCAAAATCTTGTATATTCCAAATATTTGTAGTAATTTTGCAGCGCAAAATTGAAAAGAACGAAATTTTTAAACCAAAATAGTATGAGTAAAGCATTATTGATGATTTTAGATGGTTGGGGCATTGGCGATAAGAGCAAAGCCGATGTCATCAGCTGTACCCCGACTCCCCATTGGGATGCCTTGTTAGCCACTTATCCCCATTCGCAACTGCAAGCCAGCGGAGAGAACGTTGGTCTGCCTGACGGTCAAATGGGCAACTCGGAGGTGGGACACCTTAATATAGGCGCCGGTCGCGTAGTTTATCAGGACTTGGTGAAGATTAACCGCTCCATCCGCGATAACTCCATTATGGAGAACCCGGAGATTATAGCCGCTTACAAAGCCGCGCAAGCTGCCGGTAAGAAACTTCACCTAATGGGTCTCTGTTCGACTGGTGGCGTGCACTCCAGCCTCGATCATCTGTTCAAACTGGTAGAAATCGCCAAAGAGTACGGCGTGGCCGACAAGACTTTCGTGCATTGTTTCATGGATGGCCGTGACACAGACCCGCGTAGCGGTAAAGGTTTCATAGCGGACCTGCAGCAAGTATGTGACGCCAACGGTGCGCATATCGCTTCTATCATCGGTCGTTTCTATGCGATGGATCGTGATAAACGCTGGGAGCGTATCAAAGTGGCATATGACCAACTGGTGAACGGTATCGGTCGCCAAGAGACGGACATGGTAGCCGCTGTACAAGGTTGCTACGACCGTCACACAGAGGAGCATAAGGATACGGACGAGTTCATGGAACCCTTGGTAAACGCTACCTGCGACGGACGGATAGCTGAAGGAGATGTGGTTATTTTCTTCAATTACCGCAATGATCGCGCTAAAGAGATTACCATCGTCCTTACGCAACAAGACATGCCGGAGCAAGGCATGCATACTATCCCGGGTCTGCATTACTGCTGTATGACACCGTATGACTCGTCCTTCACAGGCCTGCATATTCTCTTCCCGAAAGAGAACGTGGAGAACACGCTGGGCGAGGTAGTGAGCCGCTTAGGCTTGAAGCAACTGCGTATTGCCGAAACGGAGAAATTTGCCCATGTGACCTTCTTCTTCAATGGCGGACGCGAAGCCGAATACCCGGGTGAGGAACGTATCTTGATTCCCAGTCCGAAAGTACCTACGTACGACATGAAACCGGAGATGTCGGCTCCCGAAGTGACGGAAGCGCTGGTGGCTGCGATTAAGACGCAGAAATTTGATTACATTACCCTCAACTTTGCCAACGGCGACATGGTGGGTCATACAGGCGTTTATCCGGCGATCGAGCAAGCGGTTAAGTGCATTGATGAGTGCTCGCACCGCGTGATAGAAGCAGCGCTGGAGAATGGCTATGAGATCATCCTCATTGCCGACCATGGTAACTGCGATAATGCCATCAACCCCGATGGTACACCCAATACCGCGCATAGTCTCAATCCTGTTCCGTTCATCTATATCAGTCGTGACCATAAGGATGCACATGTAACCGATGGTATTCTCGCGGACGTCGCTCCTTCGCTCTGCCATATCATGGGCATAGAGCAACCGGCAGAGATGACGGGACACTGTTTGATTAGTTGAGCGTTTAGCGTTTAGAGTTGAGAGATGAGACCATGAGTGCACGTATTTCTGTGATAGGCGGAGCCAATGTGGACCTGTCAGCCGCGTTGACGGACGCCTTTATCGCGCAAGACTCTAATCCCGGACATATTGATGTGGGATACGGAGGTGTGGCGCGTAATATAGCCCATAACCTGACGCTCCTTGGCGCCGAGGTGCAGTTGGCTACAATCTTCGGCGGAGACTTGTTCGGAGGCTTGTTATACGACTACTGCCTCCAGCAAGGCATTGATGTGCGGCTGAGCGAACGCAAATCGGACCAGCGCACAGGCCTTTACCTCTGTATCAATAACCACGGCGGTGAGATGATTGCTGCCGTGGCAGATACAGAAGCTATCCGTTGTATCACGCCCGAGTGGCTCGCTAAACGAATCGGTGATATCAACCAAGCTGATTATATTGTAGCGGACACGAACATCACAGAAGACGCTATCCGTTACCTCATGGAACAAAGTACAGCACCGGTTCTCATTGATGGCGTCAGTTCGACCAAGGCGCACCGCATTGTCAATGCCCTTCGCAAAGCCAAACTGCCGTACCTCCATACTCTCAAACTGAACATCAAAGAAGCCTTGGCGGTAACTGAAACAACCACTTACGGAGAGGCGGCGCAACAACTTCTCAATCTTGGCGTGGCGCATGTGTATATTACCTTAGGCGCCGAAGGTGTCTATTGCCGCAATGCCGCCGAAGAATGGCTCTTCCCCGCGCTACCGGTAGAGATCGTTAATACCACCGGTGCAGGTGATGCCTTCCTCGCCGGAGTAGTGTTCGCCCTTACCAAAGGTATAGAATTTCCTAAAACAGCCCATTATGGCCTAATGGCCGCACGGGCAGCCCTGATGAGCCCCAAAGCCGTCAACCAAAACATCGCGAATATTTTGTTATGAATAAATATCTTTCTATCTCCCCCGAAGTGCAAGAGGCGCTGAACGCCGGTAAACCCGTAGTAGCCCTCGAATCAACTATTATTAGTCATGGTATGCCTTATCCGCAAAATGTAGAAACGGCCCTGCGCGTTGAACAAACGATTCGCGATAATGGTGCAGTGCCGGCTACCATCGCTATCATCGGCGGCAAACTAAAAGCGGGTTGTACGCCCGAAGAGATTGAGTACCTCGGCCGCAAGGGACAGGAAGTGACCAAAGCTTCGCGACGTGACCTGCCGGTTCTCTTGGCGCGCGGCGAAGATGGCGCTACTACCGTCACTACGACCATGATCATCGCTGCCATGGCAGGAATACGCGTGTTCGCTACGGGCGGCATAGGCGGCGTGCACCGAGGCGCACAGCAGACCTTCGATATATCGGCGGACCTCGAGGAGTTGGCACAAACACCGGTGATGGTCATTTGTGCCGGTGCCAAGTCCATCCTCGATCTGGGACTGACTTTAGAGTACCTCGAGACCAAAGGTGTGCCGGTTATCGGCTATCAGACCGATGAGCTTCCGGCTTTCTATACCCGTCGTAGCGGCTTTGGCGTGGACTATCGCATTGACACGCCCGAAGAATTGGCTGCGGCTTTCAAGGCTAAATTAGAGTGTGGACTGAAGGGTGGTATGTTAGTCACGAATCCTATACCGGAACAGTTCTCCATGGATGCGGATGTGATTAATGCCGCCATCGAACAGGCCTTGGCAGAAGCCGACAAAAAAGGCGTACACGGTAAACAATGTACACCTTTCTTGTTAGCCAAGGTCAAAGATCTGACCGGCGGTAATAGCCTTGCGGCAAATATTCAATTGGTTCTCAATAATGCACGCTTGGCTGCCTTAACGGCTGCTGCGATGTGCAAGTAAAGGCTTAGAAACCAAGAATCTGACGCGCCTCATCTACATCTACAGCCGGCAGGTTGCAGAGTGCTTTCACTAGGTTGTAAGCACCTAACTCTTTCTCAGAAGCCTCACCATCAGCAATGCACGTGAACACGATCAACGCGTGTGCTTCTTTGCGGACATCCTCGTCTGCACCGGCGATGATGTTGATGGCTTGGAGCACCGGCATCTCATTATACAGCGCCAATACTGCTTTAGCGTCTTCGTCAGACAGTTTGTAACTTGCCAACTCTTTGGCTAAAATAGTTTTCTCGTCCTCGTGGAAACCGTCCACAACAGCTACGCCGTACGCTACATTAAGGGTAGCAGCCAATGTCTCTTTTGTCATAGGATTGATTTGTGTTTAGTGGGTTAGTAAAAATTATTGTTTTTCTACCGCTTCTGCGATCGAATTAGCAATAAAAGCCATTTCCTCTGCGGGCAACGACAGTTTAGGGTTGGTGAAGAGCATATCTTTCTCCGAATTCATCGGCACCAGATGCACATGCACATGGTTCACCTCCATGCCCAGTACCGCTACGCCTACGCGTTTGCAACCCGTTGCGGCTTTGATACCACGTGCCACTTTCTTGGCAAAAGTCATAAGGCTCTGCAATTGCTCATCCGTCAGATCAAAGATATAATCCGCCTCCGGCTCAGCCAGTTTGGGAACAACTAAGGTATGACCCTTAACGATAGGGTTGATATCCAAGAACGCATAGTTCTTATCATCCTCCGCTACTTTGTAACTCGGGATGTCACCTTTGATAATGCGCGTGAAAATGGTCATAGACTAATCTCTAATATTTCTAGTTCCAGTAAACCTGCGGGCACTTGGATCTGCGCCACGTCGCCCACTTTCTTACCCAGCAAACCTTTGGCGATAGGCGTTGTGACGGCAATCTTGCCCTCCATTGAGTTCGCCTCGCTTTCGGTTACTAATTGGTAATGTTTCTCCTTACCCGTTGCGCGCACACGTACGCGTACCTTAGTAAGTATCTGTACCTCGTCCGTATTGATATCGGAGGTATCCAACACGCGCGCCTCCATCAGTTTAGCCTTGAGGTGCGCAATCTTACTCTCCAGAACACCCTGCTCCTCTTTCGCGGCGTCGTATTCTGCATTCTCACTTAAATCACCTTTTTCCCGTGCTTCCGCAATGGCGGCAATCACACGGGGACGCTCCACTGTCTCTAACAAGCGAAGCTCCTCTTTCAATTTCTGTAGACCTTCTGCGGTCATGTACGTTACTGCCATAGTATATTTAATTTCAATTTTTCAATTTAATACTTTCGATTCAAAATCTCACTCATGATCACTGCTTTACGCACCTCTTCCATATCCGTTAAATCCGGAATGAGAAGGTCTTGATTAGTCTTTTTCTCGTCCATATTTTTTCGTTTTGTCTAAAAAACGATAGGAAACTTCACAGCCTCCTATCGCCATTAAACCTAAACCTTAACTATGAAAATTTATTGTTTTCGGTGCAAAGGTACTGCTTTTATTTGAAATAGCCAAATTTTTTGGCAAGAAAATGCACTTTTTGCTTATTTTTCTGCTATTTTGCCCTTTAAAGTAGCCGCTGAGGCCTCTAAAATGGTCACTTTTACCAAATCTCCTATCTTTTGGTCCGTTCTCGGAAAGACTACTGTTTTGTATTGCTCCGTCCGTCCATACATATCATCGTGACTCCTTTTGGAGAATCCTTCTACCAGCACCTCAACAGTCTTGCCCACCTCCCGTTGGTTAGATGCCAACGATAACTCGTTCTGGAGCGCAATGATCTCATTTAATCGACGCACTTTCTCTTCCTCGGGGATATTATCCGGCAAATGCTTATGGGCGTACGTTCCCGGTCGTTCGGAGTATTTGAACATAAACGCCGAGTCAAATCCCACTTCCCGCATCAGACTCAAGGTCTGCGCATGGTCTTCTAAGGTCTCGTCATGGAACCCGCAGAAGATATCCGTACTGATAGCAGCCGTAGGTAAGATACGTCGAATAGCGGCAATGCGTTCTAAGTACCACTCGCGAGTATATTTGCGGTTCATCAGTTTGAGTATATGGTTCGACCCCGACTGCACCGCCAAGTGAATGAACTTACATAAATTCTTATGCCGTGCGATCGCCTCGAGCGTCTTATCTGACATATCTTTCGGGTGACTCGTCGTAAAACGTATCCGCATTTCTGGTACGGCATCTGCTACAATCTCTAAAAGGTCTGCAAAATCGACAACCGAACCGTCCTCGCGAACGAAGCGATAGGAGTTGACGTTTTGTCCCAGCAAAGTCACCTCCTTATACCCGCGTGAGCGCAGGTCGCGTACTTCACTCAATATAGACTCTACATCGCGACTGCGCTCGCGACCGCGTGTGTAAGGCACTACGCAGTACGAACAGAAATTATTGCATCCGCGCATAATGGATACAAACCCGCTGATGGAGCGACCGATTCGAGAAGGGATGATGTGCCGATAGGTCTCCGTGGTACTTAACTCAATGTTCATCGCTTTGTGTCCTTGCTCACATTGAGCTAATAGGTTAGGGATGTCTAAATACGCATCGGGGCATGCTACAAAATCCACCCCGTACTGCTCAATCAACTCCTCTCCTATCCGCTCCGCCATACAACCGATCACGCCGATGGTCTTCTTAGCTCTTAGCTCTTGACTCTTAGCTTTTGGCTGTTTGGCCATCAATCCTTTCAATTCCCTTAGGCGGGCAAACACTTTCTGCTCAGCATTATCGCGGATGGAACAGGTGTTCAGTAGGATAATATCCGCCTCTTCCCATTGCTCGGTCATTACGGCATCTGTCGTCTCCATAATAGCGGCTACCACCTCGCTATCCGCGACGTTCATTTGGCAACCATACGTCTCAATATAAAATTTTTTAGGCATTTTTGTAAAAAAAATACGATTTTGTTTGCACATGTCAAAAATTTGTAGTACCTTTGTCGCCGATTTCGCCAAATGGTACATGGTAAATGACCAAATGGCAAACGACTCGGGGAGTGGCGCAGCCCGGTAGCGCAACGGTCTGGGGGACCGGAGGTCGCGTGTTCGAATCACGTCTCCCCGACAAAAGGATGTCTTATGACGTCCTTTTTTTTGCGGCTGCAAAGGTACTGCTTTTTTTTGATATATACAAGGGTAAGTTCACTATTTTGCGACAAAAACACAAAAAAATTTGCACATGTCAAAAAAAAGTTGTACCTTTGCACGCTTTTTTGTGTAGTGTGCGCTCGTGTGCACGTACGCATGAAGCGGAAAATGCTTGATTGGATAAGCGAAATAGAAAAAACTAATAACAATAAAATCATTATGCAAAACAAAGGACTTGTAAGAATTTTGGCAGCGTGCCTTGCGTTGGTGTGCGCCTTCTACCTCTCGTTCTCCTTCGTAACGCGTCATTATGACAACAAGGCGGCGGAGTACGCAGCAGGTGACGATGCGAAAGTGTACCAGTACTTGGACTCTATCGCATCCAAGAAAGTGTGGTTTGGCTACACATTGAAAGAGTGCCGTGAGAAAGAGATTAACTTGGGTCTTGACCTCAAGGGCGGTATGAACGTGACGATGGAAGTGAGTGTTCCGGATATCTTGGATGCGCTCAGTGGTCACAATGAGACACCGAACTACAAAGAGGCTTTGGCGCTCGCTAAACAAAAACAAAAATCCAGCGGTGCGGATTTCGTAACCCTTTTCATCGAATCGTATAAAGAAGTAGACCCGAACGGTCAGCTCGCTTCTATCTTCTCTACTTTCGAATTAAAAGACAAGGTTACTCTCACCTCCACTAACGAGCAAGTAGAGCGCGTTATTCGCGAAGAGGTAGATGGCGCTATTCAGAACTCCTTTAACGTGCTCCGTACGCGTATTGACCGTTTCGGTGTGGTACAACCGAATATCCAAAAACTGGCTCAACCGGGTCGTATCCTGATTGAGTTGCCGGGTATCAAGGAGCCGGAGCGTGTTCGTAAACTGCTCCAAGGTTCAGCTAACCTTGAGTTCTGGGAGACCTATGAGAACAGCGAGATGCTTCCGCTGTTAGCGCAAATCAACCGTGAGTTCGCTGCTACCGCTCCGCAAGAGGAAGTAAAAGCAGAGGCAGCTCAAGCAACTACGCCGAAGGCTGAGAGCGATGATTTGGCTGAATTGGTAGACAACCTCGGTACCGACAGTGCTGCACTCGAGGCTGACCAAGCCGCTCAACTGGCTGAGTACAAGCGTACCAACCCCCTGTTCGCTGTCCTCAACCCGTCGGTTAGTCAAACAGGTCAGGCTTATCGTGGTCCGGTGGTAGGTACAGTGCATTATGTAGATACTGCGAAAGTAAATGCCATGTTGAACTCGCAGATTGCGAAGGCTGTTCTGCCGCGTGACGCACGTTTCTACTGGACCGTCAAAGCTATCGATGAGGCCGGTGCCTACTATCAGCTGGTAGCCCTCAAGGCACAACGCGACGGACGCGCATCACTCGAGGGTGATGTCATCACCGACGCGCGTGCGGACTTCTCGCAGATAAGCGCATATGCAAACGTTTCGATGTCGATGAACGCTGAAGGTGCGAAAGCATGGCAACGTATCACCAAAGATAATATCGGCAAATCGGTGGCTATCGTACTGGATGGATATGTATATTCCTTCCCGACCGTACAAAACGAAATAGCCGGAGGTAACAGTCAAATCACAGGTAACTTCACCGTGGAAGAGGCTAAAGACTTGGCGAACACCCTCAAATCCGGTAAGATGCCGGCGCCTGCTCGTATCATCGAGGAGAGTGTGGTTGGTCCGTCTCTGGGTCGTGAGGCTATTCAATCCGGTTTGTGGTCCTTCGCTCTTGGCTTCATCCTCATCCTTATCTACATGATCTTCTATTATGGTTGGATCCCCGGTTTGATTGCTGATGCTGCATTGGTTTGCAACGTATTCCTGTTAGTCGGTATTTTGGCTTCGTTCAGCGCAGTGCTGACCCTTCCGGGTATCGCCGGTATCGTGCTGACAATGGGTATGGCTGTGGATGCCAACGTGCTTATCTACGAGCGTATCCGTGAGGAACTCCGTGGCGGCAAGGGTATGCGTAAAGCTATCGAGGATGGTTTCAAGGGTGCCATCAGCGCTATTGTGGACGCGAACGTGACTTCGTTCCTCACCGGTGCTATCTTGGCAATCTTTGGTACAGGTCCTATCAAGGGCTTCGCTGTTACCTACATGATCGGTATTATCTCTTCGTTCTTGACGGCAGTGTTCATCACCCGCCTCTTGCTGGAAGACTATGCAAAACGCGATAATGCGAAGGAACTGAGCTTCACCACCAAGTTGATGAAGGATTTCTTGCAGAATATCCATTTCGATTTCGTAGCTGCTCGCAAATGGGCTTATACCCTGTCGGGTGCGTTGGTTATCTTCGCTATCCTTGGTCTGGAGCCGCATATCTTTGGTAAACTGAACCTGGGTATTGACTTCTCCGGCGGACGTAACTATGTGGTTCGTTTCGATCAGAGTGTTAACACGCAAGATGTTCGCGAGAGTTTGGATAACGTCTTCAAGGCTACACTGGAGGAAGGTGAGACCTTTGGTCTGAACGTGATCACGTATGGTAACGATGCCAACCAAGTACGTATCTCTACCAACTATCGTATCCAAGAGGATAACGCGGAGGCAGATGAGTATATCGAAGGCTTGCTGTACGAGGGTTGCAAACCGTTCTTAGGCGAGAACATCACCTTCGAAGACTTCCACTCCACCGATTCGAATGCGGAAGTGGGAATTATGTCGAGCCAGAAAGTAGGACCGGCTATCGCTGATGATATTAAGACCAGTGCGGTATGGGCTGTGCTTGCTGCATTGGTAGTAATCTTCCTCTACATCTTGCTCCGATTCCGTAACTTTGCTTACTCGGTAGGCGCGCTGACTGCGTTGGCGCACGATACGGTAATCATCCTCGGTTTGTATGCTATTCTTTGGAAGGTCATGCCTTTCTCTATGGAGATTGACCAATCATTCATCGCAGCTATTCTGACCGTTATCGGTTACTCTATCAACGATACCGTGGTCATCTTCGACCGTGTACGTGAGTACAACAAACTCTATCCAAAGCGTGACCGCAAGCAGAACATCAACGATGCGTTGAATAACACGCTCAGCCGTACGTTCTCGACCTCTATGAGTACCTTCGTGGTTTTGCTGGCGATCTTTATCTTCGGTGGCGAGACCATCCAAGGCTTTGTGTTCGCACTGTTGATGGGTGTTATCGTAGGTACGTACTCGTCTCTGTTCATCGCTTCGCCGATTGCATACGATATTCAATTGGCACGCACTCGCAAAGAGGAGAAGAAGTAACCACATCCTTTGTTTCATTGTACGAGCGCGCGCACGTGCGCTCGTACTTTATTATTATATAAAGGCATAGATAGTCCCTATGGCAAGACAAAAAAACAATCAAGACACCTGTAGTTTCTGCGGTAATTCGGCACCGCAATTATACTCTGGCATAGACGGTAGTTTGATTTGCCCCTCCTGCATTGAGATGGGGCACCGAATGGTGATGGCAATGCCCAGAGAGACCTCGGAGAAAAACAAAGTTCTCAGTATGGCTTCGTTGCCGACACCGCAGGAGATCAAAGACTTCCTGGATTTATACGTAATCGGGCAAGATGACGCCAAACGCTTCTTGTCGGTGGCGGTGTACAATCACTACAAACGAGTATTGCAGGAACTCACGAACGACGACGTGGAGATAGAGAAAAGCAATATCTTGTTAGTGGGTTCTACCGGTACCGGTAAAACCCTTCTGGCACGAACGATTGCCAAGTTACTCCGCGTGCCGTTCGCTATCGTAGATGCTACCACACTAACCGAAGCCGGCTACGTAGGCGAAGATGTGGAATCGGCGCTCGTTCGGCTGTTGCAAGACGCCGATTACGACGTTTCTAAAGCGCAACAAGGTATCGTTTTTATCGATGAAATCGACAAGATTGCCCGTAAGAGTGAGAACCCATCTATCACGCGTGACGTGAGTGGCGAGGGCGTACAACAAGGCTTACTGAAACTACTGGAGGGTTCGCTTGTCAATGTGCCACCACAGGGCGGACGCAAGCATCCGGACCAAGAGTATATTCATATAGATACGAAGAATATTCTCTTCATTTGCGGCGGTGCGTTCGACGGCATAGAACGTAAGATTGCGCAGCGGATGAGCACTCAAGTGGTGGGCTTTGAAGCGCAACAACGTACGGCGTACGTGGATAAGAATAACTTGATGCAATACATTGCGCCGCAAGACCTCAAGTCCTTTGGCCTAATCCCTGAGATAATAGGCCGTCTTCCGGTACTAACGTATCTCCATCCGCTGGATAGAACAGCGCTGCGTAATATTCTGACTGAACCTAAGAATGCCCTTGTCAAGCAGTACCAGAAACTGCTGCTGATGGACGGAGTATCGCTCACCTTCGAAGACGAAGCATTGGATTACATCGTCGATAAAGCCGTCGAATATAAATTGGGTGCTCGTGGCTTGCGCGGATTGATGGAGGCGGTAATGACAGACCTGATGTTCGAACTGCCGAGTCATAAGAAACTGGGCGAACGGCAATCGTTCACCGTCACCAAACAGTACGCGCAAGACAAATTAGAGAAGGAAAATCTCTATCGTTTGCAAAAAGCCGTCTAAATTAGAAACCGCTATACACCAGTTTGAGATTCATCCCGTTCTTCGCCGACTTAATGGCCGTGGCAGAAATAGTCTGCTGCTGACGAACGGCGGTGATCGTGGATGACGAACTGAGTGTAACTGTTACCGGCACTAATAACATATCCAGATTAGGATCCTCTTGCGAAGCATTTGCGCTATCACGTAACTGGTTGAAGAGGAAATCAGACATGTCATAGGTGTAATAATAAATGGTATTGCCTGCCGAATCAACGCCTTGCGTCAACTGACTGAGCAAAGCGCAGGTATCGGAAGGCAATTCTTTATTTGCGAAGAATCGATCTACACTTCCTTCCTTGATCAGCAACATATAGTCGGACGGCTGCAACCAGTCATTGCGGGTCTTATTCGCCTCCGTTCCGCTATACACATTCTCCACGCTCACTTTTACTTCCGCCAAATTGACGTAAGCCGTCTTATAGATATATAGCATAGAGTCCAACAAAGGGATGGAATCCATCACCAGATTCTTCCGTATCGAATCTGCCATTTGTTTCATCGGGAAAGAGAGACGCGTGTAAATACCTGCCGGCGCTACAATATAATTGTAGTAATCGGAATCCGCTTTCAACTGCTCTATCCATTGGTCTTTGTCCCGATAGGTCAGTTGGTTGACCGTACGCACCTCTGAGTTAGCGTAGAAAGCTTTCATGTCGCTCACCGTCACACTATCCCCGGCACGATCGTAGGAGAAGTGGAAATAAACGCCTAAAGCGATGTCGGAAATATTCAGCACAGTAGATGAACCAAATGACGTCTCCAGCAGAATACCATTGAATAACTGATTGAATTGTTCTTGCGTATCAAAGCGCTTAATCGCCCAGAAATAATCCATAAAATCATCGTTTACCCGCATGCGCAAAGCCGGAATATACTTTCCGTTACTATTCTGCACCGAATCCAATTTCTCTGATGCCGCTACGATACGACGGTTCGTCAAAATGGATTTATCGCGCGTACAATAATCGTCTATATTCAAATCTGTTGGATACTTACCGGAATACCGAAACGTCCCCTTATCCATCATATACGCATTAATGGCCAAAGGTGATAAACCGTCTCCCACCCAACTGGGGTAGTAGAGGAACAAGCAAATGGAGTCCAATACCGCATTTTCAGGATAGTAATACCCCTCCGGACACGCCATTTGCGTCAAGATAGACGCGCGTAACAAACCATAATCGGTCTCTATCTCGCCTAACAAAAACGAATCCGCCTGCGATATAATCGCCTCGCCGCTTTCGATATTCGATTGAATGGCAAACGTGTCTGCCAATACCCAAATAGCATCGTTTTCGTCCAATACCGACACGCCGGTATTGGCCACATCATTCTTACACGACACTGCTAACAGCATCGCGCCTAATACTATTCCTACAAAAGAAATCTTTTTACTCACCGTTCATCAATGTTTCATAAAACTCTTTCTGGCGTGCGCACACCGCATTCAAATCCTCTTCTGCCTGATACGGCAAAATAGGCTTGCCTTTCGTCTCCGCATAATTCATCAAACGCTGGTTGACATTAGCCGATGCGTACACGATGGCATCCGAGAAATCAATGGCCAAACGCATCAACTCTTCGTAACCTACCGGAAAACCTGCTATCGAACGCACGTCGGTATTGGCGATGCCGTCTATACGCAACTTGTCAGAGAACTTGGTGCTAAACGGTTTGCTGTACTCCATGTCGTCCAACATCAATACTATCTTTGCATTGGCAAAGAACGGTTCATCGCAGTAAGCACGCTTGAGATACAATGGTGCCAAAGCGGACATCCACCCCGAACATACAATCACATTCGGTGTCCAGCGTAACTTCTTCACGGTCTCAATGGCTCCCCGCGCGTAGAAAATAACACGGTCGTCATTATCGGCGTACTCTACACCCTTCTCATCCGCCACGCCCCTGCGACGATGGAATAAATCATCGTTGTCAATAAAATAGATTTGAATACGCGCCGACTGAATAGATGCTACTTTGATTAGCAACGGGTGGTCACTCTCCTCGATGATCAGATTCATCCCCGAAAGGCGAATTACTTCATGCAACTGATTGCGACGTTCGTTAATCTCACCGAACTTAGGCATAAAAGTGCGCGTCTCAAATCCGTGCGATTGAAAGAACTCCGGAAGCTGACGATTCAAGAGGCGTATAGGCGTTTCTTCCACCAAATACGGACAAATCTCTTGGGAGATAAATAGGATGCGATTAGGCTCTTTCATAGGCTTACACACATTAAAGCAATGCAAAGGTACAAAAAAAAAATGAAATTACGAAAAAAAAAGACGAAAAATTTTATTTTTCGATATTTTTTCACTAACTTTGCACACTTTTTTGAATTTTAACACCCAAAATTATGCAAATAATCACCAAAAAGCAAGAATTGCAACAAGTTGTTGAAGCTTGCAAAAAAAATCATCAAACCATCGGATTTGTACCTACCATGGGAGCCCTTCATGAGGGACATGCTTCGCTCGTACGGCGAGCTGTTCAAGAGAATGATGTGTGCTTCGTTTCGGTCTTTGTCAACCCAACCCAGTTTAACAACAAAGAGGATCTGGCCAAGTACCCCCGTAACATCGAACGCGATGCCGCGTTACTTAGCTCCATTGGGGCTAACTATGTGTTTGCTCCTACGCCGGAAGAAATGTATTCTGCCGAAGAGATGAATAATACCTTCTCTTTTGACTTTGCAGGCCTCGATCAGGTGATGGAAGGCAAAATGCGCCCTGGACACTTCAATGGGGTAGTGCAAGTGGTAAGCCGCTTGTTTTATCTCGTGCAACCCGACCGAGCTTACTTCGGTGAAAAAGACTTCCAGCAACTGGCCATCATCCACCATATGGTGGAGCGCAGCGAATTAGCCGGCACTTTCGGCAACCTGCAAATCATCGGATGTCCTATTGTGCGTGAAGCATCAGGCTTGGCGCTATCCAGCCGTAATGAACGACTTTCAGAGACCGAAAAACAAACCGCATTAGGCATTTCTAAAACACTTTTTGCTTCGTCTAAATGGGCAAAAGAAGCCGGTGCTACGGTCGCAGAAGTGCAACAACGCGTCATTGATGCAATCAATGCCATTGATGGCCTCGAAATGGAGTATTATGAGATCGTGGACCAAACAACCTTACTCCCAACTACCACCTTCAATCATGCTATCGGATGTGTGACCGTCTATTGCGGACCTGTGCGTTTGATTGATAATATTAAGTACGAATAATGTTCTAAATTGCCCCACGAGGACGAGTCGAAGGCGTCTCGAAGGCAAGTCGAGATTAAGACGTAGGTAAATTAAGGGCGAAAATGTTCAATATTTCTATCGTTAGTGATAAGCATATACCATTCTTAGTCGAAGCGGTGCAAACGTATTGGCCCAATGTGCGAATTATACCGATGAAATCGGACGAAATCGATACTGAAGCGGTGCGTCAGGCAGATGTGCTGGTCGTTCGTACGCGCACACGCATAAACGAATCGCTTCTCGCTGGTTCGCGCGTCCGCCTGGTATGTACCGCTACGATAGGATTTGATCATATAGATACCGTCTATTGCGAGCAAAATGGCATCCAATGGATTTCCTGCCCGGGGTGCAATGCCCAAGCCGTATGCGATTACATACAAGAAGCGCTCGAAGAATATCAACTATCCAATGTCCAATGTCCAATGTCCCAAATGCCGACCATCGGAGTGGTCGGTGTGGGACATGTAGGTTCGCTTGTGGCCAAGATGGCAGAGCAAAAAGGCTATCAAGTTTTGCTCAATGATCCCCCTAAGAAAATAGGCGTTTCTCTCGATTTCATCGCAAAAAAATGCGATATTATAACCTTCCACGTGCCCCTTGATGAGACCACCTATCATCTCTGCAATGCCGCCTTCCTCTCCAAATGCAAACCGAATGCGCTAATCATCAATGCGGCGCGTGGAGGTGTGGTCGATGAGCAAGCATTACTGCAAAGTGGCCATCCTTTTATCTTGGATACATGGGAAAATGAACCCTCCATCAACCCCCTTGTGCTGCAAAAGGCTTTTCGGGCATCTATGCACATAGCCGGCTACTCGTTGGAGGGCAAACGTAACGCTACACAAACCTGCCTGCAAGCGATCGCGCAAACCTTCCAACTCCCGTCTATTCCGACGATTTCGATACCTCCAAGCCATGGCGATACCGCCCCCGGTTGGTTGGAGCGTATAACCGAAAAACTGAAAAAAGGAGATTTTGAGCAACTCCGCAAATCGTATCCGCTTCGTTAATCACAACTGACCTGCTTCGACCAAATTGATAATCCGCTCAGTGATACGGTCTTTGTCGGAGGCATCGTACTCTTCTTTCAAATCATTCCGGAAGAGTTTAGCCACAAATTGCCAAAAATTAGCGGCAGTTTTGCCTTTGTATTGTTTAATGAGTTCGTAACTCGTTCGGTCAGTCTCTCTATCTAAGAGCACCATTAACATTCGACCTTGCGACGCGTACATGCCCCGAAAATCTTTCTCGTATTTGCGGAATAACTGTCGCTCAAACGATTTCCACCATTTCTTCCTGCTTTTCGCATCAGGCAATTTGGCTAATTCCGCGTCTGCGTATGCCATGTCGGCGGTTATCATTTTAGCATAAGGAAGACATTTCTTCACGTCTCGCACGGTTCGCCAATAGAATTTCTCTTGTTTTTTGTTCTTAAATCGCATCGGCGGATAAACCCACACATCGTGCAGCCAAGCCAAATACATGGTATCGTTGCCTTCTATGCGTATCATGCATGAATCCATGTACTGATCCGATGCCAGCATAGACAAACTGGCTAACAACACACACCCTATGAACGCAATTCGTTTCATCAAAGACTAAAGAGATACTCCCATGCTTCCTCTGCGCGTTCTTCGGAAATGGTTTGGTCTAATACGGGGTTTCCTACCTCTCTAAGCAATGTACAATTGATGTCCCCCGCATGCTTGTTCTTCTTATCTTGTTGCATCAGTTGCACTAACTGCTTGCGATCCTTGCAGTTACATTCCGGTCTACCGTAATACTGCAGCATCAGTTGGGTTAGTTGTTGCAGCGGTTCGCGCGGACAACCCCATAAAGTAACACTGAGATATAACTCCGCAATCAGTCCATATAACACCGCATACCCGTGCCGCATACCCGTCACTTCTTCCAACGCGTGACCAAATGTATGACCGAAATTGAGCACTTTGCGCCAACCCATTTTCTCGTAAGGATCGACTTCTATCACATCTTGTTTGATGGCGATACAATCGGCAATAAGCGGCGTGAGTTCCTCAATGTCCATCTTCTCCAAATCGTATTGCAGCAAACGTGACCATAAGTTATGTTTCTTCGTCAGCAAGCCCGTCTTAAGCATCTCTGCAAAGCCGCTCAAGAACTCCTGTGGCGGAAGCGCCTTTAGCCAATGGGGGTAAACAAGCGTTTCCACAGGCTCGTAGAACGCACCGATGGCGTTCTTCAATCCGCGGTAATTGAATCCCGTCTTGCCTCCGGTTGATGCATCTACCATCGCTAATAGGGTGGTGGGAATATTGATATAATCGATACCGCGTTTGTATGTAGCAGCGGCAAATCCACCCAAATCGGTGGTCACGCCTCCGCCTAAACAGATGATTACTCCGCGGCGGGTAATGTCATGCTCAAACAGAAAATCCCAAATCTGTTGTACGGTCTCAAGGGTCTTGGCTGACTCGCCGCCACGAATGACAAACGTCGGAAAATCCGTCTTATCTGCCATGGCTTCGTCCGCCACTACTACTCGTTGGTCCAAATCATAACGGGCTAAAAGAGCAACTAAATCATTGGAAATGTCGGATGTTATCTTCATTTTATATTGATTTTGGCTGCAAAGGTACAAAAAAATTTGCATATATGCAAAAAAAGTAGTAATTTTGTAGCCGATTTTATCGCGTATGCGCAAACAAATATTTTTTATAGGGCTTTTATTACTCTGTTTACCATTGTGGGCAGAAGAGGTGCACTACCTCACTACCGCGCAATTTAGAAAGCAGATTTGTGATTATAAAAAGACAAAGAATTGGGCCTATAAAGGATCCAAGCCTTGCGTTATAGATTTTTATACCACATGGTGTGGCCCCTGTAAAATGTTATCGCCCATTATGGACGAATTGAGTTGTATTTATAGCGAAGAGGTAGAGTTCTATAAAGTGGACATCGACCAGGAACGCGAATTGGCCAATGTGTTTGGTATAATGTCCATTCCCCAAGTGTTGTATGTGCCCGCCGAAGGTATGCCGCTACTGCTACCCGGATTGTACCCGAGGGAAGAAATTATGAAAACAATAGACGAGTTCTTATTAAAAACGAAAAAATAGATGCAAGTAGAGTTCTTTTTATTGGTGTTGTCATTGCTGTTCTTTGTCAGCATCATCGCAGATAAAATAGGTAATAAGTTTGGTGTTCCTGCCCTGTTGTTATTCCTCGTGGTGGGAATGTTATTCGGCGCTGGAGGTCTCGGAATAGTAGGAGATGGGTCAAGTTCGCTGGATATTGGTAGCGCCGAAGCTATCAGTACGATTGCAATGTGTATTATCTTGTTCTCAGGAGGTATGGATACCAAACTGAGCGATATCAAATCGGTACTCGCGCCGGGTATAACACTGGCTACAATGGGCGTGCTGATTACCTGTGTTATCACGGGTGTTATCATCTATTTCATTTTTGGGTGGATCCATGCTGTGGCTTCAGTAGGCATGTCCATGGCACTGCTGATAGCCGCTACTATGTCTAGTACGGATAGCGCCAGCGTCTTTTCCATCATGCGCACGCATAACATCGGCCTCAAGCATAATCTTCGTCCCCTTTTGGAGTTGGAGTCCGGTGCCAATGACCCCATGGCCTATGTGTTGACAACTACGCTTATCGGTGTGGTGGTCGCTGAGACAAGCGATATCTCCGCATTGGCCATCGCGCAAAATATCATCGTGCAGTTAGTGATGGGATCGGTGCTGGGTTTAGCTTTCGGAGAAGGATTAGTGCTACTCTTCAAACATGTACGCTTAGCTAACGAAGCGCTCTATCCGATTATGGTATTGACAGCCTGCATCTTCATTTTTGCGATGACATATTACCTCAAAGGTAATACGTATCTTGCCGTGTATGTGGGTGGTATCATCATTGGAAACGCTAAATTTACTCGTAAACGCCAAACGAAAGCCTTCTTCAATGGTCTGACTTGGTTGAGCCAGTTGTTGATGTTCTTGATGTTGGGTCTGATGGTTAGGCCTGCGGATTTCTTACGGCTGGAAGTGTGGTTGCCGTGTTTGATAATTAGTATTGTGATGATTTTTGTTTCCCGTCCGCTTTCGGTGTGGCTCTGTATGTGGCCATTCAAGAAATATCTCACGCGCGATAAGATAATGATTAGCTGGGTGGGACTCAAAGGGGCTGTGCCCATTATCTTCGCCATTCTATGCCAAGCGAACGGAGTACCCAATGCCGACATCATCTTCAACATGGTCTTCCTCTGCACGATTATTTCGCTCTTAGTGCAAGGAACGACCCTCACACTCGTTGCCGACAAACTCAACTTAGACACCCCGCCCGATGAAGCCAAGCAATTAGAGCACTTCGATTTGGACTTGCCTGACGAGATTCAGTCCACGGCACATGAGTTGGAGGTGACTGATAGTATGTTAGCGAGTGGTAATACCTTGCGGGAGATGCAGATTCCTCCTCACACGCTCATTGTGATGGTTCGCCGAGACGATGATTTCTTTGTGCCTACAGGTACCAGCGAATTGCAGAAAGGGGATCAAATGTTGGTCATCACCGACCAGGATGCCAATGAAGTCTATCAGCAAATCATCAACGAGGCAGAGGAAGAAGCGCAGTGGAGAGAGGGTGTGCGGCGTAGCGCCAAAGAGCGTCTCCAGCGCTTGCATCAATGGGCGGAAGAAAGACGAGCGAAGGCTGCTAATAGGGTGAAAGAACGCAAAGAAGAAAGAGAACAAAAAGAAAAAAATAAGTAATCATGACAACTGTTTTTCTCACCGGTGGAACCGGTACAATGGGCTTTGCAGGCATGATGGAGATCCTGCGCTATCCGGCCCAGTATGCACTCCGTGTGCTCGCGCGTCCTAGTCAAAAGAACAAAGATCTGCTCACACCGCTCATCGCTCAATACCCATCGCTCAGCGTTATTTGGGGCGATTTGACCAAGTATGAAGATGTGCTCGAAGGTGTTACCGGTTCCGACATCGTGCTACATGTGGGTGGTATGGTATCGCCCCAAGCAGACTATCGTCCGAAAACAACCCTCCGCACGAACATCGCTGCGGCAGAGAATGTGACCAAAGCTGTCCTCGCGCAGCCCGAAGAGAAACAACCCAAAGTAGTCTATATTGGTTCGGTGGCACAAATGGGTGACCGTCGCGAACCCCTCCATTGGGGCAGAACAGGCGACCCGATTTGCGTATCTGCCTATGATCATTACGGCCTGACCAAAGTGATGGCAGAACGTATCATCACAGGCTCAGCAATCAAGAAATGGGTCAGCCTTCGTCAATCGGGCATCTTGTATCCTGCTATCCTGAAAAACTATGACCCCATCATGTTCCATGTGCCTATCCGCGGCGTGCTCGAATGGGCGACGGTAGAAGATAGCGGACGATTACTCGAGCGCGTTTGCCGACCCGAAGTGCCCGAAGCATTCTGGAATAACTACTATAACATCGGCTCCGGTGACCAATACCGCCTCAGCAACTATGAGTTCGAAGTGCTGTTACTCGATGCCATCGGTTGTCCCAGACCCGAGAAAATCTTCAACGCCAACTGGTTCACCACCCGCAATTTCCATGGTATGTGGTATATTGATGGCGATAAACTGGAGGACTTCCTGCATTTCCGCGCAAATGTGCCGGTAAAGGAATATTTTGCACAGATGGCACGTGCCAAATCGTTACCGGCAGGCATCAAGTTCGCTGCCCAAACCCATATTGCCAAACTCTTCCCGCATTGTGTCAAAGCCGCTATGTGGTTTATGGCCAATAGTAAAGAGCATGGAACCCAATGGTGGATTAAGAATAACAAAGAGCAGCGCATCAGTGCGTATTACGGTTCGCTCGAAGCATACAAAGCGATCCCCGATTGGAGTCATTTCGATGTCAGCCATCCCAGCACTGAAGCGGTCCTCTTAGACCATGGCTATGATGAGAAGAAAGATATCGATAAACTGACCGATAAAGAACTCGACAAAGCTGCGGCTTTCCGTGGCGGTAAGTATTTAGGCAATGACACTTGGCAAGATGCGGACGGTAAAACGTTCCAAGCATCGCGTCGCTTAGTGCTCCTCGGTGGACACTGGAGTCCGTTTGAGTTCCCCTTCCCCTTCAAGGGACAAGCCGAGCCTGAACGTCCGTGGCACTGGGATGCGGTAGCCAAGAAAAACCCCTTCTTCGCGCAACTATGGGCACCGCTCCATGAGGCTAACGAGAACAATACCTACGGTTCAGAAATCTTCGAAGGCTGGGAAAAATAAATGGTAAATGGTAAATGACCAAATGGTAAATGTACTTTGATGAGTTAGCTTTATCGGATGAAGTCTTAGACGCGTTATGGGACATGCACTTTGATGAGTGCACACCCGTACAAGAGAAGACAATCCCTGTTATTTTAGATGGCAGGGATGTCACCTCTTGCGCCCAAACCGGCACCGGCAAAACGGCGGCGTACATTCTTCCGCTACTCACCAATTTGGCGTACGATAATCATAATCCCGATAAACTCAATGCCATCATCATGGCGCCTACGCGCGAACTGGCGCAACAGATTGACCAGCAAATGGAGGGCTTCGGCTTTTATGTACCTTTCTCCTCCGTGGCTATCTACGGCGGTAAGGACAATGGTGCGTGGGGCAACCAAGTATCCGGTTTGCAGAAAGGAGCGGACATCGTCATCGCTACACCGGGACGCTTACTGAGCCAGATGAACATCTACGATGTCGATTTCTCTGGCGTCAAGTATTTTATACTTGATGAAGCGGACCGAATGCTGGATATGGGATTCTACGACGATATAATGACCATCGTACGACGCCTGCCTGCTGACCGACAAACGATCATGTTCTCTGCTACCATGCCCGATAAGATTCGCCGTATGGCGAAAGCCATCATGCGCAATCCTGTCGAAGTGCAAATAGCCGTTTCCCGTCCGCCGGAGACCATCCATCAACGCTGCGCCCGTATTTACGAACCACAGAAAATAGGCTTCGTCAATTATCAATTATCAATTATCAATTATCAATTAAAGAAAGTCATCCTCTTTGCCGGCAAGAAACAACGCGTCAAGGAATTAACACGAACGCTGCGCTCCCTGCACATAGACGCTCGAGCTATGCATTCGGACCTCGAGCAGAACGAACGCGACCAAGTGATGTTGGATTTTCGGAATGGCAAAATAGGCGTATTAGTGGCCACCGATGTTGTGGCGCGAGGAATAGATGTGACCGACGTGCCGTTGGTTATCAATTTCGATGTGCCGCATGACCCCGAAGATTATGTCCATCGTATCGGTCGCACAGCCCGTGCGGAGAATAAAGGCGAAGCCATCACCCTCGTCACACCCGAAGATGCACGGTATTGGCATCGCATTGAGCAATTCCTCAAAAAGGATATCGAACGCATCACCCTCCCTGAAACCTTCGGAGATACTCCGCCGGAGGAGGCATATATCTTCAATCATCGCCCCAATAGAAAGGGTACAAAACGCCATTTCCATCGTAATAAATCGCATAAAAAGTAACGAACAATGAATAAGATTCTATCCAAACGATTCTTCTCGCCCAATGTGGCAGAATTGATAGTAGAAGCTCCGCTGATTGCGCGGAGTCGCCGTGCCGGTCATTTCGTGATCGTCCGTGTAGATGCCGTCTCCGAACGCGTGCCATTGACGATCGCAGGGGCTGACATCGAAAAAGGAACCATCACCCTTGTGGTGCAGCAAGTAGGAGCGTCAACCCATAAACTGCTGGCAATGAACGAAGGCGATTCGTTGCATGACATCGTCGGACCACTCGGTCGCGCCACGCGTATAGAGAACTACGGCACAGTAGTCTGCGCCTGCGGCGGTGTAGGCGCAGCTCCGATGTTGCCTATTGCGGAAGCCCTCAAGAAAGCCGGCAACCGTGTCATTACAGTCTTAGCGGCACGCAATAAAGACCTCATCATCCTTAAGGACGAACTCTCGCAATGGTCAGACGAAGTGCTCATCATGACCGATGATGGCTCAATGGGTCAACAGGGCGTTGTGACCGTAGGTGTAGAACAAGTCATCCAACGGGAGAAAGTGGATAAATGTATCACCATCGGTCCGGCAATCATGATGAAGTTCGTGGCGCTAACCACACAGAAATACAACATCCCCACCGAGGCGTCGCTCAATACCATCATGGTCGATGGAACCGGTATGTGCGGTGCCTGTCGTGTGACAGTAGGCGGCAAAACGAAGTTCGTCTGCGTCGATGGACCGGAGTTCGATGCCCACGAAGTGGACTGGACAGAGATGCTCAGCCGAATGAAGTCATACAAAGCAGAAGAAACCGAAGCACTCGAGGCTTGGAAAGCAGGAACGGCGCCTGTCTTTAAGGACCTTAAAGACCCTAAAGTCCCTAATGACCTTAAAGACCTTAAGGGCGGCGCGATAGAACCCTTCACCGGCACGGCAAAAGACCGCGTAGCCATCCCTCGCGTACAGATGCCGGAATTGCGACCGGAAGTGCGTGTCAAGAGTCTCCACGAAGAGGTCAACCAAGGCCTCACTTCTGACCAAGCCATCACGGAAGCTCACCGTTGCCTCAACTGTAAGAACCCGACCTGCGTACAAGGTTGTCCGGTGAATATCCAAATACCGTCCTTCATCAAACGCATAGAGGTGGGCGATTTTGCCGGTGCAGCAGAGGTCATCAAAGAGTCCTCCTCCCTGCCCGCTGTATGCGGACGCGTCTGCCCGCAAGAGACCCAATGTGAGTCGAAATGTATTCATCATAAGATGGGACACGAACCCGTCGCCATCGGCTACCTCGAGCGTTTCGTAGCCGACTACGCCAATGCCCACCAATCGTCCAATCGTCAATCGTCCAATCGTCAATTACCAAACGACGCAACAAAGATTGCCGTCGTTGGTTCGGGTCCTGCAGGCCTCACTTTCGCCGGTGACATGTCTAAATACGGCTACGAGGTTCATGTGTTCGAAGCCTTGCATGAAATAGGCGGTGTGCTCAAATACGGTATTCCCGAGTTCCGTCTGCCGAACTACATTGTGGATAAAGAGATAGAAGGATTGCGCGCCCTAGGCGTACAATTCCATACGGATACCATCATCGGTAAAACCCTTTCTGTCGAAGACCTCAAAGAGCAAGGCTTCCAAGCCGTCTTTGTCGGTTCGGGGGCTGGTCTGCCGCGTTTCATGAATATCCCGGGCGAGAACCTCAACGGCGTGCTGTCCTGCAACGAATACCTGACCCGTGTGAACCTCATGGACGCTTCTAATCCTGCCACCGACACACCGCTGCTCAGTGGTAAGAACGTCATCGTCGTTGGTGGTGGTAACACAGCCATGGATGCCGTACGTACGGCCAAACGCTTAGGTGCCGAAAATGCAACTATCGTTTATCGTCGTAGCGAAGAAGAGATGCCGGCGCGTGTGGAAGAAGTGAAACATGCTAAGCAGGAAGGCATTAAGTTCATGACCCTCCATAACCCGATTGAGTACCACGCCGATGAGAATGGACGTGTATGCGAAGCAGTACTGCAAGTGATGACGCTCGGCGAACCCGATGAGAGCGGGCGTCGCAGTCCGGTCCCTGTAGAAGGAAAAACAATCACCGTCCCTGTGGACCTTGTGATTGTGGCAGTCGGGGTGAGCCCGAACCCCCTAATCCCTTCTTCGGTAGAAGGATTAGAGATCGGTCGCAAAGGTACGATTGTGGTCAACGAAGGTATGCAATCGGCTATCCCAACTATCTTTGCCGGTGGTGATATCGTCCGCGGAGGTGCAACCGTCATCTTAGCGATGTCCGACGGCCGCAAAGCCGCTGCCGCCATGCACGAGTATCTTTCAGCGAAGCGGTCTAATAGTGAAACGGTCTAACAGCGAAGCGGTCTAACAGTGTTAACGGTCATTTTAACTATATTACTCTCAGCCTCGCTGAGCATTCTAACGGATCATCCGATAACCGGTCAGGCGAACATGTCTGTCTATGTGCAGAACATGAACACCGGCGAAGTGATCGATTGTTATCGACCGGATAATGTGGTGCCGCCTGCGTCTGTGATGAAGCTTCTCACCACCGCAGCGGTGTTGGAGATAGCCGGACCGGGCTATCGCTTTCCGACCATCTTAGAGCATAGTGGCACTATCGAAAATGGAGTGCTGCATGGAAACTTGTATATTCGTGGTACCTGTGACCCTTCGTTGGGTACGAAAGGGCAAACGGCTTTTCTTAATCGGTGGGTCAAAGCCCTCAAAGCGCAAGGTATCCGCGCAATAGACGGTTCAGTCATTGCCGATATGTCGATGTTAGACGGTGAGGCGCAGAATCCGGGGTGGCTATGCGAAGATGCCGGTAACTACTACGCACCGGGTATCTTTGCACTCAATTACTACGATAACACGATGAACATAGTGCTCGCCAGCGGTGAACCCGGAACGGTGGCTACGGTGCTCAAGACCGAACCGAAAGTGGAAGATGTTGTGTTCATCAATCATATCCGCTGCGATAAGATTACCTACGACGGCGCGTTCGTAAGCGGTTTACCTTATAGCCGCGAACGTTACCTAACCGGTGCTGTGCCGTCTAACTTAGGAATGTTCGGCGTCAAAGGCGATCTGCCTAACCCGGGGTTACTGCTTGCGCGACATTTTACGGCTCGCCTGCGAGAAGCCGGTATCATTGTCAAAGGCGAACCCGATTATATGGCGGATTATTATCCGATGCGTATTCCTCGGCAAGAACTATATATTCACTATTCCGAGCCCCTTTCGGAACTCATCAAAGAGACGAATGTCAATAGCAACAACCTTTACGCAGAATCTCTTTTCCGTTATTTAGGTACGCGATACACTTTGCCGGGCACCATCCATAACAGCCAAGAGATACTCCGAGATTACTGGCGCCGTAGAGGAGTATCTATCCAAAATGCCATCATCAAGGATGGATGCGGATTAGCACCTCAAGATGCCGTCAGTGCGCGCATGTTTGTGCAACTACTCACCATCATGGCCCGTAGCAAAAACTCTAAAGAGTGGGTAGAATCATTACCCGTCAGCGGCAAAACCGGCACCTTGACATCGCTATGCTTAGGCACCTCCCTCGAGGGACGCATCCATGCCAAGAGTGGCACCATCGCCGGAACGAAGAACTTCGCCGGTTACATTGATATGCCTAATGGGGAAACGTGGGTCTTTGCAATATTGATTAACTCCGCCCCAGGTAAGGCGAAGAATATACAATCGGTCATTCAAAAATACCTGCTTGATGTTTGTAAATAGCACCCATAGTACGAACACTTTGATGAAAGAACTCATCGCCGCCGGTAATCCCCCTAAGTTCATCTACACGGGTTATCAGACTGCCGGTCGCGGTCAAGCCGGTAATAGTTGGGAGAGTGAACCGAACAAGAACCTCTTGTGCTCCATCTTATTACCCCCTACGAACGAACCTTTTTACCTCAATGTGGCGGTTAGTGTGGCGGTACAACGCTTGTGCGGAGAAGAAGTGACCATCAAGTGGCCGAACGATATCTATTGGGGTGATCAAAAACTGGCAGGTATCTTGATAGAGAATGCCATTATGGGCGCAGAAGTGCAACACGCCATTGCAGGTATAGGACTGAACGTCAACCAAACAGAGTGGCACTCCGAAGCACCGAACCCCATTTCATTGAAGCAGATAGGTGGCAAAACCCTCGATTTAGACGAACTAATGGAGCGTCTGTTGGATGAAATCCAAATAGTCTTGTCCACACCGCAAGAGGAGGTTTGGGCATACTATAAAGCGCATTTATACCGTCGAACGGTTTTTCGGCCCTTCGTAGAGCGCGAAGTGAGTACTGCCCCGACCATGAACGCCAATGCCAACGCCAACGCCTTTATGGCGTGCATCAAAGACGTTCTGCCCTCCGGCGAAATAATACTCCTAGACCGTGAAGGCAATGAACGCAAATACCATTTTAAGCAAGTCAGATACGTACTTTAATAAGATATTAATTTTTAATTATTCATTATTCATTATGCAGAGCATAATCATTACCGGCGGAGCCGGATTTATTGGCAGCCATGTAGTGCGCCTGTTTGTCAACAAGTACCCCAACTACCGCATTATTAATGTGGATAAACTCACGTATGCCGGTAATCTGGCCAACTTAAAGGACATTGAAGATAAACCCAATTACCGCTTTGTGAAGGCAGATATCTGCGATTTTGACGCTATTTATGCCTTGATGCGAGAGGAAAAAGTGACAGGTGTTATTCACCTTGCGGCAGAAAGTCATGTCGATCGTTCCATCAAAGACCCGTTCACTTTTGCCCGCACGAACGTAATGGGTACGCTATCCATGCTGCAAGCGGCCAAACTCTATTGGGAGTCCCTGCCGGAGAAATTCGAAGGCAAGCGTTTCTATCATATCTCCACCGATGAGGTGTATGGCGCGCTGCAACTAACACACCCAGAAGGTATTGAACCGCCGTTCACCACCAAGGCTTCATCGGGTGAGCACCATCTGGCGTACGGAGAAGATTTCTTCTACGAGACCACCAAGTACAACCCCCATAGTCCTTATTCGGCATCCAAAGCGTCGTCTGACCATTTCGTGCGGGCGTTCCATGATACCTACGGTATGCCGACCATCGTTACGAACTGCTCCAATAACTACGGTCCCTACCAATTCCCTGAGAAGTTGATACCGCTATTTATCAATAATATCCGTCATCGCAAACCTCTGCCGGTGTATGGTAAGGGAGAAAACGTGCGTGACTGGCTCTTTGTAGAAGATCATGCCCGTGCGATTGACCTCATTTTCCACAAAGGTACCATCGCAGAAACCTATAACATCGGTGGTTTCAACGAGTGGAAGAACATCGACATCATTAAGACCGTCATCAAGACTGTAGATCGTATCTTAGGTCGCCCGGAAGGCGCAGACCTCGACCTCATCACCTTCGTTACGGATCGTGCCGGACACGATATGCGGTATGCGATTGATTCTACCAAACTGCAAAAAGAATTGGGTTGGGAACCATCCCTACAATTCGAAGAAGGCATCGAACGCACCGTTCGTTGGTACCTTGATAATCAGGAATGGATGGATAACATCACCTCCGGCGAGTACGAAAAATACTACGAAGATATGTACCAAGGTCGATAAAAAAAGGCGAGTTTGACTCGCTTTTTTTATCTTCTTTCTTGTAATTTGCGGAAAGAGAGGGATTCGAACCCCCGGTACGTCTCCGTACGTCGGTTTTCAAGACCGATGCAATAGACCACTCTGCCATCTTTCCTCGCGTGAGCTACGGCTTAATACGATTCGCGACAAGTCGCTCATATGAATTTGCGCCGTGCTCCCGCTCTTCGGTCCGCAAACGCTTCGCTGGTTTACGTCCCGAGGCTAGCAATGCTATTCTTTTTTCAAAAAAGCGTGCAAAATTACTGCTTTTTTTTGATATGTGCAAATTTTTTTGTAATTTTGCAGCGTTTTTGTGAAAAGTGTATGGGAAAAGTGTTCCAAATGGTGGCTAAAACCTTCAAAGGTTTGGAGGAGGTGTTGGCACAGGAACTGATTGAACTGGGAGCGAACGACGTGCAAATTGAGCGTCGCGCTGTGCGGTTTAGTGGCGACAAAGCGTTACTATACCGCGCTAACTTATGTTTGCGGACAGCAAGCAGAGTGCTGGTGGAAATTAAAACAGCCTCTCTCCAACTCTCCCCTAAAGGGAAGAGAGAGCTTGTTAAACCCAATGACAAGATAAAACCCGAAGACCTGTTATACAACTTTGTGAAGGGCATTGACTGGAACCGGTTGATGAGCGTGGAGAACACGTTTGCTATCGATGCCACGGTGTATAGCGATACGTTTCGAAATAGTCGGTTTGTAACGTATCGGGTCAAAGACGCGATTGCGGATTATTGGGTGGAGAAAACGGGCAAGCGTCCGAACGTGGCAGTAGAGAACCCTGATTTTCTGATCAATGTGCATATCTCGCAAGAGACAGTGACGGTTAGTTTAGATAGTAGTGGCGAGAGTTTGCATAAACGGGGTTATCGTGTGGCGAACACGGAGGCACCGATTAACGAAGCCTTGGCAGCAGGTATGCTCTTATTGGCAGGATGGAAGGGAAAGACCGATTTTTATGACCCTATGTGCGGTTCGGGAACGCTTTTAATCGAAGCGGCGTTGATTGCGCAGAATATAGCGCCAGGGTTGTTTAGGAAGTCGTTTGCATTTGAGAAATGGCCAGACTTCGATGCGGATCTCTGGAGTGAGATTTACAATGATGACAGCCGTGAGCGTCCGTTTGAACATAAAATATATGGTTCAGACGCTTCTTTTTACGCTATCCTACAAGCGGCAAAGAACGTCAAAGCGGCAGGCATGGAGAAAGTGATTGAACTAAAACAAATCCGCATGGAAGAGCGGAGAGCCTCCGCAGGCGAAAATACCGAAGGAGCGCTCGTTATGATGAATCCTCCTTATGGGGAGCGGTTGGCAAGCAATAAGGACATCGAGGAGTTGTATGGCAAGATTGGAACGGCACTGAAACATCATTGGGCGGGTGCGACGGCATGGATTATTTCGTCTAATGACGCAGCAATGAAGTGTATTGGACTAAAACCCAGTAAGAAATACCGCCTGCTAAATGGCGAACTGGATTGCCAATTTAATCGATATGATTTGTTTGAGGGTAAGCGAAAGGAGTTTAGACAGCCCAAATCTTAATAATCGTGTATGTTTTTAGGGGCTTTTTTCTCTCATATTACCCTCGTGTTGCCTTCGTGTTTACTTCGAGATGATCTCGAGATGCCCTCGTGAGACGTAAAATCTTAATAATCGTATATTTTTATGGAGCCGATTTACATAGCTGATTATACTTATCCGCTGACGGATGATCGAATTGCCAAGTATCCGTTGAAAGAGCGTGACCATAGCAAACTGTTGGTGTACAGAAACGGACAGATTTCGGAAGACCTGTTTTATAACATCGGAGATCATATTCGTCCCGGTTCACTCCTTATATATAATAACACGCGCGTGATACACGCTCGGTTGGAGTTTCATAAGCGGCCGACCCCCAACCCCTCCCTAAAGGGAAGGGAGAGTGCGATGCCGTCAGAGGGTGCGCGGATTGAGATTTTCCTTCTGGAGCCAGTTTGGCCGGCTAATTATGAGACTGTTTTTGAGCGGACAGAGCGTTGCGAATGGAAATGTCTAATCGGAAACGCAAAGAAATGGAAGGAAGGCGAAGTTCTTGAACTAAAAATTACAAATTACGAATTAACCTTACGGGCATACAAAGGTGAGGCGGTGGGGAACGCGTACGAGGTGGAGTTTGAGTGGGACGGAAAGGATGTGACGTTTGCGGAAGTGTTAGAGGCCGTGGGAGAGTTACCTATCCCTCCGTACTTGAACCGTAAAACAGAAGAGAGCGATAAGACCACCTACCAGACCGTTTATTCTCGAATCAAAGGTTCGGTGGCAGCGCCTACGGCCGGTTTGCATTTTACGGAACGGGTATTGGACGATTTGCGCCAGCGCGGTATAGAGATGGATGAGGTGACGCTGCATGTAGGTGCAGGAACGTTCTTGCCGGTTAAGACAGCGGACGCTAACGAACACGTAATGCATAAAGAGACGATTGCTGTAACGTATGAGACCATCGAGCATATACTGGCTCATTTGGGGCGTATTGTGGCGGTAGGTACAACCAGTATGCGGACGTTGGAGAGTTTATATTATATTGGATGCAAATTGAAGCGATTCAGCTGGTCGGGTTTCCCGTTCGAAGACGTGAGCGTGGAGGATTATTCATTCGACCCCAAATACAATAAGGAGTTGCGGGTAGGGCAGTTTGATCCGTATGAAGGTCAATGGGGTGAATTGAGTGCCAAAGAGGCGTTGCAAAGTATCTTAAACTGGATGCGGGTGGCCAAAGAACCGGTGCTGCATGCCGAAACACAGATCATGATCAAACCCGGATATGAGTTTAAGATAGTGAACCAACTGATTACGAATTTCCACCAACCTCAATCGACCTTGTTGTTGCTGGTGAGTGCGTTCGTAGGCGATGACTGGAAAGCAATTTATGAGTATGCCTTGAGTCATGATTTTCGGTTCTTGAGTTATGGAGACAGTAGTATTTTGACGCGGCGTAATACGGTTTCTGCGCAGGATTTGTTATGGAGGAGCGCGAAGGAATGATCGATACGCATTGCCATATTGATGAGGAGGTTTTTGCGAGCGATCGCGAGGAAGTGATTGCTCGTCAACGCGCGGAAGGCGTGGAAGCGATGGTTGTGCCGGGCGTCAATGTGGCGTCTATTGAGACGGTGATGGCTGTTTGCCGGCAGCACCCGGGATTTTGCTTCCCTGCGCTGGGGTTGCACCCCGAAGATGTGAAGGAGAATTGGGAGGCGGACTTGTCTACCATCGAAGCGGCTATTCGTGCGCATAGAGACGAACTGGTGGCAATAGGGGAGATAGGACTCGATTATTACTGGGATAAAACATATAAAGAGCCACAGAAAGAAGTGCTGAGACGGCAGTTACGGTTGGCAAGGGAGTTGGATTTGCCGGTTATTTTGCATAATCGCGAGGCGACTGAAGACATATTGCACGTCGTGCAAGAAGTACAAAGGGACGATGTGCAATGTACAAAGGTTCTTCGTGGGGTGTTTCATTGTTTTAATGGGAGTGTGGAAACGGCGAAGCAGATTTTAGAGATGGGTTTCTATTTAGGGATAGGTGGTGTGCTTACCTTCAAGAATTGCAAGTTGGGAGATACGTTGGCACAACTGAATACAGAATACAGAGCACAAAGTACAGACCTGATTAGTCGCCTTGTGCTGGAGACGGACGCACCGTATATGGCACCGGTTCCGCACCGCGGTGAGCGGAATGAAAGTCGTTTTATGGCGCATGTGGCGGATAAGTTGGCAGAGGTGCTACAGACGTCCAAAGAAACGATAATTCGCTCAACAAATGCCAATGCAAAGCAACTTTTTTGCATAAAATGACTAAAATTGAAAAAAAAATGCACACTTTCTTGCGTAATTCATAAAAAAGTTGTACCTTTGTAGCCGATTATGACCAAAGCCCCCATTTTTGGGCGCGAAGGAGAGATGCTCGAGTGGTTGAAGAGGCACGCCTGGAAAGCGTGTAAACTCCAAAAGGGTTTCCGGGGTTCGAATCCCCGTCTCTCCGCAAGAAACACAACAAAAAATAACTTAAATTAATTTTTTATTCTCATGAAAAAAGTATTTGCAACCCTTACGGTGCTGGCTATGCTGACATTTGGTAGTGCAGCAGTAATGGCACAAGAGGCAGCTGCTCCTGCTGAGGAAGCTGCTGTAGAAAACGTTGACGAAGCTGCTGCGGCAGTTGAAGAAGTAGCTGAGGCTCCTGCAGAGGAGGCTGGCGGCTTGGTAGCTCTTCACAAAACGCTGAAAACGAAATTTATTGAAGGTGGTGCCGGCTTCATGGCGCTGACCCTTGTTACGTTGGTATTTGGTTTGGCTCTTTGCATTGAGCGTATTATCTATTTGTCTCTGAGCAAAACGAACACTAAAGCCCTGTTGGCAAACGTAGAGGCTGCTTTGGAGAAAGGTGGCATCGAAGCTGCATTGGAGGTTTGCCGTAATACCCGCGGACCTGTCGCCTCTATTTTCTATCAAGGTCTGAGCCGTTATGACGAGGGCGTTGATGTAGTAGAGAAGACCGTTGCTTCTTACGGTGGCGTTCAACTCGGTCTTTTGGAGAAGAACCTCTCTTGGATCACCCTGTTCATCGCAATCGCTCCGTCGTTAGGATTCTTGGGTACCATCATCGGTATGATCGAGGCCTTCGATAAGATTCAACAAGTAGGTGATATCTCTGCAACCGTTGTTGCCGGTGGTATTAAGGTGGCTCTGTTGACAACCCTCCTTGGTCTTATTATTGCTGTTGTACTGCAGTTGTTCTACAACTACATCCTGAGCCTGATTGAAGGTTTGGTGAATGAAATGGAGGACAGCTCGATTAGCCTGCTCGACTTAGTGGTTAAATACGACGCTGCCCAGAAGAAATAATTATAATATTAATTGGTAATTGGTGATTGGTAATTGGTAAGTCCAAAGACCAACGACAAACGACCAACGACAAATTAATTAAAATTCTGAGCAATATGAAAGATTATAAATTATTACCTAAGATTACCCTTTGGAGCCTGTTGGCACTGGGCATTGTGTTCATCGCAATGTTCTTCCTCGGAGGCTCTGCAGGTAGTCTGGAAGTAGCAGGTGATTTTCTCGACATCCCGAGATTCACTGATCTCTTCCTCATCTGGGTTTACATTCTCATGGGCATCGCCATCCTTATTACCTTAGGTGTAGTAGTGGTTGACTTTGTTGAGAACTGGAAGACAGACCGTCGCAAAGCCTACACCACGCTGGGCGTAGTATGTGGCTTCGTTGTGCTGGCATGTATCTGCTGGTTTGCCGGAAGCCCGGAGAAGATTAACATCATCGGATATGAAGGAACAGATAACGTTGGTTTCTGGGCACAACTCAGCGACGCTGTTATCTATGCTTGCTACATCCTGATTGCTGCCACCCTGATCGCTATGGTTTGGGGAGTTATTCACACAAAGAAACTGAAGTAAATCACATTTATTATGGCAAAGAAAGTCCCACAGATTAACGCCAGTTCAATGGCGGACATCTCGTTCCTGTTGCTGATTTTCTTCTTGGTGACCACCTCCATGGATGTGAACCAAGGACTGGCTCGCCGTCTGCCTGCACCGATTCCTCCTGACCAAAAAGTAGAGGATAAGGATATTAACAAGCGAAACTTGTTGGTAGTGAAGATTAACTCTGCAAACCAGTTGATGGTACAAGGCCAGTTAATGGATGTGAAGCAACTTCGCGAGAAAGCTAAAGAGTTCATCAAAAACGAAAAGGACGAGTCGTTCTACCCGAAACTGGTAGAGGAAGATTTCGGCGCTCCGTTTGGCGTAATCAAATACACCAAGGATCACGTCATCTCCGTACAGAACGACGTTGACACACGCTATCAAGCGTACCTGGACGTGCAAAATGAACTGGTAGCAGCTTACAATGAACTGCGTAACGAGTGTGCGCAGAAATATTTCCATAAGTCGTATAACGAGTTGGAGGAAGATCAACAGAAGCAAATTCAGAAGATTTATCCCCAAAAGATTTCGGAGGCCGAGCCTAAAAACTACGGTAATTGAGATGGCAAAGATTCGTAGAAATGATAAACGTGAGATGCCGGCGTTGAATACGTCGTCTCTCCCTGATATTATCTTCATGCTGCTGTTCTTCTTCATGTCAGTTACATCTATGAAAGAGGTAACCTACAAGGTTCAGTTCCAGAACCCGCAGGCCACCGAGCTGACGAAATTAGAGAAGAAATCGTTAGTGCGCTACATCTACGTAGGTACGCCTACCGCAGAGTTCCGCAAGCAATATGGAGCAGAAACGCGTATTCAGTTGGATGACGCTTTCGCAGAGACGAAAGAAATTGGCGAGTACATCGTTAATGAGCGTTCGTCTATGAAAGAGTCTGACCAAGGTTTGATGACTGTTTCGATCAAGGCTGATAAAGAAACCAAAATGGGTATTATCGCAGACATCAAACAGGAATTGCGCCGCGCGTACGCGCTTAAGATCAGTTACGCTGCTACCCAGCGAACAAACTACTAAGCTGACGGCTGATTGCTGAAAGCTGAAAGCAAAATTAAAGCCATCCTTTCGGGTGGCTTTAATTGTTATAGTAGAACTCTATTAAACTCCTTGGGAACTGGCGATTCGAAGCGGACTATTTTCTCAGTTACCGGATGGATGAAGGCAAGGACTTTGGCATGGAGGCAGAGTCGGTCGATTGGTGAGGACTCGTTTCCATGGCCGTACTTGCGGTCACCGACGACCGGACAACCCTTGCTCGCCAGATGCACACGGATCTGATTCGTGCGGCCGGTTTCCAAATGAAGTTCGACTAATGACCTCTCTCCCGTCTCCCCCAAGGGGAGAGGCCCCCTCTGCTTGGGAGAGGGATGGGGTGAGGTGGTTTTGAGTGTCTTATAGTTGGTGATGGCAAGGTCGCCTCCATCGTCCACGGGCGACGAATAGACCATCGCATTGCGCTTATCTTCCGTAAACCAAGTCTTGATCTGACCTTCGCGCGGATTGAGTACTCCTTCCGTCAACGCTATATACGTCCGCTCGGTGACGAGTTCGCGCCAATACTCGCGCATATAGTGTTGCAGCTCCTCAGAACGCGCGAAGACCAACACACCGCTTGTTTCTCTATCCAGACGGTGCACCACATAAATGCCTGAGCGGGCGTTCTGTTTCTTAACGTACGCGCGAAGAATAGAGTAGGCGGTTGTTTCGGACGAACCCGGTGTAGAAGCTACCGTCAGTAAGCCAGGTTGTTTATTGACTACAATCAGATCATCATCTTCATAAACGATCTTCAGCTTCGGATGGTTGAGTTGGCTGTTTCCTCTGCCGGAAGAGACGGTGACGACATCGCCTGCTTTGAGCATAAAGTCATGGCGCGTCTGCACGGCATTGCCCACTTTGACGCGTCGTTGCCCCAATAACTGCTTAACGGACGAGCGCGCCATTCCTCCCATCTTAGCGATGAGGAAATCCATCAACTGTGCAGGTTCAGTCACCCGCAAAATAGTATCTGCCTTACGTTTAATCATTTCTTAAAGAAGGACGCCGCCCAATAAAGGTTCTCGGGTTTAGTGGCTTTAATCCACGCTACGCAAGCCATGCCATTGATGACCAGGAAGAAGGTGAAGAGCACAATCGAGAACGGATTACGGATGATGATAAAGAGACCTATCCCCGCCAAGCTGTAGATAACCCAATAGAGCCACGAATCAGTCTTACGATAAATCAACCAGTAGTTGGCGAGGAACGAAGACGAGATCAATAGGCCGCTAAGTATTTTAACCAATACATTATCCGTCAAACTATCGTGGTATAATGCGAAAGTAGCAATGATATAATCGCCAAACGTGATGAACACTAACAGAGCGAGGGAAAGGAATAAACGCGGAGTGTCCAGGAATTTTGGTTCAAAACTGGCACCGCCATCGTCTTTCTTGCGGCTCCATTTATAGATAGACATCAACTGGAATGGGATGAACACCAGGAAGAACAAGAACGCGCTGTCGTAGCCGCCTTGCAGAATAAACTGCACGCCAAGGAGTATAGACATAATGATGCCAGCATAGAAACCTGTATAGTTCTGCGGATCGCGAACGGTGAGAATGTACGCCACGCCGATGACGGAAGCGGGAATGCCTACCACCCAAGCGGGATCGTGCCATTTCAATAAGGTTACTGACGGAAAAATCAATTCCGCTACCCAGAGGAGACCTAATAACGCTCCAAAAAGAATGATTGAGATGATAGTGTTGCGGCCGAGGGCGCGCCAAAGATGTGTGTTGTTCATAGATTTTTTTGTTATGACGTCATGACGTCATGACGTCGTGACGAGGGTTTCTGAAAAAAAACAACAAGGGCGAGCATAATCGCTCGCCCTTGAAAACGTCGCAATTACTTGCGTGTGCGGTTGCCGTAGCGAGACATGAACTTGTCCACACGACCTGCGGTGTCCACCAATTTGGACTTACCGGTGTAGAACGGGTGACTCGTGTTCGAGATCTCAAGCTTGATAAGTGGATACTTAACGCCGTCGATTTCGATTGTGTCCTTGGTAGCGGCTGTAGAGCGGCTGAAGAACTGAGTACCGTCAGACATATCTTTGAAAACTACTACACGGTAGTTATCGGGATGAATTCCAGCTTTCATAATTCGTAATTTTTAATTTTTAATTTTTAATTACTTAACTTCTTCAGCAACTACATTGAGTTTGATCTCAGCCTTAACCTCGCGGTGCAGACGAGCCTGTGCGGTGTACTCACCTACTTGCTTAATCGGCTCAACCAATGTGATCACTTTCTTGTCGATGTTAATCTCATTAGCTGCCAAAGCCTGAGAAATAGCAGTGGTGGTAACGGTACCGAAGATCTTTCCGTCCTCGTTTGCTTTTACCTTGAGTTCGATTACAGTCTCTGCCAATTTTGCAGCCAATGCTTGCGCGTCAGCTAACAGTTTAGCAGCCTTGTGAGCCTGTTGTTTTTGGTTCTCTGCCAGTTGCTTACGGTTGCTCTCATTTGCGATAATGGCAATCTTTTGCGGCAACAGGTAGTTGCGTCCGTAGCCGTCACGTACTTTAACGATGTCACCTTTGAAACCCAGATTAGCCAGGTCTTGAATAAGAATTACTTCCATGTTCTTTCCTTTCTACTTTAGCGGGTTAATTATTTCATCATATCCGTTACGTAAGGCAGCAATGCCAAGTGGCGTGCTTTCTTAACTGCCTGAGCAACTTTGCGTTGGAACTTCAGCGAAGTACCGGTGATACGACGCGGCAGAATCTTGCCTTGCTCGTTGAGGAACTTCTTGAGGAACTCAGGATCTTTGTAATCGATGTACTTGATACCGCTCTTTTTGAAACGGCAGTACTTTTTCT
>JAFSWF010000042.1 GCA_017444615.1 Paludibacteraceae bacterium | reverse complement strand
TGATTGGTGTTTGGTGATTGGGCGGCGTTGGTAGATGGTGTTGTAGTCAATGTGGCAGTTGAGGCGTTTGAGGCGGAAGCGCTCGATGTCATCGTCCGACATGTTGAGGAGGTTGAGCATTTGGAGTTGGTCGGCGTTGAGTTTGATGCCGAAGGGGATGGTTACTTTGACATCTGCATGTTCGGAGAAGCGGCGCACGGCAAAGGTCTTAGAATCAACGATATAGTGGCGTTGATAGACCATCTGAAAGCAGCCTAAGTAACGATTCACTTTTTGGGTGTGAGTGAGCACCGTTTCGCCTTCGGATTCATTGGAGACGGTCCAATGGCGGATATCGTTCATCGTTTGTTCAAAATCGTAGCGCATGTTGCCCATAGCGAAAAGGGCATGATGGACTACTACGCCTGAATCAACGGCGTTGGCGGCTTTGCGCATGAATTTTTCCTTGCTTTTTTTCTCCATCCGTTCGATGGCATCGGAGGCGAGGATGGAGTCTGCCTGCGCACGTTTTTCGGCGGAGAAGAAGCGTTTGCAGAATCGTCCCTGGAACTGAATGGAGTCGCGTCCTTGTTGCGCTTGTTCGGGCAGGACAACTATGTTGGCGATCATCTGCTCCATGCCCCATGTAGAACCTTCGGACTGCATGCGCACGTCGCTTACCACTTGGTATTGCGCGGGATGGTCAGGGAACTCCTCTTCCAGTTTGACATAAACGGAGTGGAGCAGGGCAGCCATGGCTTTGCGTTTGTTCTTCTGCTTGGAGGCTTTGGCGGCTACGACGGTCTCTTCGAGGGCGACAGGCTGCTCGTGTAAAACGATAGCTATTGGCTGTTGGCTATTGGCTATTAGCTGGCTACTTGTTAGTATCACCTTTTCGTAGCCGATGAAGGAGATGATGACGGGTGATTCGGGAGGAAGTTCTGCCTCAAAGGAGAAGTAACCGTCATTATTCGTGGCGGTTCCTAACTCGGGTTGCGCTTCGGGATAGACGGTGGCATACGGAACGGGTGCACCGTTTTGGTCCACTACCAAGCCCGCGAAAGTGGTAACAATCGCAAAGATGACGCCTAGCAAACTCACTTACTTACGCTTCGGTAAATTACTTACGCTTAGGTATAAACGCGCGGATGACGCGGCTGATGACGTTGAGGGTAGTACGATACTCGTTAAAGGTCTTGCGCACGGGTGAGATGATGGCATCCACGGTGGAAACGAGATGGTTGTACTCGCGTTCTACGTAATCTGCATGTCCCTCAAGGGTCTTACGCTGTATATCCGCACGGCGTTGGAGACGGTGGGTTTGGTACTCCAATTCCTCCAAGGTTTTGATCTTGCTGTAATCAGTCATTGATGGCCTCCTCTCTTAATCGTTCTTCTTCAGCTTTGCGTCCCTCTTCTGCAAAGAAGACGCCGCTTAGGATGGCAACGAATGGGTTAATGAACAGTTTTTTGCGGAAGGCATAGATGATGATAGCCACGAGGATGAAGATACCTCCCATCACCAGTGCCGCTGCCCACATAGGCATGTAGCGCGACAGTCCGATGACAGCTGCTACGCCGCCAAAAGCTGCTACGCCAAAGGCCAGTAGGATGATGGTCAGCAAGAGAAGGAACAGACCTAAAACCTTGCTCAACGCCCCCACGATCCGCAGTTTGCTGACGATCGTTTGGGTTTTCAGGTAGGCGGACGCATCCGCCTTGACCTGATTGATAAACTCATTTGCCATTATGCTTTGGGTGCTTCTTCGGTTTGTTCAGCAGCAGCCACTTGTGCTTGAACTTCTGCCAATTCTTGTTTCAATTGCTCGCAGTAATCTTTGGCGCGTTTTTTTGCGTCTTCTGCGAAGTCAGCAATTTGTTTGCGTGTTTCTTCTCCTGTTTGGGGAGCTACAATCAAAGCGGCAGCTGCGCCGATTACGATACCTCCAGCAAGGAGGAGTGTGCCTTTAATGAAATCGTTCATAAGAGTTGTGTTTTAAGGGTTATTATTAAATTTGTTTATGTACGTATAAGCCAGGGAGCATGGTTTGGACGGAGCCAATGATGCACGGTCCAAAGAGGTATAATGGGTAATCTTTCATCACATCTCGTTCCCATTCGACGCTGTATTTGCGGGGCTTGATATCAACGGAGGACGGGTTGCTTTTGGTGAGTAGCGAATTGGCGACCGAGGTGATGGTGTTGGCATGCTTGGTGACAACAGAGAAGGGCACTTTATCCTCCTTGTGGGCCTGAATGTTCAGGCCTTGGTATTGCAGGCAGAACTCGCCTTTCGCTTTCTTGCCATCGCCTGAATACGCCGTTTCTATCTGGTTGATTTGGCAATCTAAAGAGATGCCTACGAGTGGACGAATAAAGGGGTTGAGGAAAGAGGCTTGGATGTCTTTTCCGTTGAGGGACAGGTCAAAATGCGAGTCCTTATCCATATGCAATTTGAACTCGACATCAGCGATGCCTTTCTCGCCGACAGGCGCATGCGCTTGGCAGAGCCAAACGGCATTCTTGCGGTTGGAAATATTCGCAAGCGAAGCCTTGATATTTTCCAGTTGTAACTTGCCCGGGTTCTCTTTCTGCAAATACATCTCAATATTGATTTTGCGGACGTTGGCTTTGACCGATTGAACGGAGAAAGGCACCGGAACTTGCCACAAAAACTCCTGGGGCGTAGGAACGGGTTCCTTGTAATTATGCCGGTTATCGCGCTTGACGAGCATGTGTTTGACATCCGCAGAGAGGGAGGCGAGTGTGTAATCTTGTTGGAGCGCTTTGCGGATAGGGTTGATGGGCGATGTCTTGACACTATTCACTTCGAGGTCAATCCACGTGGTAGGTTCTTGGGCTTTGTCGGCGAGCGCAAAGAGAGGTTTGATATTACGGAATCGGGTGTAACCTAAGGTAATGGGGCCTTGATCCTCGGTTTTCAGATTATGCGCTTCGAGCTCCGCTGTGCCATCGGGAACGGTGACGCGTGCCGCGGCCAGGCTTACCGAATAATCGGAGTCGTTATAGAGGAATTGCTTGTCTTGGAGCAAGTAAACCAAATCATTGACGGTCACCGAAAGCGAATCTACCGCTACGTCTAAGGGCGTTTTGGTGCTCTTGATCTGTCCGCAGAAACGGTTCAGATGGATGCGGTTGATATCAATGCGGCGCAAGAACTGATCTGCATTTGCCATGGTGGTGTCCTTGGGCAATTCAGGAAAACTATTCTCGGGATGCTTCTCGTCGAGATAGAAGGTCAAACTCGGGTCGTCGATGGAGATATTAAACGTCCAAAACTCTTTATCCCGGAACAAACGGACGTAACTGATGGGACCGACGGAGAGGGTGGGAATATCAGCTCTTAGTCCGGGCGCCAAAGGGATTTCGTCGGTGTCGGATTTGTGGGCGAAGGCACAGGTGGCCAAATGAATATCTTTGACGACTACAGTGCTGGAGAACAAGAGCACATGGATGTTGCCCACGGAGGCATCTATCTGCGGCATATCCGCCAGATGAGAAGCGATCTCTTTCTTCGCCACATAGGACAAAGCGGTATCCATGGCACCGATGACGAGGGCACATAAGGCGAATAGACTTCCGAGAACCCAAAGGGTGATTTTGGTTGCTTTTTTCATAGAAAAATCCTTTTGCGCTGCAAAATTACTACTTTTTTTTTACATATGCAAATAAAAATGTATTTTTTTTTTCGTCTCTCGGGCGCTCGCTTGCGTAGGCGAGCATGCGCATGATTATTTTCGTCAAAAAGGCATAAAGGGGCTTTTTTTGCGTTTTAAGCGCATGAGAGATTTCTATCGGGGGAATATCGGAAAAAACAAAAAATGTAAGGAAAAACGAAAAAAGTTGGCAAAATATTTGCAGGAATGAAAACTTTTTTGTAATTTTGCACGATTTTTGGGAATTAGGCGAACTGGTTTTCTAGATTTCTAGAATTCTAGATGGCTAGAAGAAATTGCAAATTATTAAAATTTCAATACAATGGAAGAAAACAACAACAATGAAGAATTGATTCAGAATGATCACATTATTCCTGTGAAGATTGAGGAGGAAATGAAGTCCTCTTACATCGATTACTCGATGAGTGTGATTGTTAGTCGTGCGTTGCCGGATGTGCGGGATGGTTTTAAGCCGGTTCACCGCCGTGTGCTGTTTGGAATGAACGAGTTGGGCAACACGAGCGACAAACCGACGAAGAAGAGTGCTCGTATCGTGGGTGAGGTAATGGGTAAGTATCACCCGCATGGTGACAGTAGTATCTACGGTACATTAGTTCGTTTGGCACAGCCTTGGGCCATGCGTTATTGCCTGGTGGATGGTCAAGGTAACTTCGGTTCAGTGGATGGTGATGGAGCCGCTGCTATGCGTTATACAGAGGCTCGTTTGAGCAAACTGGCGGAAGAGATGCTTCGCGATATCGACAAGGATACCGTAGATATGCAGCTTAACTTCGACGACAGTTTGCGTGAGCCGGTGGTATTGCCATGCCGTTTCCCGAACTTGCTGGTTAACGGAGCAAGCGGTATTGCGGTAGGTATGGCAACAAACATGCCGACCCATAACTTAGGCGAAGTGATTGACGGTTGTTGCGCGTACATTAAAAATATCGTTGCGCGCATGCACGATGAGTTTGTGGAGGAGATTACGGTTGAGGAGTTGATGGAGCATGTGAAAGCGCCGGATTTCCCGACAGGTGGTACCATTTACGGTTATCAGGGTGTGAAAGACGCTTATGAGACAGGCCGCGGACGTGTTATCATTCGTTCGAACGCGGATATCGAGACCGATGATAACGGCCGTGAGCATATCGTCATTACGGAGTTGCCGTTCGGCGTGGTGAAGAAAGATTTAGTGCAGAACATCGCTGAACTGGTTAGCGACAAGAAGATTGAAGGCATAGCGGATATCAACGACTACTCGAAACGCGATATTCGTATCGTAGTGGAGGTGAAGCGTGACGCGAACGCACAGGTGGTGCTCAATAAGCTCTATAAGTTCACTGCCCTGCAGTCGAGTTTTGCTGTTAATAACATCGCGTTGGTGAAAGGTCGTCCGATGCTCTTGAACCTGAAGCAGCTGATCGGCAATTTCATCGAGCACCGCATGGATGTAGTGACGCGTCGTTCTAAGTTTGAGCTCAAGAAAGCCGAAGAGCGTGCGCATATCTTGGAAGGATTGATCATCGCCGTAGATAATATCGACGAGGTGGTTCGTATCATCCGTGCGAGTCGTACGCCGGCAGACGCTCAGGCTAATTTGGAGAAACGCTTCGACCTCGATAACCTGCAATCGAAAGCGATTGTGGATATGCGTCTGAGCGCGTTGACAGGTCTGCGTATCGATGAGTTGAAGGCAGATTACGAGGAGTTGGAGAAACTGATTGCTCACTTGAACGAGTTGCTGGCAAGCGAAGAGATGCGTTATGAGTTGATTAACACTGAGTTGGTGGAGATCAAAGAGAAATACGCAGACGAGCGTCGCACAAAGATTGTGAAGATGGCAACCGAGTTCAACCCCGAAGATATGTACGCTGATGACGACATGGTGATTACTATTTCTCACCTCGGATATATTAAGCGTACGCCGCTGGCTGACTTCCGTCAGCAGACTCGCGGTGGCGTTGGTTCGAAAGCCGGAAGTGCCCGTGACCAAGACTTTATCGAATATGTTTACCAAGCTTCGATGCACTCGACGATGATGTTCTTCACCGAGATGGGTCGTCTCTACTGGCAGAAAGTATATGAGTTGCCGGAAGGTAACAAACAATCGAAAGGTCGTGCTATCCAGAACTTGATTAACCTGCAGACAGGTGATAAGGTACGTACTTGCATCAACGTGAAGGGCTTGACCGACCCCGAGTACGTGGAGAACCACTACCTGATTTTCATTACCAAGAACGGTTTGATGAAGAAAACGACGCTGGAGGCTTATTCGCGTCCACGTGCCAACGGTATTATCGCGCTTGGTCTGCGCGAAGGCGACGAGTTAATCGGCGTAACGCTGACAGACGGCGAGAGCGAGATGTTAGTGGCTTCGTACAACGGTAAAGTGGTTCGTTTCAACGAAGGCGGCGTGCGTCCGATGGGTCGTAGCGCAAGCGGCGTGAAAGCGATTACTTTAGAAAATGATGGCCAAGATCGCGTGATTGGCACGGTTTGTGTAGAGAAGAATACAGACAAGACTATTCTCGTCATTTCGGAGAACGGTTTCGGTAAGCGTACACCGGTGGATGATGAGGAAGGCAATGCGATCTATCGTGTCACTAACCGTGGCGGTAAGGGTGTGAAAACCATTGAGATAACCGATAAGACCGGACATCTGGTAGGTATTCATGCAGTAACCGATGCCGACGATCTGATGTTGATGACCAAGAGTGGAACCGCTATCCGCATGGATATATCCACCATCCGTCAAACCGGTCGTGCAGCACAAGGCGTTAAACTGATTGATCTTGTTAAACGTAATGACACGCTCATCAGCGGGTGTATTGTTCCCAAAGAAGAGCAAGAGAACGTTGAAGAAGTGAACGAGTTAACGAATGAAGGAGAAGAAAACAATAACGAAACAAACGAATAAATTATGAGAAAATCATTATTTTTGGCAGCTTTAGTGCTGATAAGTGCAGGCTGCTTCGCACAAAAGAACCCGCTGGTAAAGAAAGCTAAATCGTACGCTATGGCCGGTGAGAAACCGGATTTCTCGGCAGCACGTGCCGCTATTGATGAAGCGTTAGCACAAGAGCAAACTGCTGAGGCGTACTATTGGGCCGGTATGATCGGTTATCAGGAGTTGGCACAAGAGAACCACAATCAGATGATGGGTCAGGGCGTTAACCAAGCCAAAGCCGGTGAGGCTGTAACAGAGAGTTACGAGTACTGGCTCAAGGCCGATGAGTTGGCGCAAGTACCTGTTCTGAACAAGAAGGGCGTAGAAGTGCCGACCGACCCGAAAATGCGTGGAAACATCAGCAAGAAAATGCTGGAGTACTACAAGAACCAAGAGTTCGTGAAGTACGGTATTTACCTCAATGAGCAGAAAGATTACGACGGCGCTTATCAGGCATTCGTTAAGCACATCTCTATTCCTGATTTGGCGATGATGCAAAACGAGAAATTGCAGAAAGAGATGCCGCGTGATACCATTTATACTCAGTATAAATACTACGCAGCTATCTTTGCTGTCCAAGCTGAACGTCACGGTGAAGCTGCGGCCCTGCTCAATGAATTGAAGGATGGCGATTTCGAGGCTATCTCGACGAATCAATTCCTCTATCAGGAGTACATGACCCTGAAGGATACCGTCAAAGCTATTGAGACGCTGAAAGCCGCTATCGAGCGTTTCCCGCAAGAGCCGTGGTTCCTGCAGAACTTGATTAACTTCTACATCTTCTCCGGTCAAGAGCAAGCTGCTATCGATTATCTGGCACAGGCTATCGAGCGCGAGCCGAACGTAGCACAATACCATCATATCAAGGGTAACCTGGATGAGAACCAAGGTCACTCGGAGGAGGCATTGAAAGATTTCGACCGTGCGCTGGAGCTCGATCCGACCCTGGCTGATGCCATGGCAGGCAAGGGACGTGTGTACTACAACAAAGCTGTCAAACTGAACGAAGCTGCCGCTTCGATTAGCGATAACCGCGAGTACAAGAAAGCGCTTGACGAGATGAACGCTGTGTTCAAAGAGGCACTACCGTACTTTGAGAAAGCACACGAGATGGACCCGACCGATCGTACCTATATGCAGGTACTCAAAGGTTTGTACTACCGCTTCAACATGGAGGCTGAGTACAACGCCATCAGCGAGGAGATGAATAACCTCTAATGGGACGCATTCTCGCCATCGATTACGGTCGTAAACGCACAGGATTAGCCGTTACGGATACTCTCCGTATCACGGCTAATCCGTTGTTTACGATTGAGACTAACCAACTACTGGATTGGCTGGCTGATTACTTTGTCCATGAACCAGTGGACGAGGTGGTGGTTGGTCATCCTACGCAAATGAACGGACAAGAATCAGAGAGCATGAATTATATTCGTCCGTTCCTTGGGAACTTCAAAAAACGGTTTCCCGACAAACCGATAACTATGTACGACGAGCGCTTCACATCCGTGTTAGCGCACCAAGCAATGCTCGCCGGAGGCATGAAAAAGAAAGACCGGCAAGATAAAGCAAACATCGATAAAATCGCCGCATGCATCATTTTGGAAGGCTATTTGGAGAGCCTTCGTTAAATCGTTAAATTGTTAAACCGTTAAATCGTTATGATTTTACCAATATATTTATATGGCCAACCTGTGTTGCGGAAACCTACGGAAGAGATAGAGAACACGCCGGAGTTAAAGCAGTTCATCGCGGATATGTACGAGACACTGACGCAAGCTGAAGGTTGTGGATTAGCGGCGCCGCAAGTAGGCAAACCGTGGCGTCTGTTCATCGTAGATGGCAACGAGTTGGCAGAAGATTATCCGGAGTGCAAGGATTTTAAGCGTACCTTTATCAATCCAGAGTTGATTGAGGTGAGCGAAGATAAATGCACGTATTCGGAGGGTTGTCTGTCGTTGCCGGGCATCAGCGAGAAGGTGGTTCGCCCGACAACTATCGTGCTACGCTATCTGGATGAAGATTTTGTAGAACACGAAGAAGAGTTCACGGGTTTTCAGGCGCGTATTATCCAACATGAGTACGATCATCTGGAGGCGCATGTGTTCACCGATCGTATCTCACCGATTCGTAAGACCTTTGTTCGCAATAAGTTAACAGCTATTGCCAAAGGCAAAGTAGGCGCGAAATACAAATATAAACGCAACTAATGGATTGGCTCAATGTGATAGTGATGGCAGTTGGATTGGCGATGGATTGTTGCGCCATCTCTACTGTGCAAGGGCTCAATGAGCGGCAATGGGATGCTCGTGCCTTGCTGATGGCTGCTATTTTCGGCTGTTTTCATATGTTCATGCCGGTAATCGGTTATTATGCAGGCACGCTCTTCGTTGGTTTCATGCAGCGTTATGCACCATGGATAGCGTTGGGCCTGCTGGGTTTCTTAGGCGCGAAGATGATTTGGGAATCTTATCATGAGAAAGAAGACGAAGAGAAACACGCTAACTGGAATGTTACTAATTTGTTACTCTTGGCTGTGGCCACCAGTATTGATGTGTTGGCAACCGGTCTGCTCTTTGTGCCTTATCCCGATTGGTTAGTGCCTTCTATCCTTACGATCGGTTCGATTACTGCCCTGTTTTCCCTTGGAGGCTATCTGCTGGGTGTGTTTGTGGGACGATTGAAGATCAACATGGAACTCATCGGAGGATTGGTTTTGATTGGATTAGGTATAAAGATTTGCCTGGAGGGAATACTTTAGATTGGAAGATTTGTAGATGTTCCTCATTCAGAATACATTAGTCAGTTTGGATGTGCTCGAGAAAGAGTTCTGTTGCGATTTGGATACCTGTCGTGGCTGTTGCTGTATTGAAGGCGACGCCGGTTGTCCTATAACGGATGAAGAATTACAGCTGATCGAACAACTCCTTCCCGAACTCTTGCCGCATATGACGCCCGAGGCGAAACAAGTGGTGGCTGAACAAGGGCTGAGTTATTTGGATCCCTCCGGCGAACGCGTTCTCTCCATCGTGAACGGCAAAGATTGTATCTTCGCCCGGACAGGCCATAACGGCTGGTGCTATTGCCTGATTGAGAAAAGAGCTAAGAACCAAGAGCTAAAAGCTAATAGCCAATTTACCAAGCCCATAAGTTGTCATCTCTATCCGATACGCCTGACCAAAGTAGGCGAATATACCGGAGTGGAGTATAACCGATGGGATATTTGTCACTGTGCGAGGGTGTTAGGCAAAAAGAAACATCTACCGCTTTACCAATTCCTCAAAGAACCGCTCATTCGTCGATTCGGCGAAGAGTGGTATAACGAATTATGCCTCACGGCTGAAGAGTGGCATAAACAACTGAACGTTTCTCCTAGGGAGAAACCATTTTAACAGTTTAACTATTTAACGTGCAAAGCACTTTTTTATGCGCGCAGAAATAATCACAATCGGCGATGAGTTGCTCATCGGTCAAGTAGTGGACACCAACTCCGCTTGGATGGCACAAAAACTGAATGAGATCGGAGTAGAGTTGTATCGTATCACGTCTGTTCACGATGAAGGAGAACAGATCATATCGGCCTTGGACAAGGCGTTCGACGAGGTGGATATAGTGCTGACAACCGGTGGCTTAGGACCGACCAAAGATGATATTACCAAGCATGTATTGTGCGATTATTTTGGAACACACCTTATAGAAGATACGCGCGTGCGCTCGCATATCGAATCCCTCTACGCTAACCGACCCGATGTGCTCAATCGGTTAACGGCTACGCAATGGATGGTTCCGAAAGCGGCTGATATTCTGCCGAATAGAGTAGGGTCGGCACCGCTGATGATTTTTCACCATGGTACTCAGATCTTGGCTTCTATGCCCGGTGTGCCGTATGAGATGGAGATTGCGATGGAGGAACAAATCCTGCCATACCTTCAGCAGTCAGTTATCAGCCATCAGCATTCAGCCATTTTGCATCGCACCTTACAGGTAACAGGTATTCCGGAGAGTAAGTTGGCAATCCTATTGGAAGACTATGAGAACGCCATGCCCAAAGGACTACACTTGGCTTACTTGCCCAAAGATGGTCTCATCCGTTTGCGTTTATCGTCGTACGGTGAGATGTCCGAACAAGAGATGGAGATTTGGTTCGAACAGCTAAAAGAGGCTGTGAAAGACTTTTTGATAGCCGAAACGGATGAACCGCTGGAGGTGATTGTGGGTAGAAAACTGATAGAACGGCACGCTACGATAGCCACTGCCGAATCTTGTACCGGTGGCAAATTAGGTGTGTTACTCAACAAGCATGCCGGCAGTTCTGCCTTTTACAAAGGCACGATTGTCAGTTATGCCACCTCCGTCAAAGAAGAAGTCTTAGGCGTGCCTGCAGAACTGATAAAAGCGCACACGGTGGTTAGCGAAGAGGTGGCACGAACTATGGCAGAGTCCGTTCGCATATTACTCAATACCAATTATGGTATTGCCACTACGGGCATTGCCAGTGCGACAGGAGGCTATACAAACGATCAAGTAGGCACCGTTTGGATGGCTTGGGCGACGCCCCAAGGCACGTACGCCGAGCGCTTTCAATTAGGCAAGTTGCGCGAACAGATAACCGACCGTGCTTGCCAAAAAGCGTTGGTAGGGTTGCTGAAAATCATAAATCATAAATCTTAAATCATAAATTATAAAAATGGATTCCGTCGAATCATTTTTATTTGATCCGTCTATCACACAATCACTGTTATGGCTGATGATTGTAATGACCATCGGTTTGTGGTTAGACGAGAAAGCCAAGATCGGTCATTTCTCTTTAGGCGTGACCTGGGTGCTTTTTATCGGTATCGCTTTGGCGTCGCTCGGCATCCGAATAGACCATAGTGTGGCGCAGTTTGCCAAAGATTTCGGTCTGATTCTGTTTGTCTATTCGATCGGTTTGCAGGTTGGACCTTCCTTTTCTCCCTTCAAACGAGGCGGATTGCAGTTGAATATGTTAGCGGCTGCGATTGTACTGCTGGGATGCGTCTGTACGATTGTGCTTCATTACGTAACAGGCATCTCTATGAGTACGCTCGCCGGTGTGATGTCCGGTGCTACCACTTCTACGCCTTCTTTAGCGGCTGCCCAGCAAGCCTTTTTTGATATAACCGGTCAAACTGATCCGACCATTGCTACGGGTTATGTGGTGGCGTATCCGCTTAGTATAGTGGGAGTTATATTAGCCTTTGAACTAATCAGAAGGGCGTTTCGAGTTAATCTACCCGAAGAGGAAAAGCAACTTCATCTTGAAGCGGAAGCGGAGGAAGAAGAACCCGTTTGCGTGGATATAACGCTCAATAATCCGCAGATAGATATATTGACGCTGAGCGATTTATTGCGTCTATGTCCGGTGCAGAAGATAGTTGTGAGTCGTGTTATTCGTCCGGATGGATCGGATGAGTTGGTCAACGACCAAACTACTTTCCGTAACGGCGATACCTTGCGTATCTTAACGGACAAGCATCATACCGACGCCTTGCATCTCTTCGGGCAAATGCGTGATTATAACTTACATGCGCAGAAAGAAAAATCCGACCATTTGATCTCCCGTCGTATAGCGGTAACCAAACTCGAATGCAATGGCAAACGCATTCGTTCGTTCAATCTGCGTCAACAGTATCATGCGACGATCACGCGAGTGAGTAGAGCAGGGATTGACTTGTTGGCAACACCGGATATGATCTTACAATTGGGGGACCGACTGATGGTAGTAGGCGATAAAGACGATGTGCAACGCGTAGCGGATACGTTTGGAAACGAGTTGAAGCGACTGGATGTGCCGCATTTATTGCCGGTGTTCTTTGGGATTGTGTTAGGTATCTGTATAGGTTTATTACCGATCCCGATTCCCGGCTTGGGGCAATCCTTCAAGTTGGGTTTAGTGGGTGGTTCGCTGATTGTAGCGATTCTCATCGGTCATTACGGACCCTATTACAACATGGTCACCTTCTCTACCACTTCGGCGAATATGATGCTTCGGCAAATCGGTTTGACGCTCTTTTTGGCTGCTTTAGGATTGAGTGTCGGCGAGGAGTTCGTGCCCACGGTGGTGAATGGTGGATACTTATGGATTGGATACGGATTTCTGATTACAATCATACCGCTATTAGTAGTAGGAGGTATTGCCTATAAATGTCTGCATATCAATTACTTCAAAGTGGTGGGCCTGTTGATCGGTTCGATGACATCAGCCATGGCATTGCCGTACGCGCAATCGCTTTCCAGCGAGAATAACCAAGCCGCAGTTTGCTATGCCACCGTTTATCCATTCACTACCTTCCTCCGCGTTATGGTAGCGGAACTGCTGGTACTCATTTTCTGCGCCTAATAGCAAAAAATGACACCTCTAACGCATTTTTTTGCCAAAATATTTCTTATTTTTCGAGAAAAAACGATTAAATTGCACTTTTTTTGAAAAAAAAACGCGAATTTTTTGGTCATGTCAAAAAAAAGTAGTAATTTTGCACGCTTTTTGCGGTCGAGTGGCTTGACACCCATTTAGTCATTCGGTCCGTAAAGAAAATAAAACTATTTATAAATCGCCAATCTGGGCAGTGTGTTGTAAGCCATCAGCCATCAGCCATCAGCTATCAGAAATAAAAAAGCTGAATACTGAATGCTGAAAGCTGAAAGCCCCAAAAACCGTAAAGATGTCTGTCGGGTTGGCCTAAAATCAACAAATTAATGGAATTTA
>JAFSWF010000041.1 GCA_017444615.1 Paludibacteraceae bacterium | reverse complement strand
GACGGTCTGATCCACATCAGCGACCTGAGCTGGACCAAGAAGATCAAACACCCGAATGAGTTCACTCAGATCGGTGCACAGATCGAGGTTGTCGTACTCGACATCGACGTAGCTAACCGTCGTCTCAGCCTCGGCCACAAGCAACTCGAGGAGAATCCTTGGGAGGAACTTGAGGCTAAGTTCGGCGTGGACACCGTTGTTGACGGTAAGGTGGTTGAACTGACCGACAAGGGCGCAGTTATCTCGCTCGAGGAAGGCGTTGAGGGCTTCTGCACGACCCGCCATCTCCAGAAAGAGGACAAGTCGCCGGTAGCCGTAGGTGATGAACTGCCGTTCAAGGTGATTGAGTTCAACCGCGACGCTAAGCGTATCCTCGTTTCGCACCTCCGTACATGGGAGGAGCGCAAAGAGGCGCCGGCTAAGGCAGCTAAGAAAGGTGCTAAGGCTGAGGAACCCGCTCTCGACCTGCCGAAGGTAGAGAAGACCACCCTTGGTGATCTCGACGCCCTCGCAGCCCTCAAGGCTTCTCTCGAAGCCGAGGCAGAGAAACCTGCTAAGAAAGCAGCTGCTAAGAAAGCAAAAAAAGACGAGGAGTAATCGGTTTATAACCGAAGCAATTTCTCCATTTGGATTAGGAAAAAACGCATTTCGATGCGTTTTTTCTCATTTTATTTGCATATATGCAAAACTTTTTGTACCTTTGCACGCAAAATTGCGTGCGAAACGAAAATAACTCAAAAAATGGTATCCATATGAAAAGAATGTATTGGTTTATGGTATGGGTGGTGTTAGGAACCACCACGATGATGGCTCAACAGCCGGATCCTATTTCTATCGGTTTAGGCGGAGTAGCTGCCGTAATCGGTGAGACGCGTTCTCCGGAGGTGCTGCAGGACAGTGCGATTGCGCAAGCGCCGAAAGATAGTGTGGCGGTGGCTGATACCGCGACTGCGCAAGTAGCGCTCAAACCAGTTCCTACATGGAAAAAGAAACTCTATTACGGTTACAATTTCGACATCTATTACCACAACGACACCCGTAACTCCGTCAGAGAGAACGGTTGGTCGATTGCCTTGGAGCCGGAGATAGGTTGGAAACTCAAAGAGCGTTTCTACCTCGGCATGCGTTTGGGCGGAAGCTATCAAGAGACGTATGCCTCTTATACGGCTACGTTGGATGACGGCAGTACGAAGGCGGAGAATCTGCGTGTTCGTCAAGGTAGTTGGAGCGTGACGCCTTATGTGCGCTATCGTCTTAAAAGCATGTTCGACGATAAATTAGGTATCTGGTTGGAGGCGCACTTGTACACCGGTATGGAGTTTCCGAGTGTAGTGGCCAATAGTGGTGATCCTACAGGCACAGACTACGATGGTCTGAGACATTCGGTTATCTATGGTGCACAGGTATCGCCGGTGATTACGTATCGGTTCAATCGCAAGAGTACTTTCCAGATTTTCTTCTCCATCTTGAGCTTGGGTTACAGCGGAACTGCATTCTTCTATGAAGAGGCGGATGGTTCGCGTAACACGCAATACACGAACGATGTGATCATCTTCTCCGGCAAGTTGCGTAACTTGCTGGCCAATCAATTCACGCCGGGATTGTATGGTCTGAAGTTCGGTGTGCAAAAGAACTTCTAGGATTGGTTGTTGGTCGATGGTCGTTAGTCGTTGATGCTTGGTGATTTTGAAAGGTAAAAGTTTGCTTTGGAAGATTCCGCTTGGCGTGGTAGGCGCGGCATCGGGACTCGTTCTAGTGCTTTTGGTAGCAGTAGGATGTGTGCTGTATGTGCAGCCGGTGCGGCAGGCGGTGATTGCTAAAGCCTTGCCTGTTGTGGAGCAACAAACGGGGTTGGATATCGATGTTGGTGATATCTATCTTTCTCCGTTTCATCATTCTCCGCTGGTTTTTTATCGTGCCTATAAGGGCAAAGCAGATCTGCCGTTGGAGATAGCGTTGGATAGCGTCTTCGTTGGTCATCGAGGTGTAGATACTTTATTGTACGCGCGCTCCCTGCGTTTGCGCGCTACTGCAAAGACTTCAGGTTTCAGTTTTCAGCATTCAGACCCTCTCGCGCTACCCATCAAGGTTGAGCAACTGCGGTTGGAGCAGGCCACTTTCCATTCGGACAGTTTGATAGCGGCAGTGGGGATAGATGCGATAGTGGGGTTATTGGATGTGCATAGCCCGGAGTTGATCATCGCTGAAGGGCAATACCCGCTGCATGGCTTGAAACTTTATGACTCGTACGTTGGCATTGACTTGCGCGAGACACCTCCGGACACGACAGCCAACGACACCACGCCGATGAAGATGGCGTTTGATGTGCCGGACGGCGATATACGTAATCTGCATTTTGCGCTTACCCCGATGGATATGCACGTACGGACGAAGTCGCTCTTCGCCAATGTGCTGGCGGATGTGGGTGCTAACCGCTACGACGCGCGGAGGCTGGATATAGGGGCTTTGCGTTTTGGGTTGGGTAATTTAGATATCCCTGCTGACACCATCTACGGCAACGCCTGTGTGGACCTCGCCACTAATCAGATACAGAGTGACGGTCTGCATGTGCGTTCGAGTGCGTTAGGCGCGAGCGCTGACCTGCAGGCGACAGAGATGAACCTTGGCACTATGCGAGTGGATGTAATCGGCGATGCCGAATACCAAGGTAGCCAAGCGCATTTGCGTGCCATGTATGATATCGATGATGAAGCGTACGATGCGCATGTGGACATAGAGCGAGTTAACCTAGCTCCCTTCCTCAAAGATAGCACGCCTATTGTGCTGGCGGGTACGATAGATGCGAAAGGACAAGGCATTGATATTCAGTCCCGCGCCATGAGAAGTCATGTGCAAGTCCATTTGACGGACGCTATCTATGGCGATATCAACGTGTCGGGTCTGCAACTGGATGCTACTTTGGCGGATAAAGCGGTGAGGGGCGATTTGCGATTGCCGGTAACGATGAAAGGTGACGGCTTAAAAGTGAAAGGTCAGACAGCGCATCGGTTCCATGTGGCGGACTTCTTAACGCCTGAGCAGATGGCTATTGATTATAAGGGACAGTTGCGGAACGTGCAAGCGCATGTGGCAGGCGAAGATTTTGCTGCAGATCGCATTGACGTCGCTTTTGCCACTGATACGCTCACCTCGCTCAAGGTTGCCAGTCAAGGCTTGGATGTGGATTTCCAAACACCGATGCATGTATTGGCTTTTGTGGACCGACTCCAGCCGCTTCTTACCCGCGTGAACGATAGTACGGTGGTGAATGCCATCACTTCGCTGCAAGACTTATCGATGATCGATACGCTTCGCCACTATATACCGGATCTGCAGACAGTTATCTCGCTTCGTCACGGTAGTCCGGCGCAACAACTGCTGGAGCGGCGAGGGATGGATATAAACGAAATCAACCTTACGCTCCACTCTGATTCGCTTCGTACTGACTTGGCACTCGATGCTTCGATACCGGATATCGACCATCCGAATGACAGTACAGCCCTTCGTCTGCCGGATGCGCGTACAGCATTGCGGGTAGGGTTGGAGGAAGGTAAGACCACCGCTTCGCTCACTGCCGGCACCAGTATGACCGATGGTGTGATGAGTGTGGATGGTCTATGCACCGAGGCGGGGCTGCGGCTGGATGTGACGCGCGAAGGACAGCAGATTAACGGTAAGGGACGATTGACCTTGGATAGCTTGGCGTACCAAGCGATGGAACTGGGTAACCGCGCCATCGATATAGCTATCTCACCGTCGGAGGATTATGACCATTCCTTGCGCGTGGACGTGCGTACAGAAGAGATACCGTTGGATATTGTGCAGACGATTGTTGAACTGCCGGATATAGCTTTACGCGGTATGGTTAAGGCACGAGCCTCTATCGATGGTCTGCCCGCCAAAACAGATATATCCGCCGATGTGCTGCCGATGGGTGTCAGCGCCGAATATACACCTTACCAAGTAGGTGCCAGTTTGGGTCAGACGCCTATTGTGATGGAGCATAATCATATAGATTTGAACGGTCTGCCGATTTATGGTGCCGATAGTACGTTCATTGCCCTCACCGGTGGTCTGGATTTAGATAGCATGCAGATGAATGTCGTGCTGAAGGCGGATAGTTTTGCGCCGGTTAAACTGCCCAAAGATGGTCCATTGCCGGTCTATGGCGACTTAGCGACCGATATCCGAGGCACTGTCACCGGTTCGCTGGATAGCATCATCGCGGATGTGGATGTGACCCTTCTGCCTACCACCGACATCACTTATCCGATTAGTAAGAAGAACCTGGCGCAAGTCAAGCCGTACGGAACGGTCAATGTGCGCTATAACACCGGTGATACCACCTCTAACGCGCTTGCTCTGGGTGGACAGATCAATGTGGATAACGGATTCGTTCGTTATTCGCCCAAGGCGTATCCTATCATGCCGTTCCATGTGGACTCGGGCAGTCATATCACTTTCCATGGACCGGTAGGAAAAACCGAACTGGCTGTGTCAGCCTCGCAGCAAGTGAAAGCCGATGTGGAGTCAGAAGGCGAAGAGACGCGACGGGTGGATTTCCGAACCGGTGTGCGGGTGAAAGGCGAAGTCGATTCAATAGGACTGAACTCCATTGATTTCTTCTTGGAAGCGCCGGAGGATGAGACCATCACGCGCGAACTGGCTTCGTTAGATGAGGACACACGCGAAGGGTTGGCCGCCACGCTGCTCGCTACCGGTATGTACGTAGGTGAGAGCAATGTGGCGCAACACAGAGATGGCTATGCGCTGTCCTCTATCATCAACAGTCGTATCAATGCCGCCTTGGCGAACTCAAAAGTGGGTAAATGGGTGGAGATAGACTTTAGCAGCGCACAAACAGAACATGCCGGAGGTAAGACCAACGATATGAATATCGCCATCAGCAAATCGTTCTTTAAGAATAAACTGCGTGTTACCGTTGGTTCAACCCTCACGGATAATCCAGAGGTCAATAAGACCAGTGGTCTGCTCAGCAACCTCTCTGCCGAATATAAGTTGACCAAAGAAGGCAATGTGTTGTTGCGCCTGTTTGCCGACCGCGATTATAACAACGTGCTTGAAGGCGAATTATACAAAGCCGGTCTGGGTGTGCGGGCATGGCAAGACTGGAAGCGGCGATATGCCTTCCGCGGAGATAGTATCAATCGAACCCATCGTCTCACCGCCGATGCCGGTGTGGCGTATCGATCCAATAACAGTATCGGACCGGATGTGACCCTCAAGTACTCCCTCTCTAACCTCTTGGGCCGTGGTGAGACCTTTAACCTCAAAGGCAACGGTGCGTATTACTGGGCGTTGCGCAATCGTCATCCGGGCGATCCGAAAAAGACCGATACCTACAAACTGGGTCTCAATGCTTCGCTCATCTTCCCGTATCTGCATTGGGTGGGGGAGAATAATCCCGACGGCGATACGCGCTACATGCTCGGCTATCAATACGAGAACATAGCCGGCGGATATGGTGTGCATAAACTATCCGGTTCATTCACCTATTTTATCCATTCTTCGCGTTTTATCACCCACGCTTTCACGCCTTTCTCGCTCTCCGTGGTGCTGATGAAAGCGGAGTCGGACAGCCTATGGGACAAAGCCGCAGAGATGCCGGACTTGATTAAGGTCATTGCCGGTGATGAGTTCGTGCCCTCTATCGGCTATACCTTTACGTACAATGACTACCGCTCCAAACGGGCGGTGAACACCCTCTTTGAAGTGGGAGTGAAGGAGTCGGGAAACCTCATCAACGCCCTCTATTGTCTGGCCGGACATCAATGGAACGAGAAGGAAAAGAAACTCGGTTCGATTACCTTCAACCAGTTCGTGAAGATGAATATCGAGCTGCGTAATAAATTCAATTTCACCGATAAGGTCTGCATCGCCACGCGTCTGTTTGCCGGTGCTAACATGCCGCTTGGCAACTCCTATGCCGCCCCGCTTTCGGAGGCGTTCTATGCCGGTGGACCCAATGGTATGCGTGCCGCCTCGCCCTACGCCTACGGACCCGGTAACTTCTATTCCGAAAAATTTAACCAGAACTTCTTCCATGCCGGCGATGTGAAGCTGGAGGCGAACTTCGAACTGCGGTTCCCCATTGTATGGAAACTGTTCGGTGCCGCCTTCCTCGATGCCGGCAATGTATGGAACTGGTATAGCGCAGGGAAGGAGTTTGAGAAATACGGTTACACGGATTACATAGAGAAACTGCAACTGCGCGAAGAACTATACGACGGTCTGTTGGATAATCCGTATCTGGCCAAACAGATAGCCCTCGGCACCGGTGCCGGTCTGCGACTCGATTTGGACGGACTGGTCATCCGGTTGGACCTCGGCGTCGCTATCCATTCGCCGTTCTTGACATACAAATATAAACCATTCGATAAGGAAAAGGGTTGGGAACCGGATCCCACCAAACCCATCAATACCTATTATAATATCCCCTCTGCCCTGGATGGCCTGCGCGTCAACTTCGGTATAGGATACCCATTTTAAAGTTGAAAGTTGAAAGTTTAGAGTTGAGAGTATAATGAAAAGCGAATCGACAAGTACTATTTCCCGTAAGGGCACCCGAAGCGGCTTATGGATTATCTTTGTGGCAGCCGCGCTGCTGGAACTGATTACCTGCATTATGTATTTTACCAGTCGCGCCGCTATTCGTATGGAAGCGGAGCAACGGGCACAGACCGAATTGCGTCGGGCAGAGTTGGAGATAGAAGTGCATGCCATCGAAACGGAGACAGCCGCCAAGGCGTTGGCCAAACTGGCAGAGAAACAGGTTGACCAACCCGATTCTGTGCTGGCTGCCACTCGTTTGGCCGTGCAAACATTACGCGCCAATACCAGTATGGCGGTAGCGTATGTGCCGGATTATTTTAAAGGTGAAAGGTTAAAGGTGACAGGTGAGCGAATCGGTTCGTTCTTTGAGGCCTGCAGCAGTCGGTTCTCGGAAGATAGTATCTACACCCGTCAGATAGGCTCCGCCGCGCATGACTACACCCAAATGGAGTGGTGGCAAAACGGCTTTAAACATGACAGTTGCTGGTGGTGCGAACCTTATTTGGACGATTCGGGTTCGCAAACATACGTAGTCAGTTGCTCTTATCCGGTGCGGGATGGCAAAGGCAAGGTGGTGGCAGTGGTGTGTGTCGATCTGTCGCTTAGTGACCTTAAGAACCTCTCGGAATACCTGCAAGTCTATCCCAATAGTTATTACAGTATACGCTCGAGCACGGGCGTGGACATTGTTCCGGTGCCCGATACCGTAGCCGGACGCAAATATAATATCTTCCGCGAAGAAGTAGATGCCACCGGTTGGCATTTGGAGATTATTATTCCTGAGGAAGAGTTGTTCCGAGATCTGAACCATACCGGTTTGATTGTTACGATTCTGATGTTGGTAGGTTTGGTCATGCTGGTCTTGATCATGTGGTACGCTGGTGCCAATAACAAGCGCCTCATCGAATCCATCTCTCGCAACCAAAGCATGGAGAACGAACTCAATATTGCTCGTCAGATTCAAATGGCGATGCTGCCGAATCGTTTTCCGCCTTTCCCCGATTATCCGAACCTGAACGCCTACGGCGAAGTAATCCCTGCCAAAGAGGTAGGCGGCGACTTGTACGATTTCTATATTCGTGAAGGCCGACTGTTCTTCTGCGTGGGCGATGTGAGCGGTAAGGGTGTGCCGGCTTCCATCGTGATGGCGATGACACGCTCCCTCTTCCGCAGTTTCTCGTGCTACATGGATAGCCCGGCACAGATAGTCAAACAAATGAACGAATCGCTCAGCGGCGAAGGAAACGACCAAAGTATGTTCGTCACTTTGTTCCTGGGCGTATTGGACCTCTCTACCGGCGAATTACAATACTGCAATGCCGGTCATAATGCACCTATTCAAATTAAAAATGAAAAATTAAAAATTAAAAATTCAGAAATTCTCTCTTGTGTGCCGAATTTGCCGCTGGGTGTGCTGGCAGGCTTTGAATTCAAAGAACAGGAAACGAAGGTTGCCTTTGGTGACACGCTCTTCCTCTATACCGACGGTCTGACCGAAGCGGAGAATAGCGACCATGCGCAGTTCGGCGAAGAGCGAATGATGTCCATAGTCGAAAGTCAAAAGTCGAAAGTCGAAAGCCCTCAAGAACTCATCGCAGCCATGCAGCAAGCCGTAGCGGAGTTTGTTGGTTCGGCAGAGCAGAGCGATGATCTGACCATGTTCGCTATTCGACTCATCGACAAATCGCCCGTCACCAATCACCCATCACCATTGACCTCAGGTCGCTATTCGCTTGTGATGCGCAATGATATCCAGCAGATACCTACGCTGGCGGAGTGGATAGAGATGATTGGTCTGCCGGAAGAGCTGAATATGCCGATTAACCTGGCGCTCGAAGAAGCGGTTAGCAACGTGATGCTCTATGCTTATCCGGGCAAGAGCGGACAAGTGCTCATTGAATGCACCAAGTCCGACAAGCTCGTCTTCACTATATCGGATAGCGGTATTCCGTTTGATCCTACCCAGCAGGAAGATCCCGATGTGACGCAGAGCGTGGATGAACGGCCTATTGGAGGGCTGGGTATTTACCTCGTACGACAAATTATGGATGATATTCGTTACGAACGAAAGAACGAGAAGAACATCCTTACATTAACCAAAACGTTAAATCATTAAATTGGTAAAGATATGCAAATTAACATTGTAAATGATGGAGAGAAACTGGTAGCACAACTCTCCGGAAGACTGGATACCGCTGCGGCTGTTGAGGTGACGCCGACTTTCCAAAGACTTGGCGAACAGGCTTCGAAACACATCATTTTAGACTGTTCCGAACTGGAGTATATCTCCTCGTCGGGACTGCGGCTGTTCCTCGCTTTGCGCAAAGAATCTGCTGCAAAGGGGGGCAAATTGCAAGTGCGGGCTATCAACGCCGATATCCGTCAAGTGTTTATGATGACCGGCTTCATCAGCCTCTTTGAGATTCTCTAAACTCTCAACGCCAAACGTTCTTATGGATTTGCACTCTGAATTTATATTAGAAGAGTTTCGCGGAGCGAAGCCTGTGTTTGAAAAAATGCAGGTAGAGGTGAAGCGTATCCTGCAGGAAACTTTGGAGCGCAACGGACTTGTCGTAACAGCCATCGAAACGCGTATCAAGACCGAAGAGAGTCTGGCAGGTAAGTTGGCGCTCAAAGGCGCTAAATACGCTACGCTCAGCGACATCACCGACATCCTCGGCGCACGTATCATTACCTTCTACACTGATGATGTGGACCGGATTGCGGCGATGGCGGAGCAACTCTTTGAGATAGACTGGACGAACTCTGTGGACAAGCGCAAACTACACCAATTGGATAGTTTCGGATACAACTCGCTGCACTATATCTGCCGCTTGCCGGGTTATGACTATCGTTTTGAGCTGCAGCTCCGCACGACCCTTCAGCACGCTTGGGCGTCCATCAATCATGACACCGGTTACAAGTCCGGAGTTGAGATACCGCGTGAGTACATGCGGCGTATTAACCGACTCGCAGGATTGCTGGAGATAGCCGATGATGAGTTCAGTCATATCCGTACGGAGATCAACGACTACCGGCGTCGCGTACAACAACTGGTGCAAAACGGACAATTAGATGATGTGCAGTTAGATGGCGATACGTTCCGTAGTTACCTCAATGTGCGACCGTTCGACAAACTCAACCGTCGCATCGCAGCCATCAACCAAGCAGAGGTGCAAGAAGTGCCGTTGATTCGCTATCTGGCTGTGCTCAAAGAGTTGGGTTGTTCCTCCTTAGGCGATGTGGCGCGGCTGCGTAATTTATATGAGGAAGACGCGTACGCGCTCGCGCGACATCAGTTAGGTAACACCGACCTCGACATCATCTCTTCTGCCGTTGGATTGCAGAACATCTGTATCGTGGCTACCCTCAGTCAAGGAGGAGGCAAGAACGGACTACTGAAACTGTTCGACATCCTCAACGGACATAATAGCGATAACAAAGAGCTTGCCGAATTGACCTATCAACAAGCGGCAGCGTTGCCTTTTATGAAATAAATCATAATCCCGTAATTACGTTATTACGTAAGTACGTAATCCCGCAAAAATATGGAACCTATTTTAATCAATTTGAACGACTACGTGCGCACGGGCGAAGGAGCCAACGGTGCCAGTTATGACCATAAGACGGATCCTTCTATTATGATGAAGATGTATTTCCGTAATTTCGAAGCCGCTGCGCTCGAATTGGAGTTGGCTAAGAAAGTGTTTGCCGCAGGTATTCCTACACCCGAACCCGGAGATCTGGTAACAGATGGCGAACGCATCGGTATTCGTTTTCGTCGAATAACCGGCAAGAAATCTTATTCGCGCGCTTGCGGCGATAATCCCGAACGCGTAGAAGAATACGCCCGTGAGTTCGCGCAGTTATGCAAAAAACTGCATAGCATTCACGTCGATACCACGCAGTTCGAAAATGTGAAAGACCGCCTCTATCGGATGTTAGAGGATAATCCTAATTTCACGCCCGAGCAGAAAGAGAAGATCCATGCCTTCATCGCTACCGCACCGGATACCGACACCGCTATCCATGGTGACCTGCAGTTCTCCAACGGTATCTTCGTAGAAACCAACGGTCAACGCCAAAGCTATTTCATTGACTTAGGCGATTTCTGTTACGGCTATCCCATGTTCGACATCGGTATGGTCTATCTCTGCTGTTGCTTGAACGAAGAAGCTTGGACGATGGAGCAATACCACATGTCCAACGCTACCGCACGCCGTTTCTGGGATGCCTTTGCCGCTGAGTATTTCCTCGCCCCCGATTGCCCGCTAAAGGAGTTTGGACTAGGAACAAACCTTGCTGAAGTGGAAAGAATCGTTCGTATCTATGCCGGACTAAAAACCCTCATCATCGAACGCGATACACACCGTCCGATGCCCGAGTTTCGTGCTATGTTAGAAGGAACAATATATTAAATTATGGCTAACAAATATATCAATTCCGACCTATTAGACCGCGCGATCATCTTCGCCGTCAACGCACATCATAACACCGAACGGCGGGGCAAAGGCTTTCCATATATCGTTCATCCGATGGAAGCGGTGGAGATTGTGGCTACTATCACGCCCGACCAAGAACTCTTAGCAGCGGCTGCACTACATGACACCATCGAAGATACCGATGTCACACTTGAAGATATCCGGCGAGAGTTCGGCGATAGAGTGGCAGAATTGGTTCATGCAGAGAGTGATCAGTTCACAGAAGGCGTATCGGAAGAAGATAGTTGGCACGACCGCAAACAAGCGGCTATCGACCGTCTCGCTGCGGCCTCCTACGATGCCAAGATAGTGGCGATGGGAGATAAACTGAGTAATATGCGGGCTATCTACCGCGACTACAAGACCATCGGCGATGACTTATGGCAAATCTTTCATGTTAAGGACAAAGCCTCGCACGAATGGCACTACCGCGGCCTCGCCGACTCCCTCTCCGAACTGTCCGACACCTTCGCCTACCAAGAGTTCCTCCGCCTGATAAACGAAGTGTTTGGGAAATGACCAAATGACAAATAAATGGTTAAATGGTAAATGGATATTATCTTTGATAATATTATCAACGCCCGCGATTTGGGAGGCATCATCGGAGCAGGTGGACGAGTTATCAAACCTCATCGGCTGCTTCGAACCGCCCATTTGCACGATGCCACAGATGCAGATGTCGCCCGATTAAAGCAGGAGTACCATCTATGCCGAATCTTTGATTTTCGTTCGTTAGGCGAGTTCCAAGCGATTCCCGATAGAGAAATAGAAGGCGTGGAACATCATCTGTTGCCTACTATCGACATGCGCGCGGAGCAACAAACAGGCAAACCCATACCGGAAGAGGCTTTTCTCGAACTCGATCGACATATCGTCAATTATTCCTTCTACCCGGAGGTGCAAATGATGGCAGCGAATATGTATCCGTCGCTTATCCTAAGCGAGTTCTCACAACTCCAATACGCCGCTTTCCTGCGACTCATCGTCGAGGCGCCCGAAGATGGCGGTATCTTATGGCATTGTGCACAAGGAAAAGACCGAACGGGGTGGGGGGCTGCTTTTCTGATGTTCGCCTTAGGAGTGGATCGTGAAACGGTGATAGCGGATTTTGACCTGAGCAACAGATCCTACCGGCCTATTGTCGATAAACTGAATGCCGATGTGTTAGCACGCGGAGGTGGAGAAGCGGAAATGGCAGTCATTCAGGCGTTTATGGGTGTATCTACACCTAATTTCATCGCCACACTCAACCTCATTGACCATCAGTTCGGAGGTATGAACCAATACCTACAGGACATCATGTGCTTATCTCATGCAGATATGCAACTACTCCGAAAACGATATTTAGAATAAAATTTGAATAATAACTCATACGATGATGCACCTTCATTTCATCGGCACGAAGTGCGTCGGTTGTCTTCTATGACGACTCGTCTGCCCCGCAGGCGCTATCGGTTATCTTCCGATATGATGGAGTAGCCACGTGACACCAAAGCCCAAGAAAGCGTAGTTACGGGGCGAGGAGAGAAAAGACTCGGAGTGGTAGAGATTGAAACCCGCGTAGGCATCCAGTTGCACACGCGGGTGAATCATGTACGTAAGACCAAAATCAAGGTTGATATCGCACACCGTGTAGGTGCGAGTAGGGTCGGTATCACGGGTGGCATCGGGGTCGAAGAGATTGTAACTCTCCACGAACACTCCTAATTTCTCTGTGGGCATAAAATTGAACGCCAGCGAGGCAAAGATATCGGGCGTCGGTGTCCAGTCTATCCAGTCCACTCCTACATCGTAGCCGATGGTCAACCAGTCCGTTATATCATTCTCAAAGAGAAGGTCTATCGCGCCGGAGATGGGGTAGTGCTTGGCATCATACGTGGTAAGCGGCAGACCCAGATTAAGCAGCAAACTGGTACGAGGAATCCATCGGATAGCAGGCTCGTCCGACCCTTGCCACAAGCGTATCTTAGAACCTATCCAAAGGGGCTCAGGGTCATATATAGCGTTGGGGATGTCGTTGTGCTCATGCAGTTTATCATCGACCGCTAAGATACCCGTATATTCCAGCCGCAGTTCTACCCAAGGATTCAGTCCAAAGCGGAAGAGAATAGTAGGCAAGACTATTTCGTGCACGCCCAAAAGATGCCCTACCTCAAACCCCGTTTCCCATTGAATACGCCCAAGGTCGAGGATGTTCGTTCCGGTGCCCATCCCCGGTCGGTCTGCCTCGGCATGAATATCATGTCGCTCTGCCCACACTCCGCACGATAGCAGCGTCAGCAATGCTATGAGGTAGGCGCGTTTTACCATACCGCTTGGATAAAGGAAATGGTCATCCAGATACAACAAATAATTTTGATGACGGTGCCAACGAGCATGCCTAAACAACTGCCCCAGCCTGATCGAAGCGCTTTCGATAACTCTTCGCCGTGTGCGCTTTCGAACAGAACGGCACCGATGAATGGACCTAATAGTATCCCCCACGCGCCAAAGAGCATTCCGACAAACACACCCACGGTACTACCCCAAGCTCCGTATTTGGTGCCACCGAAATGCTTCGTGCCCCATGCGGCGATGACGTAGTCTAATATCTGTACGAGCACGGTGATGATGCCCCAAATGAGCAGCATCTGCCAAGAGAAATCCACGCGGTCTGTAGCTTGTGCTATCCATAGACCAATATACGCCAGCGGCATACCGGGCAACCCAGGCAGAATACTACCGATAAGACCTATCAGCAAGCATACACCGGCCAGTATCAAAAGAAAAGTTTCCATCTTTATCAGTTAGGGTGTTTTACGGATGATGAAAATAGATATCTCATACAGCACATACAACGGCACCGTGACCAGTAGAAGTGTTACGGCATCGCCGGTAGGAGTGATGATGGCAGCAAGAATGAGCAGTCCTACAAATGCATGCCGTCTGTAAGTACGAAGCAGGTCGGCATGAAGCAGTCCGGCCTTAGCCAAAGCCCACGCCACCATCGGCATCTCAAACAGCACGCCCATCACCAGCGATAGGATGAGTAGAGTAGAGACGTACGAACGCAACGATATCTGATTGACCACCAGCGGACTGACTTGATAGGTGCTCAGAAAATGAAAAGCAAAGGGAAAAATAACAAGGTAATTGAGGGCTATGCCGGCCAAGAAGAGCAGGGTTCCTCCGCCGATGATCCATCTAGCCGCTCGTTTCTCTTTTGGGTACAAAGCCGGTGCTACAAAGCCGTATAATTGCCATAGCAGGAAAGGAAAAGCAAGTACCAAACCCGCCAATGCTGCCACCTCAAGGTGGATGGTGAACGGCGCAGCAAGGTCGATGTTAATAAAGGTGAGAGCTGAGATGCGAGAGGTGAGAGGTAAAAGGCGATAGGTGATAAAATCCGGCTGTGCAGGCCAAAAGAGGAAAGCAAAGAGATAATCGCGCAGACAAAACATAGCTACTGCGCATATACCCCACGCCACTACGCACCGTATCAACACACTACGCAGTTCGTCTAGATGATCCCAAAAGGAATGAGCCATCAGTTTTTCTCTTCTTCTTTGGATTCTTTCTTCTCTTCTTTGGATTCCTTCTCCTCCTCTTCTACGCCGTTAACGCCGTCTTTGAAGGACTTGACTCCTTTGCCTAAACCCTTCATCAGTTCAGGGATTTTCTTACCGCCAAACAACAACAAAATGATGAGGGCGATGATGATGATTTCGGTAATACCTACGTGCATATAGATTACGAATTAAAAATTACGAATGATGATTTATAGTTGCTTCAAATTCTCTACCAGTCTATCGATTTTTTGCATCTCTTGCGGGATCTTGATGCGTTGGGGACAGTGGGGCATGCATCGTCTGCAACCGATACAATGGTCGGCTTGTCGCATACCGGGCACCGTGCGGTCATAGCCTACAAGGAAAGCGCGCCGTTTACGCAGGAACTCCGCATCGCCATGCGCCGTCATATCCGGTAGCAGACCTTCGGCGATACAAGCGTTGTAATAATTGAAGATCTGCGGGATATTCAGTCCGTACGGACAAGGCATACAGTAGTTGCAGGCGGTGCAAGGAATGGCTTTCATCGCGCAGATCTCATCTGCCAACCGCATAAGGAATGACCAGTCCTTGTCTTCAAGCGGCCGAAGCGGTGAATAGGTGGCGATATTTTCCTTTAAATGCTCCAGATAAGTCATACCGCTCAGCACGGACAGAACACCATCAGGTGTGCCGGCAAAACGGAACGCCCATGCGGCAGGACTGAGATTAGGGTTGAGATGTTGCATCTGCCGCACAATAGCATGAGGCTGATGCGCCAAGCGACCACCCAACAACGGTTCCATCACAAATACCGGAATAGTGCGTTTCTTCAATTCTTCGTATAGATACGCGGCATCGGTATTGCGGGAGTTTATCTCGTCCGCGTAGTTCCAGTCAACGTAATTGAGTTCGATAAGCACCGTGTCCCAATGCACGTTACCTTCATCATGCCATTGGAGCAGTTGGTCAAAGACTTTTTGATCTCCGTGATAGGAGAACCCCAGATTGCGAATACGCCCTTTTCTTTTCTGCTCTATCAGCCAGTCAAGCAGACCATTCTCTATATAGCGTTTCTGGAAGGTCTCCCAGGCATTCAGTCCGCCTCCACTCATACCGATACCGTGCAGCAACAAATAATCCACATAATCGGTCTGCAACCGTTGGAGCGAACGCTCGAACATGGCTTGCGATTCCGCAAGCGACCATGTGGCGGGATCGAAATTGGACATCTTAGTGCTGATATAATAGGTGTTGCGCGGGTGACGAGCAAGAGCGATACCAAGGCTGTTCTCTGAATTTCCTTGGCAATATAGCGGAGAGGTGTCGAATAAGTTCACGCCGTGCGCCAGCGCATGATCAACCATGGCATTGACTGCCTCTTGGTCAATAGGAGAATCAGGGTTCTCGCGCGCTGTGCCTCCTGCCACTACCGGCAGACGCATCATACCAAAGCCCAACAGCGATACCTTATCGCCCGTGTTGGGGTTCACCCGCAGGGTCATAGAACCTTCCGGTTCTGAATGCTGATTACTGACAGCTGAGGGCTTTTTCTTGCCGCAGGCAGAAAGCAAAACTGAAGTGCCCGCAAGGGCCGCAGTACTATGTTTCAAAAATTCCCGTCTATCCATGAAAAATCATATTAATAAATGCTAAATGGTAAATGGTAAATGAACAAATGGTCAATTTATTTGGTGCATAACGTTTCCTTCTACAATAATCGCGCTGAACGGACGCGCCGGACAGAGGTGTTCGCACTTACCGCAGCCGATACATCTCTCTGTATCAACAACGGGCACGCTCACAATGCGTCCGTTGTACTCACGGTCCTCCATCGCTATTGCCCAAGTAGGACATTGTTTGGCGCATAAACCGCAACTATCGCCGTTAACAACGGGGATACAGTTGGGCTCCAACCATACCGCATGACCGATGTGAATGGCCGTCTTCTGTTCGCTAGAAATAGGTTGGATAGCGCCTGTCGGACACACATGCGAACAGTGTGTACACTCCGGCCTGCAGAAACCGCGTTCGAATGACATCTCCGGTTGCATCAGACGCAGCGGGTCGGTAGAGGGACGCAGAACGTTATTCGGACACGCACTAACGCATAACTGACACGCTGTGCAATGGCGGTTCATGTTATACGCCGACACCGAACCAGGAGGGGTGACAGGTGTCTCGCGATGAGGAGCAATCTTATCTTCTAGCACCGCCAAACCGCCATCTACCTTGATCTTCGTCTGCGCCATCGCTGCGGCTCCGGTTGCCAATACTGCCCTTCGCGATCGTTACTGTCGTCGTCGCAGCATCCAGACCCGTTCCGGTCCAGCCCGCGAACGCGTAGCCTTCCTTCGTCGGGTTGTTCAAAGTAATCGCGTCGCTCTCAATGGTATAGGTCGCCGGG
>JAFSWF010000040.1 GCA_017444615.1 Paludibacteraceae bacterium | reverse complement strand
CTCGAGAAGAAGATCCTCAAAGTGGATCCGTTCCAGGTACTTGACCAGAATGGTGTTGGCCAGCTGATCAAGATGGCAGTAGAGAAAGGTCGTGCCGTTCGTCCGGGATTGCGTACCGGTATCTGCGGTGAGCACGGTGGTGAGCCCAGCTCCGTTAAGTTCTGCGCTCGCGTAGGTATGAACTACGCTTCCTGCTCGCCTTTCCGCGTACCTATCGCTCGCCTCGCTGCCGCTCAAGCAGCCGTAGAAGACGAGAAATAATTTTGTGTCGGAATACCGGTGTCCCGTGATACCGGGATTCCACCCAACAAAAATCAGCGCATCCATTCGGGTGCGCTGATTTTTTATTCACTATTCTCTACTCCTCCGGCGGCATCATACCAGTTCGGTAATACTCTGCCGCCGCTTCCCACGCGTCATGATCGACCTCCTGCATGGTCTTCACCCCTACTATCCTGCCGGTCTTCGGGTCAAACACAGGCGGTCCGCCAAAGCCGCTCATAGACGAAGAACCATAGGTATATTCCCGCCTCTCTATCCGCAGGGTGAGAGTAAACCGATACGGTTTACGCAGTTCGAGCCGTGTATAGGCATGATTAGGTGTCACAGGTGTCTCGCGCTCCAGAACCGCTGTGTCACTCTCCCATTCCTTCATACTCAACCGGTAGAGTTGGTCGCGATACCGAAGCGTCAAGGTGTACTCATCCATCGCCTCGACGATGATGGGTGCTACGGGACACGGTTCGCCGAGTTCCACATCGAAATGCCACGATTGATACCGGCTGATATTTGCTCCCACATGGATATCCGTATTCGCCAGGAAATACATATTGATTCCCTCATGCGGTTTGTCCTTGATATCAAATACCAGATAATTCCACTGTCCTTCAGGTGTCTTTTCGCTTGCCATAATAGTAATGATTAAAATCCACTGCAAAGATACAACAAATATTTGGAATAAACAAGTATTTTGTCAATAAAACGTAAATTTATTTGCATATATGCAAAAAAAGTTGTACCTTTGCAGTCGCAAAGGTTTAGACAAAAAATTGAAAGCATAGATATATGGCAAAAAAGGAAATTCAATTCTCCCTTGTCTATCGCGACATGTGGCAGAGTAGCGGTAAGTATGTGCCGCGCAAAGATCAGTTGGCACGCGTAGCACCCGTCATCATTGATATGGGTTGTTTTGACCGCGTAGAGACGAACGGTGGTGCTTCGGAGCAAGTGAACTTGCTCTATGGCGAGAACCCGAACTTAGCGGTTCGTACCTTTACCAAGCCGTTTAACGAGGCAGGTATCAAGACCCATATGCTGGACCGCGGTCTGAACGCGCTGCGAATGAACCCCGTTCCGGCAGATGTGCGGCAGTTGATGTACAAAGTGAAGCACGCACAGGGCACCGACATCACCCGTATCTTCTGCGGACTGAACGACCCGCGTAACATCATCCCTTCCATCAAATGGGCAAAGGAAGCCGGCATGACAGCGCAGGCGACGATGTGTATGACCTATTCGCCGGTGCATACCGTGGAGTACTACGTTAACCTTGCTGAGCAGCTTATCGAAGGCGGTGCACAGGAGATATGCTTGAAGGACATGGCGGGTATCGGTCGTCCGACGATGCTCGGTCAGATAGTAGCAGCTATCAAGGCTAAACATCCCGATATCATCATCCAATACCACGGTCATACGGGGCCTGGGTTCAGCGTAGCTTCGATGCTCGAAGTGGCGAAAGCCGGTGGCGATGTGCTGGATGTGGCTATCGAACCGCTCGCTTGGGGTATGGTGCACCCCGATGTGATCACCATCCAAGCGATGCTGCGCGAGGCTGGTTTCCTGGTGAAGGACATTAATATGAAAGCGTACATGGAGGCGCGCGCACTCACGCAGGAGTTCATCGACGATTTCCTCGGCTATTGGATTGACCCGCGTAACTCGAAGATGACCTCTCTGCTTGTCGGATGCGGTCTGCCGGGCGGAATGATGGGGTCGTTGATGGCGGACCTCAAAGGTCTGCATGCGGCTATCAATGCCAACCTCGTCAAACGCGGCGAGAAAGCGCTATCGGAGGATGAGTTGCTCGTTGAACTGTTCCAAGAGGTACAACGCGTATGGCCGATGCTCGGTACACCTTGTCTCGTAACGCCGTTCAGCCAATATGTCAAGAACGCCGCGCTGATGAATATCTTCAGCCGCTCGATGGGCGAGAAACCGTTCACACGTATGGATCCGGCTATGTGGGGTATGATACTCGGTAAGAGTGGTAAGTTACCCGGCCAACTGGCACCTGAAATCATCGAACTGGCGAAAGAGAAGAACATGGAGTTCTACACCGACGACCCGCAGAAACTCTACCCCAACGAGTTACCGCGTTTCATCAAAGAGATGGAAGAACTCGGTTGGGACCGCGGACAGGACGACGAAGAACTGTTTGAGTTCGCTATGCACGAGAAACAATACCGCGAGTTCAAGTCCGGTCAAGCTAAAGAGCAGTTCAACAAAGACCTCGCCGAACGCATGCAGAAAGCCGGCAAAGAGGTGCCGGAGGAGCTGCAGAAGTACTTGGCTAGTCCGACTAGTCCGACCAGTCAGACCAGTCAGACCAACGACGACTTGGCAGCCGTGGCAATGGCGCTACATCTGAACGAACAGGCAAAACGCGGAGCAATCAAACTACCCATTGTTCGTCCTACCGCATGGAATCATAAATACTATGTTTTAAAATAATCCATAAAAACACACAATAATGAAAAAATACAATTTTAATGCAGGACCATCGATCCTGCCGCAAGAAGTAATCAAACAAACAGCAGAGGCTGTTATCGATTTTCAAGGCGAAGGCCTTTCGGTATTGGAGATTTCTCACCGCGCGAAATATTTCCAACCGATCATGGACGAAGCCGAAGCGCTGGTAAAGGAACTTTTGAATGTGCCGGAAGGCTACCGCGTACTGTTCCTTGGCGGCGGTGCATCGCTTCAGTTCTGCATGGTGCCTTTTAACCTGCTGGAGCACAAAGCGGCTTACCTCAACACCGGCGTATGGTCGAAGAAAGCACTCAAGGAAGCAAAAGGGTTTGGTGAGGCTGTCGAAGTGGCTGCCAGCACAACGAACATCCCTACGGACTACGAGATTCCGCAAGACGCTGATTATTTCCACATCACCACCAACAACACCATCTTCGGCACAGAGATCAACGATGCTAAACTCGCTCAGATATACGCGAAAAAAGGCAATGTACCTTTGATAGCCGATATGAGTTCGGATATCCTCAGCCGTCCCATTGACGTGAGCCAATATGACATCATCTACGGCGGTGCGCAGAAGAACCTTGCACCGGCAGGTGTGACCTTCGTCATCATCAAAGAGTCATGCTTGGGCAAAGTGAGCCGTTATATCCCAACGATGCTCAACTATCAGACGCATATCGACGGTGGATCGATGTTCAACACCCCTCCTGTACTGCCCGTTTATACAGCCGTTCTAACCCTTCGTTGGCTCAAAGCGAACGGCGGCGTACAATGGATAGAAGCGCGCAACAAAGCCAAAGCGGACTTGCTCTATAAGTGCCTCGACGAGTCCAAACTCTTCACCCCTACCATTCTCGACAAAGAGGACCGCAGCCGCATGAACATATGTTTCGTGCTCAAACCCGAATACGCCGAACTGCAAGACGATTTCTTCCAATTCGCCACTAAGCGCGTCATGGTAGGCATCAAAGGTCACCGTCTCGTAGGCGGTTTCCGCGCAAGCTGCTACAATGCGATGGACATCGAAGGCGTACAGGCGTTGGTAGATTGTATCAAAGAATATGAGAAACTTCATTAAATTGAAAATTGAAGATTTATGAAAGTATTAGTAGCAACAGAGAAACCGTTCGCGAAAGTAGCCGTAGACGGCATTCGTGAAGTGGTCGAGGGTGCAGGCTATGAGTTGGCACTACTCGAAAAATATACTGACAAAGCACAACTATTGGAGGCTGTGGCTGATGCCGACGTGCTTATTATCCGTTCGGATCAAGTAGACGCTGAAGTATTGGACGCTGCCAAAGCGTTGAAGATCGTCGTTCGTGCCGGTGCCGGATACGATAATATCGATTTGGAGGCGGCTACGGCGCATAAGGTGGTAGCGATGAATACCCCGGGTCAGAACAGTAACGCCGTTGCCGAGTTGGCACTTGGTTTGATGGTGTATGCCGTACGTAACTTATACAACGGTACATCGGGCACGGAGTTGAAGGGCAAGAAACTCGGTATCCATGCGTTTGGAAATGTAGGTCGTAACGTAGCGCGTATCGCGCAGGGCTTTGGTATGGACGTTTATGCGTACGATGCATATTGTCCGGACGAGGCAATGATCGCGGCGAATGTGAAGCCGGTTCATAGTGCAGAAGAACTGTACAAGACTTGCGACATCGTGAGTCTCCATATCCCGGCTACGGCAGAGACGAAGAACAGTATTAACCATGATCTGGTAGGCTTGATGCCGAAGGGTGGTATCTTGGTTAACACCGCTCGCAAAGAAGTGATTGATGAGGACGGTCTGAT
>JAFSWF010000039.1 GCA_017444615.1 Paludibacteraceae bacterium | reverse complement strand
AGACCTTGCAGACCCGCATGGCACGCATCGCACATGCTTCGAGGTGGTGGAAACGGCACTGAAAGAACTCCAACAATCTTCCGCGTGGGACGAATGGCTCAAAGACTGCCGCATATGGATGTACCGCGGGGCATGGATGGAATGGGCAATCGATCAGATTGAGATGGCAGTGCCGATGTCGCCGGAAGAATTGATCTTCAAGCGAGAGACGATACTTCGCCATCAAAGCCAAATGGAATCGGCTCCCTTCAAAGGCGATGATGAGCGCCTCTTCTGGCAACGCGCCGAGGACCGTAACCATGCTACCGCCGAACTCTATGCCCGACTCGGTCTCGCTAACTACGAAGCCATCGAAGCCTTCGTGCAGTATCATCTGTAAAGATCCTATATGGAGATACTTTTTGACGAGGTTCCTGTTCGTTTAGTACTGTTAGCCCCCCTTAAGGGGGGGTAACGTACGTACTAAAGAACGATAGAGGAACCTGTCAAACGGCGGGCGGTGAGAGCGGGAGAACGACCGTACAGAGACGTCCGTAATGATCGCGAGATGGTCTCGAGAGTGAGACGGATAAAAGCGGTAGGGGACGGGTGAATAGTCGTCTAGAACTCTAGAAATCTAGTTAACTAGCCATCTAGAAAACTAGTTAACAGAGAAAAAATCGCACAGATGTGCGAACTCCAACTGAATCGGTAAAAAAACTCATTTTATGCAAGCATAACTGATTTTTTTTGCCAATTTATTTGGTAATTCCATTTTTTTGTAGTACCTTTGCAGGCTAAATTGGAGGAATATGGAATTTACGCATTTACATGTGCACTCGCATTACTCGCTACTGGACGGGTTGAGTAAGGTGGAGGAGATAGTGGACAAATGTATCGCGACGGGCATGAACGCCGTGGCGCTGACCGATCATGGTAATATGTACGGCATCAAAGACCTGCTGGATTATTGCAAGGGGGTGAATAAAAAGCGCAAAGCGGCAGCCGAAGAGAAGGGAGAAGAGTTTGTTCCCTTCAAGCCTATTGTGGGTTGTGAGGCGTACTGCGCGCGGAGGGGACGGTTGTCGCATCTGGATGACAAAGCCGTTAGTCCGGAAGGGCGCACGTATTACATCGACCGGTCGGGGTGGCACTTGATTCTGCTGGCGAAGAACATGGTTGGCTACCATAACCTCTGCCGCATTGTGTCCTTAGGTTATATGTCTGATGCGTACTACTACACGCCTCGTATCGACCGCGAACTGCTGGAACGGTTCCACGAAGGTATCATCTGTTCCTCTGCCTGTCTGGGAGGCGAATTGCCGCAGAAAGTATTAAGTGGCATCGGCACTGGCGTTGGCGTTGGCGTTGGCGAACAGACGTCAGACGTCAGCATTCAGACGTTGATTGAGCAGGGTGTGTTTAAAGAGGCGGAGGAGACAATACAATGGTTTAAGAACCTCTTCGGCGAAGATTATTACATTGAGTTGCAGCGGCATGAGACGCAAAAACCCGGTGCGGATGTAGAGGTGTATGAGCGGCAGAAACAAGTCAACCCTGTGCTTATGGCGTTGGCTCGCAAATACGGAGTGAAAGTGATTTGTACGAACGATTCGCATTTCGTGAATGAAGAGGACGCGGAGGCGCATGACCGCTTGATATGCTTGAGCACCAACCATTACGTGAACGATGTCAACCGTATGCACTACACCAAGCAGGAATGGTTGAAGACGCCTGAGGAGATGGCGGAGATATTTGCGGATATCCCCGAAGCGCTGGCGAACACGCAGGAGATAGTGAACAAAGTGGAGATCTACGATATCGACCATGAGCCTATCATGCCTAAATTTGACATTCCTGCCTCTTTTGGTCGCGAAGAGGATTATCCGGATCGTCTGGCTTTCGAGAGTGCTTACTTGCGTCATTTGACGATGGAGGGTGCGTTGAAGCGCTACGGCAAGGAACGGTTGGAGAACGATGAGGTGCTCAAGGAGCGGATTGAGTTTGAGTTGAACACCATCATCTCTATGGGTTTCCCGGGTTACTTCCTGATTGTGATGGACTTCATCCGCGCAGCGCGTGAGGAGTTGGATGTGAGTGTAGGACCCGGTCGTGGTTCGGCCGCCGGTTCGGTAGTGGCCTACTGCTTGCGTATCACGGACTTAGACCCGTTAGAGTATGACTTGCTGTTTGAGCGTTTCTTGAATCCCGACCGTATATCGCTGCCGGATATAGATACCGATTTTGAGGACTGCGGCCGCGGTAAGGTGCTGGATTATGTCAGCCGTAAGTACGGCGAGACTCACGTAGCGCATATCGTCACTTACGGTAAGATGGCTACCAAATCGGCGCTCGCTGACGTAGGTCGCGTGCAGCAAGTGCCGCTGGCGTTCGTGAACGAACTGAAGGGACTGATACCAGACCGTGATTTTCCGGACAGTGTGCTCAAAGGTTTACCCGAAGGGGCGAAGAAACCTAAGGTGAACCTGAAAAACTGCTATAAGTACATCGACGAACTGAAGCGCGAGTACGAGACGGGAGACCCCAACACGCGGTCGATGCTCGAATACGCGGCGCGGTTGGAGGGTACCATCCGACAAGTAGGTGTTCACGCCTGCGGCGTCATCATCGGTGCCGATGACCTGACGAACTTCGCCCCGCTGAGTTCGGTGGAGGATAAGGCCAGCAAGAAGCGTGTGCTCGTGACCGAATACGACGGACATGTGGTGGAGTCGGTTGGTCTCATCAAAATGGACTTCCTCGGCCTCATTACCTTGACCATCATCAAGGAGTGTTTGCGTAATATCAAGAAAGCGCGCGGTATCGATATTGACATCGACCATATACCTATCGATGATGAGTTAACCTATAAGCTTTTTCAAGAGGGTCGCACGGTGGCAGTGTTCCAGTTCGAGTCCGCCGGTATGCAGAAATACCTCCGCGAACTGAAGCCGACCGTTATCGGTGACCTCATCGCCATGAACGCCCTTTACCGTCCGGGACCGATGGATTATATCCCGCAATTCATCAAACGCAAGCAGGGCATTGAACCCGTGACGTACGAAATTCCCGTGATGGAGAAATACCTCAAGGACACTTACGGCGTGACTGTTTATCAGGAACAGGTGATGTTACTGAGCCGTCTGCTGGCTAACTTCACCCGCGGTGAGAGTGATAAGCTCCGTAAGGCAATGGGTAAAAAGCAGATTGCAGTGCTGGCCTCCCTTAAGGATAAGTTCATGACCGGCGGTAAGGCGAACGGACATGACCCTAAGATCTTGGATGATATTTGGACCAAATGGGAGAAATTCGCGTCCTACGCTTTCAATAAATCGCACGCGGCCTGTTACTCGTGGGTAGCGTACCAAACGGGTTACCTCAAAGCGCACTATCCGGCAGAGTTCATGGCAGCTAACCTGACTGTGCACAAAGACGATATCAAGGAGGTGACTAAGTTAATGGACGAGTGCCGTGCGCTGCACATCAATGTGCTTGAACCCGACGTGAATGAATCGGAACTGAACTTCACCGTTAATAGCAAAGGTCATATACGGTTCGGTTTAGGCGGTATCAAGGGTGTAGGTGAAGGCGCAGCTGAGGCCATCATCGCAGAGCGAGAGAAGGGGGGTAAGTATCAGAATATATTCGACTTCCTGGAGCGCGTTAACTTACAGTCTTGCAATAAGAAAACGATGGAGTGCCTCGCACAAGCCGGTGCTTTTGAGTGCTTCGAAGATATCTACCGCGAGCAGTTCTTTGGCGTCAACGAGGATGGTCTGACGGGTCTCGAACTGCTGATGAACTACGGCAATAAATGGCAGGCGGACCAAGCCAACAATACCAATTCGCTGTTTGCGGACCTTGATTTTGCGGTGGAGATCAAGCACCCAGACCTGCCTCAAGTACCGCGGTGGAATGCCATTGAGCGGCTTAACCGTGAGAAAGACCTGATTGGTATTTATCTCTCGGCGCACCCTCTGGATGAATATGCCTACGAAGTGAAGGAACTCTGTAACATCACCGCGCAGGAGTTGATGCGGTTCGACGGTTGGCGCAAAGCGGACGCGCGTGCCGCGGCAGAAGCGCAATTGCGTACGGAAGTGAACGAAGAGGGGCAGCGACCAGAACTGCCGTCGGAGTTCATTGCAGTCCATAAGAACCAACCCTGTCTCTTAGGCGGTATCATCATCGAGGCGGAACAGAAAATCAGTCAAAAAGGTAACCCGTATGGCCGGTACACGATCGAAGATTATACGGGCGGTTATTCGTTCTTCCTCTTCGGCCAAGCCTACCAGCAGTTCGCTCACATGATGCTCAAGGATCTGCATGTGTTGGTACAAGGCGTCATTCAGCAGAAGAACGCCGGTCAGCGATGGTTCAAAGAGGCACCGGAAGAGGAGGCGGAGTATGAGTTTATGGTGCAGTCCGTGCAGATGCTCAATGAGGTGCAAGATAAACGCACGGAAGGTATCGCCATTCGCCTCTCGCTGCCGGCATTGACGAATGAACTGATGGACGAACTGGCGGAGCAGATTAAGCAGAGCAAGGGTTCATCGACGCTGCATATCAGCATCTATAACCCCATTAACCGTCAGCAGGTGGCTTTCACCAGTCGTACGCCTATCCATGTGACGCCGGCTCTCTATCGCTGGCTTTGTGATAAACGGATGGATGGCGTGTTGGATTTTAAGGTAGAGGAACGGTCGTAATCCCGTAATTCCGTAATTCCGTAATCCCGTCATGACTTATTCTGAAGCAGTTACATATTTGTATTCGTCGCGGCCACCGTTTCACTTGGTAGGCGGAGCGGCGTATAAGCCGGGGTTGGAACAGACCTTACGGTTGATGGCGGAGGTGGGTAACCCGCATGAACGACTGAAGGCTATCCATGTGGCAGGTACGAATGGTAAGGGTTCGACAAGTCATCTCATTGCAGCGGTCTTGCAAGCGGCGGGATACAAAGTGGGGCTGTACACCAGTCCGCATTTAGTGTCGCTGACCGAACGCATTCGCATCAACGGCACTCCTATCCCCGAAGACCAAGTGGCGGCGTTTATCACCCGTCATAGAGCGTTCTTAGATGAAGTGCAACCTTCGTTCTTTGAAACGATGACGATGATGGCGTTCGATCAGTTCGTGCGGGAGAAGGTGGATATAGCGGTAGTGGAAGTAGGGCTCGGCGGACGATTAGACAGTACGAATGTGCTGACACCCGTGTTGAGCGTCATTACTAATATCGGCTTTGACCATACGGAGTACTTGGGCACGACACTCCCTGAGATAGCCCGCGAGAAAGCCGGTATCATCAAACCGAACGTGCCTTGCGTCATAGGCGAGACGGATGAAGAGACCGCGCCGGTTTTTTTGGAAAAAGCTAACGAGTGCGGTATCTTAGGGGATGGATTGGAGACTACCGATTGCCGGATTTGGTTCGCGGACCAATGTGGGTACTTGCGGAAGGTGCGCCTGCGCGAAGCGCCCGAATGTGAGTTGAAAGGGATTTATCAGGAGAAGAACCTGCAAACGGCATATGTAGCATTACGCGCGTTAGGGAATACAGAATACAGAGTACAGAATACAGATATTCGTGAGGGATTTTCACATGTGTGCTCGTTGACCGGTTTGCGGGGACGATGGGAGACGCTTTGCGAGCGACCACTAACGATATGCGATACAGGGCACAACAGTCACGGACTATGGTATGTAGCGGAACAATTACGCGGATTGAAGAACCCACATGTTTGGATCGTCTTTGGGATGGTGAACGATAAGGACTCCGAAGAAGTGCTGCGGCTGATGCCTACTGGAGAACGGTATCATTATATATTTACGCGTCCGAACACGCAGCGCGCGCGTACGGCAGAAGAGATGCGCTCCCTTTGGGAGAGTATTCAGCCTTCAGCATTCAGTATTCAGCCCTTGGCCATAGAGAACCCGCAAGAAGCGATAAAATACGCTGAGGCGCAGGCACAAGAAGATGACGCCATCTTCATTGGAGGCAGTAATTACCTCGTGGGCGAGGCACTGGTGATTGGTGATTGGTAATTGGTGATTGGTAAATGCGATATCATGTGATTCATATTAAGACTTCTTTTAAGGAGGAGTGGCAGAAAGATGTGTTTGACCAAACGCTGTGCAATTACGGCGTGGACACCATTGATGGAGAGAACTATTATATCCCTTCGGAGGTCTGGGCGATTAATAGTCAACGGATCATGTATTTTTGTGTCATGCACGAAGATGACGGATCGGTTCATTGGGAAGGCGTAGAAGAGTGTCCCGACGAGAACTGGAATGCCGTTTGGGAATCCGAGCACCCCGTGCAAGAGTTACCGTTAGGCATACGTATCATTCCCCATTGCGCCTTCGGTGCCGGTTATCATGAGACCACTTCAATGATGATCGATTACTTGCAGCAATCAGCCGTCAGCCGTCAGCATTCAGTATTCAGAAAGGTTTTAGATCACGGTACGGGTACGGGTGTACTCGCCATCTTTGCCAAACGCTTAGGAGCCGAACATGTGGTGGCGGTAGATATTGATGAGAAGAGTGTGGCGAATGCCAAAGAGAACGCAGCCCTGAACGGCGAAGAGATAGAGGTGCTACATGCGTCAGCATTCAGCCGTCAGCCGTCAGCTTTCAGTTTAATCCTTGCCAACATTCACCGCAATATTCTGTTGGAGTATATGCCTTCGTACGCGGCCAGTCTGACAACCGGCGGAGAGTTATGGATGAGTGGTTTTTATGAAGAAGACTGCCCCGTTTTAATTGAAGCCGCTGCAGCGAACGGTTTGCGTCATTTGGCTACACACGCCAAAAACGAATGGCGGATGTTGATGTTTGGGAAAACAATTAACAATTAATAATTAACAATTAACAAAGCGTTCTAGGGAGTTTTGTGCAACGTTTGAAGTCTGTACGGATTCTACTGGTTTGTACCAAACTCTACCAAACCCTACAGACGAGTACCATACCCTTTACAAATGAGTACAAAACCTGCTACAAGCCCTTTGTTAATTGTACATTGTTAATTATTTATTAGGTCTTGGTACCGCCGCCACGCGATGCGATAGGCAATCTCGGCATCGGTGAGGTCATTGCGTGCTTGGGTGCAGGCGGTTTGTTGCTGGAGCAGGTCATGGATAGTGGCTCGTCCCGCTTCGTATTGTACTTGAATCTGCCGGTAGGCTTCTTCGGCATGGGTGACGGCTTTCTGCTGTAGTTGCACCAGTGCCTCTGCTGCCAATAACTGATCTGCCGCTTGTTGGGTGCGCAGATCCAGTTGGGCACCGAGATAATTGGCATCCAGTTGTGCCTGCTCGATGGCATACTGTTGTTCTTTCAGTTTATGGGCAGTCTCCCACCACGCCGTCAGCGGTACGCGCATGGTAACGAAGACGGCACCATTGCCTTTCGCATTACTGTTGAGTCCATTCTTGAGCACATTCGTCTGCAGATGACTATAGCCATACCCGGCACCCACTGCTACCTGTGGCAGCGCGTCAGCGAGGGTCATGCGGCGTTGCAGTTCAGCAGCGCGTACTTGCAACGCTAATAACGCCGCTTCGGGTGTACCGGTGCCGTTCGGCGAGACCTTCTCATCCGCGTCGTTTAAGCCATCCTCGCGCACGAAGATGGTATCGGTCATGGGTAATCCGACGGAAAGCGCTAAGGCTTGACGGGCTAAAGCCAGACCGGTGGTTAGTTGGATTTGTGAGCGGAGCACTTCGTCGCGCTTGAGTGCCACTTGCATGGTGTCAGCGGGTAAGGCTAAGCCTGCGGACGCTGCGGCAGAGACGATGGTCGAAAGGGTGTCTAAGAGTCCTAAGGCTTCGTCAATGAGCGTTTGTTTCTGCTGCAGACCATAGACGAACCAGTAAGTTTGTTCCACTTGTTCGAGCATATCGCGCGCACTGATCTGAGCTTGTAGTTGCGCGGCTTCTACACCTACTTTCGCCAACTGATTACCTGCCACAATCTTACCGCCCATGAACACCGGTTGGATAGCCGACACGCCGGCGGTGTAACCGTATTGGAAGAGATTGAAACTATTCTCCAACCCTAACGCTGCCCCGTAATTGCCGTAGAGGGTGGTGAGCAGGTCGCGCACGGCCGCATTACCGATATCGTCGATGCCTACATCTACCAGCGGATGCAAGGCATGATAACCGAATGCCATTCCTTGTATCTGCGGGAAGTATTTGGTCAATGCCTGCGCTTTCACCTCTTGCGCCCGCAGCACCTCCAACTGCGCCTTGCGCAACGAAGGGTTATTCTGTTTGGCGAGCGTGAGACAAGAGTCCAAGGTTAGGGTGCTATTAGCCGATAAAGAGCCAACAGCCAACAGCCAACAGTTAAATGCTACTATATAGAGACGTTTCTTCATTTGGGGTCATGTCGTTGATAGGCTTTCCAATACACTACCGGTAGGATAGTGACGGTAAGCGGGAGGGTGAAGATAGTGCCAAAGCAGATCACCACGCCCATCGGCATCCATAGACTGGTGTGTGCGATGATCATCGGCAGCACACCGAGGGCGGTGGTAGCGGAGGTGAGGAAGACAGGTCGCATACGGCGTAAGCCTGCCCGAAAAGCCGCTTCGCGGTAGGTGAGTTGTAAGTATTTGCGAGCATCCTCTGCGTACTCGTACATCATAATGGCATTGCGGACGATGATACCGATGAGACTGACGACCCCTAACACGGCGGTGATGGAGATATCGAGACCGAAGATCCATAGTCCTACCATCGAACCGAAGATACATAGCACCGCGCTGGAGAGGGTGAGTAGCGCCAAACCGATCTTACCGAAATGGTAGAGCAGCAACACTAACATCACCGCCAAAGCGGCTACGATGGACCAAAAGATCTGCGGCAGAATCATACCGTTCACTTCCGATAAGCCGCCGTAGGTGATGGAGACACCTTCGGGTAAAGAGGTCAGGTGGGTGTTAATCCACTGTTTGACGTCTCGTTCGGCATCTACTTGACTGGTGGTTCCGCGCAAGTCAGCACCGATAGTGATAGTTCGTTCGGCATTGCGTCGCTCAAGCAGCGTATGGTGCCAATCGGGTTCGAGGGAGGCTACTTGCCGAAGCGGTACCCAAACGGACGGCAATGCAGTGGGTACCGGCAGTGCGGCTAACTCATCGATACGCATCTCTTTGGCACCGGCGGTATAGAGCACCACCGGCACGGCGTAACTGCCTTCGTACAAGGTGGTGATGGTGGCGCCTTGGGTCACTTGGCGTAAGTAAAGCGACAACATCGTCTCCGTGATACCTAAGCGAGTAGCTTCGTCCGCTTTGAGCACGATACGCGTAGAGGGTGCCAACCGGTCATAATCGCTGTGCACCCATTGGAGTTGCGGTTGCGAGACCATATAGCGGTAGATACTATCCGCAATGAGTGCCATCGCTTCTCTATCAGCACCTATCACCCGTACCTCTAAGGGGTTCTTGACCGCTTGGTAATCCAACTGTTTAAACCGCGCATAGGCGTTCGGGAAATAGTTCTCATACCGTTCCGTATAGTCTTTGAGAACCTGCGCTGTGGCCTTGCTGGAGTGGGTGTTGACGATCAGCTGGGCGTAGTTGGCAGCGGGTGTCTGCGGGGTGTAGGTGGCGTGAAAACGCGGCGATGACTGACCGATGAAGGCGGTTACACCGGTTACACGTTTATCGGCACGAAGGATCTTGGCTAACGAATCTGTTACGGCAGCCGTCTCGTCCAGTCCGGCGCCATCTCGTAAATGGATCTCCACGGCAAAGAACTCCCGTTCCGCTTTCGGTAGTAACTGTAGGTTGTTCTGTCCCAAGAGGATGATACCAATTGCTAATGCAGCGATGAGCATTATCCAAACGATGATAGGTTTGTCAAAGCAGCGTTGTAACAAACGTTTATACAGGTCTTGCAGCCATGTGAAGAACTTATTCTGCGCCCGTTCGAAGCGTGTCAGTTCTTCTTCGCTACGCGGATGCACATACCGGAATGCCAGGAAAGGCGTTACCCACGTGGCGTAGAAGATACTGGCCACTAAGGCAAAGAGTACCGCCCAAGGGAATAGTTGTACGAACTCACCCAGCGGACCGGTGATGATACGCGTCATGGGGAAGAACATACCTGAAATAGCCAAGGTGGCGAGAGACATCGGCACGAACAACAGACTGGTACTAACAACGGCGGAGTACCAGCGTGAGTGTCCTTTCTCCAACTGATTGGAGTAACCGTCTATGACGATAACCGAGTCATCCACGATCATACCTAATACGAAGATGAGCGCCGCTAAAGTGACAGTATTCAGTTCGATACCCGTCAGAAACATCAACCCGATACAAATCGCTGTGCAGACAGGCACACCCGTCGAGGCTACTAAGGCGGTACGCAGAGGGAAGAGCATCAGCATGACGACGATGACAACGAGAATGGAAATGACAATATCCCGCAGGAAAGAGATGACGGAATCGTTGACCACTTTGGGTTGGTCAGTAATGCGGTGGAACTGAATATCGGGCGGCAAGATGGCGGCAGCTTGTGCCAGTTGCTTATCTACCTCTTGGCCGAATGCGACGATGTTATTGCCCGGCACCATCTCCATGTTAATGATAAGACACGAAGCGCCGTTGAACTCTACGTATTGCTTGGGTTGTTGGTAGCGGCGTTCGATAGTGCCGATATCTTTCAGCCTCACGGTGGCACCGGTGACAGGGTCTGCCCAAATGATCTGTTCTTGCATCTCATACTCCGATTGGTACGGAATGACCACTTGTAGTGAGTGGCCATCGTTCTCGCCGCCGATGATACGTAGGCCTTGCAGTGCCATTTGGGCTTGTATGGCCGTCGGACTGATGCCGTATTGGGACAAGCGTTCGATATCGATAGTGATGGCAATCTCTTCCGTATGTTGCCCCATGATACGTATCTTACCCATTTCCGGTATGGTACGTAGTTTGGTACATATCTGCTGGGTGTACTGCTCCAGTTCGCGAGGGCTACGCTGCGCACTCTCCACCGCTATCAGCAGTGATGAGGTGTTACCGAAATCATCGATGACTAAGGTCTGCAGCACACCGCTTGGCATCTTCGTTCGCTGGATAAGAGGCAATCCGGCACGAATCTTATTCCATGCCACCTCGCTATCCACACCGTGCATGCGAAGCATCACATACACATAGACGATACCGTCGTAGGTTTTGCTGAAGGTGAGGGATTTATCAACGGCTTCGAAGGTGTTGATATAATCCTCTAAGGGGATAGTGACTTGCTGCTCGACCTCATCCGCCGTTGCACCAGGGTACAGCGCCACCACTAATCCTTGCCGCATAGTGAATTGCGGAAACTCATCCTTGTTCATCTTCGGCAGTGAATAGATACCGAAGGCCATAAGGATAAGGAATACCGCCATCACTAATCCGTGATGCCGCATCGCGCCTTCTATGTGTTTCTGCGTTTTCAATTATCAATTATCAATTATCAATTACTTTACATCCCATGTAAAGTTTCTGATATCCTTCTGTAATCAGCGTGTCGCCTGCTTGCAGGCCTGCGGTGATCAGTACTCCTTCTGCTTGGTAGCCACCTATGGTCACGGACCGCCTGACGGCTACGCCATTCACCTTGAGCCACACGGTCGGACCTTCAGGTTTGAGCAGTATGCACTTAGCCGGAATGATGATAGCTGATTGGTCATTGGTCATTGGTCCAGTCAGGGCCTCGTTGGTCATCCGTACTTTGCATACCATCCCCGGTCGCAGGATCGGCTGTCCGCCTTGGATACGCGCTTTCACGTCGTAGGTATGCGCGAGAGGGTTGGCTTGGAGGCCCTTATCGGTGATGGCGCATGCCAGAACGGTATCCATCGTTGTGCATTCCACCAGTCCTTTCTGTCCGATGGTTAAACCACCTATCTCGTTTTCCGGTACGGTGAACCGCACAGCGTAGGCACTGAGGTCCAGTAGTTGTAAAAGGGGCACGCCTGGCACAATAGTCTGACCGATGCGGGTATCTAAACCGCTCACTACACCATCGCATGGCGCTTTGAGTTCACATTCCTCCACTTGTCGTTTGGCGGCGTCATACAGGGCTTGCGCCTGCGTGCGCTTACTGGTTATCTCCACCATTTGTTGGTCGGTGATGGCCCCTTTGGCGTACACTTGTTGGGCACGGTTGTACCCATCTTTGGCTTGATGAAGTGTGGCTTCGGTGGAACGCAAGGCATTGACTGCCTGCGTGTTATCGATACGCAGGATCACTTGTCCACGGCTGACGGCACTCCCTTCTTGTACCATCACTTCCGTCACACGACCGGCGCTTTGCAGGCTCAGTGGCGTCTCTTGGATGGCTTCTACGGTTCCTACATACCGCGTGTACGCCACCGCGTCTTCCTGCGCCCCGATAACCATCGTCTTAACGGAGAGAGGCGTCACTTCTGCTTTGCGCTGCTTAGTAGGCGACGAGCACGAGTGGAGTACTACCATCAGCCAACAACAGAACAGTAAACTTAGTTCTTTTTGCATACCAATAAGATTTCGTCTGCTGACACATCCTCACCTTTGTAGGATAAGGTCAGTACCAGCGTGTTCTCATAAATAGTGCCTGTACCGGAGGCAGTGATGGGGTACGTTCGGGAACCAATCGTGAGATTGCGTTTGTAGGGCGATAGTTCAATCGTCTTGCCATGGATAGTGGCATTCGCTACATACGTTGCCCCGCGTAACTCATTGAAAGTCAGCAAGGCAGCGGTCGTATCGATGCGAATAAGGTCCATAGCCCCTTGCTCATTCGATAGCACCACCGAGTCGGTGCTTACCTCCGCGCTGCCGCTAATCTTATACGAATATGTACCGGTTACTTGTTGTACCTGGTCTTGACAACTGCTCAGCAGTACCGCCAGAATAATGAATAATGAATAATGATTAATGAATATCTTTTTCATTGCGCTATATTGATTTTCTTCCAATTAACACTTAAATAGACCACGCGGGCGAAGAGGTGTGCAAAATAAGCGATATATAATGCCTGCGCACCAACGAAGCGGAAACTTAACACATAGAGCACCGCAAAAGCCGCTGCTGCCCAGATCATTGCATTGCGAATATACTTGCCTGCCGTCGCACCGGTATAGACGCCGTCCCACATGAACGCTAATGTGCTGACAATCGGCATCGCAATGAGCCAACCTATATAGTGCCCCGCAGCGTCCAAAACCGACCGGTCATCGGTTAATAAGCCGATACAAGCCTTCCCCCACAGGGCATAGACGGCTGTGAAGAGCAATCCTACACCCACTGCCCAGTTGAAGAGCAAGCGGACGATGTCGCTGAATGCTGAATGCTGAATGCTGACGGCTGCTTTGGCTTCTCCAAACGCCTTACCTACCAGCGCTTCGCCGGCGTACGCAAAACCATCCACGAAGAAAGAGAAGAACATAAACAACTTCATCAAAATACTGCTCACCGCCAATTCGGTATCGCCGTACCGACTAGCCAACCACGTGTACCCCACATAAATGATCATGAAGCACAACGACCGCACCACCAGGTTCGCATTGAAACGGAAGTAATCTGAAAGCTGAATGCTGAATGCTGACTTCTGAAAACTGAAAGCTGACTTCTGAAAACTGAATGCTGAGTACCTTGTATAAAAGAGGATGGCTGCCAGCACGAGACCGGTGTATTGGGCGATGAGGGTGCCATAGGCTACGCCGGCCACGCCGAGACCGGCGTTGACGGCCAGCAGATAACTGGCAATCATATTCACCCCGTTGACCGTTATATCCACTACCATCGGACGACGGGTATCTTGCATGCCGATAAACCAACCCTTCATCGTAAAGAGGATGAGGGTGGCGGGCGCTGCCCATATACGAATGAAGAAATATTCCCGTGCCACGGCGGCAGCTTGCGGCGAACAAGGTACGCACCAAAGGATGGCGGTGACGAAGAACCATTGTATCAACCATATACCTACGGCGGCGATGAGGGATATGCGGATGCCTTGTTGCAGCAGTGCCCGACATTCATCCATACGACCTGCGCCGTATGCCTGCGCCGTCAAACCGCTGGTACCGATGCGTAAGAAGCCGAAGTTCCAATACAGCAAATCAAAGAGCATCGTACCGATAGCGATACCGCCTATGGCTGCGGCGTCGCTGATATGACCGATAATGGCCGTATCCACTATGCCCACCAAAGGAATGGTGATGTTCGCCAGAATACTGGGTATCGCCAGGCGAAGAATATTTCGATTAATGGTATTCAACGAATTATGAATTAAGAATTAAGAAAGGGCTTGTAGCAGGTTTGGTGCTCATTGATAGAGTTTAGTACAAACTATTAGAGTCCGTACAGACATCAAACGTAGTACCAAACTCCCTAGAACGCCTTCTTCATTCTTCATTCTTAATTTTTAATTATTTATATAAACAGCAGTATCATCAGTTGTCCGGTGAGGACGCGGAGGAACATGGTTAGCGGATAGACGGTGGAATACGCCACGGCGGCACGATCATTGACCGAACTCTGTGCGGTGGCGTATGCCAAAGCAGGCGGGTCGGTGGTGGAACCGGCAATCAGTCCCATCAGGGTGAAGTAATCCAACTTAGCCCATAGCCGTGCGATGACGCCGACGAGCAGAAGTGGCACCAGGGTGATGATCACACCGTAACCTATCCATAGATAACCGCCGTCCAAGAGGGTGGGGATGAAGGTCTTACCGGCACCAAACCCTACTGCGCCCAAGAACAGGGCGATACCGATCTCGCGGATCATGAGGTTGGCCGAGGTAGTGGTATAGGTGACCACGTGGTATTTGGTTCCGAATGCACCAATCAGAATCGCCACAATCAGCGAACCGCCGGCGATACCTAATTTGAAGGGTTGCGACAAACCCGGTAGCATGATAGGTAGCGAACCTAAGGTGACGCCGAGCACGATTCCAAAGAAGAGCGACGCGAGGTTAGGCGCGTCCAGCTTCTTGGTGTTATTACCAAACGCACCGGCCATTTTCTCCACCGCCTCTTTCTCGCCTACGACGGTCATGCGGTCGCCCAGTTGAAGAATCAAGTCCGGCGTAGCCAGCAGTTCTATACCGGCTCGGCGCACACGAGTGATGGTGATCTGAAAGGCATCGCGGATCTTGAGGTCTCGGATCTTCTTGCCGTTCATCTTCGGTTTGGTGATGACGATATGCTGACTGACGAGGTGAATATTCTTCTCTTTCTCCTCCCATTGGATATCTATCTTCTCGCCCAACAGCATGGCGGTTCGTTCGTTGACGGAGTCCGTGACGATACGTACACGGTCGCCTACGTGTAAGATAGTGTCGGCGTCGGGCATGAACTCATTGCCTTTCGTGTCCAGTAATCGACTGACGAGCAGCGTTACATGCGTCAGCAGTCCCAAATCGCGTACGCGGATTCCTTCTACTTGTGGGTTAGTGAGTTGCAAGTCGATATGCTCCACTTGGCGCTCTTCGCCCTTCTCGGCTTTGACGCGCGCTTCCTCTTTTTCGAGTTTGATGTTAAAGAAGAGTTTGATGAGCATCAGCGATACTAATATACCTACGACGCCTAAGGGGTACGCCATGGCATAACCGCTGGCTATGTTGGGGTTGGAGCTGCCGGTGATGTCTTGGAAAGCTTGTTGTGCGGCACCCAGACCCGGGGTGTTGGTGACGGCACCAAAGAGCACACCGGTCATCGTGGCGATACTCTCTCCGCTGATCCAATGGATGAGCCATGCCGTGAGACAACCTAACAGCACGATGGCGAGGGCGTACATGTTCAGTCTCAGACCACCTTTGCCGAAGGAAGAGAAGAAACCCGGTCCTACTTGCAAACCTATCGAATAAACGAAAAGGATGAGACCAAAATCCTTGGCAAACGACTCTACTAAGGGGTCGAGGCGCATGCCGAAATGGCTGCAGGCAATGGCGCAGAATAGAATCCATGTGATACCGAGTGTGATACCTTTGATCTTGAGTTTCTCAGCCAGCAGAATACCGCAGCCGATAGCTAAAGCCAGCACAAAAATCGAATGGGCTATGCCCGTACCGAAAAATAAATTATTTAACCAATCCATAAAAATTCTACATTGTCCATTGTTCGAGGGTGGCCGTCAATTCGTCGAAAGTTTTCGCTTTGGCGTGGCTACGCACGTCCTTGATTTGTTGATTGACGGCCTGATCGTAACTCTCTGCCTCTACATCGCGGATGACGCCCAGAGCAATTGGAAGCTCATTCTCCGTACATCGTACATCGTCCTTTTGTACATCTATAACTCTGTTCTGTCCCATGAGGGCGAGGAGGCGGTGGAGGGTCGGGTCCTCTTGGTGGGCATTATGAACGAGCACACGGGGATCATCCGCATCCACTACGATAATCTGAAGACTGAAATCTGAAGGCTGAAAGCTGATTGCCAGACCCTTGTCTTTATTGGCACCGAAAATCATTTTCTCGCCATGCTTGAGGATGATGGAATGTTCGGCGCGTTGTTCGCGGTCAGCAATCCATGCGTGCGTGCCGTTATTGAAGATGACGCAATTGACCAGACATTCAACGATGGAGCAACCCTTATGCTGCTCTGCCGCTACGAGACAATCCACTGTCGTCGGCATATCAACATCCAGCGTGCGGGCGAAGAACGTACCCCGTGCGCCTAACACTAACTCGGCCGGAATGAACGGACGCTCCACCGTACCGAAAGGACTGGACTTCGACACAAAACCCTTCGGACTGGTAGGACTGTATTGACCTTTGGTCAAACCGTAGATGCGGTTATTGAACATACAGACATTGAGGTCCACGTTGCGGCGGATCTCATGAATGAAATGATTGCCGCCGATAGCCAGACAGTCACCATCACCGCTCATTTGCCAAACACTCAGTTCGGGGTGTGAGGTCTTGACGCCGGTGGCAATGGCACCACCGCGACCATGGATGGTGTTGAAGCCGTAGGTGTTGAGGTAATGCGGCATACGGCTCGAACAACCGATACCGGAGATAACTGCCACTTGGTGGGGAGGAATACCTATTTGCGCCATCGCTTTCTGCAGCGCCATACAAATAGCGTGATCGCCGCAACCCGGGCAGAAACGTACGTATTGATCGGATTTAAATTGACTTGCTTCCATAATTGACGATCCTTTCTACAGAGAACGGTTGACCCGTTATTTCGTTATATTGTTCAATGGGTAAGTGGGGGAATTGCGAACGCAGATAGGCTGCGAATTGACCTGCGTTGAGTTCGCAAACGATGATACGCTGATAGTGGCTCAGCACCTCTGCGGTGTTCTTGGGCAGGGGGTGGATATAATGGAAATGCGCCAGATCGCAACCCAACTCATTCGCTGCCGCACGTAGATGACCTTCTGTCGAACCCCATCCCACTAACAATAAATCCTTTGTACATCGTACATTGTCCCTTTGTACATTGCCCTTAATGACCTTCAGGTCAGGAATGGCATTGGCTATCTGTGCCACTTTGTGCTGACGGGCACGCACTAACTGTTCGTGGTTCTGGGGGTTGGTAGAGATAGTGCCGCGTTCACCATCGCGTTCGAGACCCATGTTACGGTGCTCAAACCCTTCCATGCCGGGGAAAGCCCAGTACCGTACGCCGCGCTCGTCCCGCAGGGCAGGGTTATAATGACCCTTCAACTCATCGGGCACACTCTGCGGAGTGATAGTGGGTAATTCTTCCAACGAAGGAATGCGCCAGAGAGCCGTACCGTTCGCTAGGTAGGTGTCGGTTAAGAGGATCACCGGTGTCATGTACTCCATCGCAATGCGGCAAGCCTCGTACGCATAATCAAAGCAGTTAGCGCTCGTCGAAGCGGCAATCACCACCGCCGGACACTCACCGTTACGGCCGTAGATGGCTTGCATCAAGTCGGTCTGTTCGGTCTTGGTAGGCAGACCCGTACTCGGGCCACCGCGCTGCACATCCATCACCACCAACGGTAACTCCGCCATCACCGCCAAACCTATCGCTTCGGATTTGAGGCTCAGACCCGGACCACTCGTACTCGTGCATGCTAAATCGCCTGCGAACGACGCACCGATAGCCATACAAACGGCGGCTATCTCATCTTCCGCCTGAACGGCCATGACGTTCATGTCCTTGCGACCCGCTAACTCATGCAGAATATCCGTGGCCGGTGTGATGGGATATGAACCGAGGAAGAGACGCTTACCGGCTTTCTCCGCTGCGGCTATCAGTCCCCACGCTGTCGCCTTATTGCCCGCAATAGAGGTGTAGCGCCCTGCGGGCATTGATGATTGGTGATTGGTGATTGGTGATTGAGAATCTAATCGAATTTGGCTCACACTCAGAGCCAAATTGCAACCGTAGTTATAGCCATCCACCATCACTTTAGTGTTAGGAGCAATGAGGGCGGGTTTCTTCTTGAACTTGTCCTCTAATAGATGAATGGCTTTGTCCATCGGTTCATCAAACAGCCAGCATACCAACCCGAGGGCAAACATGTTCCGACTTTTGAGCATTGCTTTGTTGTCCAGTCCGGACTCTTTCAATGCCTCTTTGGTGAGCGTTGTCAGTGCCACCGGCACAATCTGCACACTCTCCGGCAGACCGAGTTCCTCAAAAGGATTATCGGTTTTGAATTGCGCCTTCTCCAAATCCTTCGCCGTCAGCGAATCGGTGTCCACAATCACTATCGCGTGGCGGTGGAATAACGAGAAAGCATCATCAAAATGCGCCTGCGGACGATTGAAATTACTACCCAAGGTACATACCTTCAGTGCAGCGGCGTTCATCGCTACAATCACATCTGCTTTGTCGCCCGGTGTATAGACCTCCGCGCCTAATTCTACCTGGAATCCACTCACGCCGCCCAAGGTCCCTTGCGGCGCACGTATCTCTGCCGGAAAATCCGGCAGCGTAGAGATCTCATGACCCAATTCGGCACCCAACTGCGCAAATAGATTGCCGGTTAACTGCATGCCATCGCCCGAGTCTCCACAAAATCGTACTACTACGTTTTTCACTTTATTTATTGCTTTTTTTTATTTGTCAACCTTTGCGACTGCAAAGGTACTACAAAAAAATGGAATAAGCAAGTATTTGACGAAAAAAATCAAGTTTACTTGAATTTTTTGCTGCAAAAGGCTTGCTTACTCGCACGTTCGTGCGACCGTACCTTCGGATGGACCCGCCCTAAACTTGTTTAGGGAAGGGGCGTGCCGAAGGTACATTCCATGCATATATGCAAGAGAATTTGCAAAATAATCGTTCTTCTTTTCTATTTTGTTCATTATCCGCCATGACCGTACCGGTTATTCTCGAACCATTCACGAAGGCTTCTCGAACTCTTTTCGAACCATTTACGAGAGGTAACTCTTCCGGCTCTTTGTCAAAAAAAAACGAGTCTTCAGCGCATGGTCGAACAAGAAATAGAAAAGATAATAAAAATTGTAAAAAAAATTTGCATATATGAAAAAATATTTGTAATTTTGCAGGCGAAAACACAAAATTCTTACTCGAATCATATTCAGGAAAACTGATGATATAACAAATTATCTTTATTACTAACCTTCTAATTACTAATTTTTATGAAAAAGTTTCTCTTATTCGTATCAGCAGTTCTGTTGGTTTTGACAGGCTGTGAGCAACAGTCCAAATTAGACGTAGACCAGATTTCCGGTTCTGCCAAAGTGTCGGGGCGCGTTTTGTATAACCCGGGCTATCAGGCTGAGGCAAATGGCACTATTCTTGCCGGTTTTCGTCCCGCTGCCAATAGAGAGATTATTGTTGAGGTGTTCTACAGCGGTTTAGCTTCTCCGGGCAAGCTTATTAATGCCAAAACGGATGAAGAAGGCAAATACGCATTGGATATTCCCGTAGGTCCGACGGCAGTGAACATCTCTGTTACGCCCGTGGCTTTTGTGGATAAATATTTCGAAAACATCGGAGGCACGTCTTTGGATATTCGTGAAGTATCGGCTTCTTATAGCGGTGCAGCGGTGGCTGGTATTATTCGCGACGGAGATGCTACTATTTTAGCGGATATTACGATGGCCGCTAACACGGTTTCGGCTCTTGAGAGCCGGACGAAACAAGTGGTGTTGAGCGGACAAGTGTTAGTGAACAAGCAAAATCCGATTTACGATTATGAAGGCAATGTGATAGGCGTTAATCCTGTTCTTGCCACCGAGAGTGCACAAACGACGGTAGATATTACCTTTGTTAACCAGAATGACCCGACCCGTCGATTGGTGTTCAACAGCCAGCCTCTGAGCGATGGTGTGTATGAGATTACCGCACAGTTGTATGATACGTGGTCTCTGGAAGATGTTTACGTTCAGGTAGTGTCTGCCGCTTATATGACCGATAAGTATATTGAGTATTATCAGAACGAAGAAAGTAAATGGGTTTCGAGAAGAGTTGAAGGTATCTACCAATCCAATAACACCGGTTCCTATTTGAACGCTAATGTAGAACTGACGCATAAGTTTGAGATGCCGAATAATATCATCATGTCGTTCGTTAAGACCAGCACATCCAATTAACCTCAAAAGCAATAGATCGTATGAAACGTATCATTAGTATAATCATTGCAGCGGCATTCGTTCTTCCGATGCTCGCGCAAGACGCAGAAGTAAAGGAACCGGCTCCCAAACCCCAACGGGATTACAGCGAGTTCCTTCCGCAGGCTGGTGATTGGACTTTCGGAATTGCGTTGGATCCGTTCACTAAGTTTATCGGCAATATGTTCAACGGTACCGGTAACTCGATCCTTAATGGCGGTGGAGTGGTGGCGCAAAATCCTAATACGCTGACCAGCAACGATATCCACGGTAGCGGATTATGGAATGGTTTGGCGTCGATCATGGGAGCTTATATGGTGACTAATAATCTCGGCATTAAGGCCAATATAGGTATCAATTTCAATAATCGCGCTAACCGTCAGTATGTAGTGGACGATGCGGCGTTGTTTGTTGACCCGACCAGCGTAGCCAAGGCCGTTGATGCACAGGTTCGTACCCAATTGGCCTTGACGGCAGCCCTCGGTGTGGAGTATCACGTAGGCAAACGCCGTGTGCAAGGCGTCTTTGGCATAGGCGCTATGTATGGCAACCAGATGATTGACAAGTTAGAATACACCTATGGTAATGAGATAACCGCTTATAACACCGCCCCGACTAATGCAGGCCTGTCGCCCGTTGTGCCGGCTGCTGTGGCCGCTGCTTACCCGTATATGACGTCGCTGCGCACCAAACAAGTCTATGCCAGCAAAGGAACTCATATGGCAGGTATCTACGGCTCTATCGGTGTGGAGTGCTTTGTGGCTCCGAAGATTGCTTTGGGCGCGAACGTCAATGTGCGACTTTGCTACGAATGGACACCGCAGATTGCCAATAAGTACGAAGGATGGAATACATTAACCGGTTCCAAAGAAACCATCACCGATCTGGACACGCCTATGACGAACGTAGGTTTCAGCTTTGATACTAATAACTTGGGAGCCAATTTGTATATTGCTTTCTACTTCGGTTCGAAGAAATAACGTTCTCTAAGGAATGTATTTATGCACGCCTCTCCTCAAAAGGAGGGGTGTGTTTATTTTTTTTGCCCAAAGTCTTGCATATATGCGTTTTTTTTTGTACCTTTGCACAAATTTTGGAACTATGGAACAGATATTGGATTTGGCGAAGGTAGAAGAGGCGAAGGGGCTGATTGCTCAGGCAAAGCGGATTGTTATCTTCACGCATATCGCGCCGGACGGCGATGCGATGGGTTCGTCGCTGGCAATGAAGGGGTGGTTAGAGAATACAGAGTACAGAATACAGAGTACAGACCTCAATAGTCAGCAAGTGACGGTGATAACGCCTAATGCGTGTCCGGAGTTCTTGGCATGGTTGCCCGGGGCGAAGGACGTGCTGGTGTACGAAGGGCACGAAAAAGAAGCAGACCAAGTGATTGCTGAGGCGGATATGCATATCTGTTTGGATTTTAATGAACCGAAACGTATCGGTCCCGTAGGCGAGCGGATTATGCTCAATAACTGCCCGAAGATTATGATTGACCATCACCTCAACCCATCGGATTTTGCAACCATCGCCTTCTCTTATCCGCATGCGACCTCGACCTGTGAGTTGGTGTATAGGTTTATAGCCGCTGTCAGCCGTCAGTCTTCAGCTATCAGCCGTCAGATTGCTATTTGTCTGTACACGGGATTGATGACGGATACGGGCAATTTTGCGTTCAACAGTAATAACCCCGATATCTATGAGATGATAGCGGACTTACTGCGGGCAGGGATTAACAAGGACGAGATCTACGACGCCGTTTTCAATCAGTATTCGCCGGATAGGTTGCGATTGATTGGATATGCTTTGCATCGCAAGTTGCAGCTTTTCCCTGAGCATCACTTGGCGTTGATAGCGCTATCGGATGAGGAGTTGCAGCGGTTTAACTACAAAGCCGGAGATACGGAGGGATTAGTGAACATGCCGCTGCAGATCAGCGATGTGTATTACTCGGTTTTCATGCGCGAACAACCGCCTAAGCCCGGCACGTCACTGCCGGTGATTAAGATTTCGTTCCGTTCGCAAGGCGACCGTCCGGTCAATATTATGGCGCATGAGGTGTTCGGTGGCGGTGGTCACGCGAACGCGTCCGGAGGCGATTATATAGGTTCGCTCGGACGCGCTATACGGACGTTCCTAAAGCATTATCCTTCTTATTTAAGAAAAGACTAAAGCGTTTCTTACACCAACCAAAGGCGTAGTGGAAAGCAACGGGCAATCCGACTTCTAAAAGGATTAATGTCCAGTAATCCATAGTGGAGGGAAGGAACCATATACTTTGTCGATAGGCAGGCAGCAGTTGTGGTTCGATAGCAAAATGGATAAGTAGCCACGCCACCATCACTTTAACAAAGATATGATGGGTCATGATATCCCATGTGGATTCGCTCACCCATTTTTCTAATTTATTGGGTAGAACATTCTGCTCAATAATTCGACAGAGCCGCATCCAAAGTAGTATTCCGGCTATCGCCAAGCCTATAGGAGCAACTATTAACCCCTCGAAATTCATCCAAACTAACGCGAATAACTTAATCCCCGTGAAGTGAACAACCGTATATTGGAATAGTAGGATAATAGGCAGCAAAAGCCATGTGGGTACACGTTCGATGAAGGGTTCCAGATAACGGCGGTAATACTTTCCAAAATGAATAAAAAACAGCGCGTAGGAGACATGAAGAGGCAATAACCATTCGTGTCCCAATGGGAACCGAGCGGCATATAATCCAAGGACTGCAATGCCAAAATAGAAAACCAGCAACAAGTGGTCAATATACTTGCATTGGCGAGTTGTGATGTGAATGAGTCCGTACACTACTAACCCGACAAATAGCATACCTACAAACCACGTGGCAAGGTTAAATATATATTGGTGTCCACTCCAAAAGGGTTCCGCAAACAATGCGTGAAATGTCCATATACGCTGAATAGGAGGTAAGTAATCCACCGCATTTTTCCATACAAAAATAGTAGCCACGCAGGCATATACTATATTCCATCCCAATAAAGGAAATGCGAGCGCTTTGGTTTTGCGCCAAACAAAGGATGGGTAGGTTCTCCAATCGATATCTTTGAAAAAATATCCGCTGGCGAAAAGGAAAATAGCCAGTCGATAGGTACAAAGAGGGAAATGGATTTCCCACCACGAAGCGCCCGGTATGGAGCCCGTATGACCGATAACCACCAGTACAATCGTTATAGCACGCAGGATATCCATGCGCCTATTGCGAGCCGGTTGAGGAAGTGTGGGATTCAAGCTTGACATAATTTGATGACTTCTTGCGCAATGCGTTTGGCGGAGTCACGCTCAGCCAGTTGGAGCACGTTGGTATGTAGTTTGGCGAGCAATGCCGGGTCGTTGAGGGTGGCGATGGCGGTAGGAATGAGTTGGCTGGCGGCATCGGCATCGCGCACCAAGATAGCGGCGTCGCGGTTGACGAGCGCCATGGCGTTATGGGTCTGATGATCCTCCACCACATTGGGTGAAGGCACCAAAATAGCCGGCTTGCCGAGCAGACAGATCTCACTAATCGACGACGCGCCGGCACGGGAGATAACGAGGTCAGCCGTGGCATACCGATCGGGCATGTCCGAGAGGAAATCGTAGATTTCAACATTTTGATATTTCGACATATCGATATTTCGATATTTCTCGAAATAGTACTTGCCGGTTTGCCAAACGACCTGAATACCGGCTTCTTGGAGTTGCGGCAGTCCCGCCAACACGGCTTCGTTGATAGTGCGTGCACCGAGACTACCGCCGATGATGAGCAAATGCCTTTGCCCTTTGCCCTTCGTCCTTCGCCCCTCCAACAGGTTCTGCCGCACGGGATTGCCGGTGAGTAAGATCTTATCGGCTGGGAAGAACTTCTCCATCCCTGGGTACGCCACGCATATCTTCGCGGCTTTGTCTTTGAGGAGTTTATTGGTAACACCGGCAAAGCCGTTTTGTTCTTGCAACAAAATAGGAATCCCCATTTTCGCTGCCACCCACATGGCTGCACCGGAGGCGTAACCACCGACTCCTACACCGACGTCCGGACGGAAATCTTTGATGATACGCCGGGCTTGGATAAGCGAACGAAGAAGGTCCCATAGAACGGAGATGTTCTTCCACGGCTGTGCGCGGTTGAAGCCCCGAACAGGCAGACCGATGATCTTGTACCCTGCTTGCGGAACGCGCTCCATCTCCATCCGACCGAGCGCACCTACAAACAAAATCTCTGCCTCCGGATCTAACTCCTTCAAGGCGTTGGCAATACTGACTGCGGGGAAGATATGTCCGCCGGTTCCCCCTCCGGAAATTAAGTATCTCATATCATTCTAAAGTAACTATCGGTGCATCATCAAGGCTCTCTTCGATGGTTTCGTTGACGCGGTCGCGGAGTTCCAATTGTTCGCGACTGACACCCATCATGATGCCAAAATAAATGGATGTAATGAGCACACTCGTTCCTCCTCTGGAGATAAGGGGTAGGGGTTGACCGGTTACGGGTCCTAACCCGACTGCAACGAGCATGGATATAAGGGCTTGGCAAGTAATCATCAGCGCTAGTCCCATGGTCATCAGCATCGCCGGCATATCGGAGTACCGGCTGGACACATTGCAGGCTCTAAAGAGAATGGCCATGTACAGGAAAATCAGTCCAAACGCTCCGAGAACACCGCTCTCTTCGACGATGATGGCGAAGATATAATCGGCAAACGCCAGCGGCAGATAATCGCGTTCTTTGCTATTACCGGGGAACACGCCGAGGGGCGTTGTACCTCCTCGTGCAATCGCCACGGCGGCATATACCTCTTGGATATTATCATCGGTGAGGGTGTATTTATCCTTGCCGTCATCCACAAAATGCCGGTCTATACGCGACACCCACGTAGTGGCACGTTTGAAAGGACCATGCATCTCTCGTTGCGGACGAACAAAACCGAACTCCACAATCGTGTAACCCAACGCCAGAACCAAGATTGCAATGCCGACCACCGACATCGTATATTTCCACGGAACACGTGCCAGAATCCACAAGCAGAACACAATCCCACTAATGAGCACCGCCGTTGAGAGATTAGAAGTCAGAATAGGCAGTACTACAATCACGGTGATGATGAGCGTGCGGTAGAAATACTTCCGCTTATCTGCCTCGGTGCGTATCCGCGCTAACTGGTCGGCAATGACGATGATAAGGCTCAGTTTGGCCAATTCCGAAGGTTGAAACGTGATGCCGGCAATGCGAATCCACCGCGCGGCACCGTTAATAGTGACCACTAAGGGATTATGAGGAATGAGGGTGGTATAGACAAAGATAGTACTGATAACCAGCAAGATATACCCTCCGAACCGCACCCAATAGGTGGGGATGAACTGAATGATAAACGCTGCCGCCACACCCAGCAGAATGAAGAACATCTGTTGTCCGATAGGACCCAGCGCCGAATGATGCATATAAACGAGGGTCGAACTCGCCGAGAATAGGGCAAGAATGGCCACACCAATCAGGGCGATGAAAAAGAACCAAAACGTCCGGTCAATATAGTTAAGATTGAATTTCATTAATTTTCTTTTTGTCTTTGTTTACATAGAACCACAAGTTGGCAATCAAGTTCTGCTCGAAGATGAATTGTTGTGCCTTTTCGTCGGTAGTAAATGTGTAGCGTTTCTCTTTCTTGGAATACTTATAGTGGTCGGGCTTTTTGAGCAGCAAGCGTGATTTATCGTATTCCTTATCTTCCATAATCAACCGTTCGCTATCCGTAAGTGGTTTAGCATTCGGATTGGCATCGCGTTTTTGGATTTTCTCCTCCCAAGTTGTGATGCCTACATTCTCCCATTTGACGTATAACAATTCCTGCACGGCATCAATGCCGTCGGGTTTGTATTTAGGATTGAGTTTGGATATGAACTCTTCTTGCGTCATATATAGGTTGATGTAATAGAAGAGGGTAGGTTTGCCGCCCTCGTAGGGGTCGCGCGACAGACCTAAGAAATGCAATTCCGCCTTCATTTTGTCCCGCATTTCATCTTTATATTGCTCATCAATCATAAGCGCAGAAGTAAGATTATCTACCACGCAAGCCTGCGAGATAGTGTGCTCATCTACCTCTTTGCTTTCCTTGAACAACGGCTCGTAGGCTTTCAGATTCAAGCGGGTAGCGATACTGGCGGTAACACCATTCTTAGCCACGGTAGCGTCCTTACCACGCTTGGGAAGAATAAGAATAGGATTCGTATCATTTTCATTCTCCTTCAGAAAAACCAAGGCATTCACGCCAATATGATTCGACAGTTTGGAGCGATTGAGCGGCGTTAATTCTTCGGTGTTTTCATAAATCTTACGCACCGTTAAATCATTCTCCAGCGGATAATCAATGGCGCGGTTGGTCAGTAAGTGCGCCAAATAGGTACTACGGGTTGTATAAGCGATGGCTTTCTTATCTTTGTTTTTGTCGTCATGGAAATCATTCAATCGAACGGTCAGTTCGCTGACGGTCTTGCTGGTGGCATGCGCGCCATACAAGGTGCCGACATGCATCATAATATACAGATCCGGCTCAAAATGGCTATCTTTATCATCCGAGAAATAGAGATGATTAGAATGATTCCTAAGTTGCCGGTAGAGATCATTGACATAAACAATGAACCTGCCGCTATCTTTATGAAGAATAAAATCCTTTCGGTAACCATTCTCATTTTTTCCTTTCGGATTATATTGTGGCTGCAAGTTGGAGTTGAGGTAACTGGCTTTAATCTCATCTTCGAATTTTTGTAGATTTTTTGAGATGGCAATTACAATTTCATAGGCAATGATAAAGGCGAAGAAAGAGGCTACTAAGTTGATGCCTATCTCCCATGGAGCACTAAAGAATCTTCCACACTCGTGCTCGGAAGGATTTTTACATTCCGCGAGGAGAAGAAAAAGAAATAGCAACCCTAATACCCCTATCGCTATCAAACCGGTTTGTAGTATAACCACCCAAGGTTTACTCTTCCAATGTTTTTTAAAGAATTTTTTAATAAGATCTTCCATAGTCTTGTTTTTTATAGGTTTTCAAACAATATTTTATAGATTTCTTTGGTTTGTGCCATCGTGAGTGTCAAGTTCGGGTACTGCCGATAGAACGCAGTGTATTGCGCCGTCAGGCGTTCGCAAGAGTTATCTCGGAACAGTATCTGCCCCTCGCATTCGACTGATTGAGCGGAGTGGTTAAGCCGATAGGTTTTACCGTTGGCGCAAATGAGCGTCTCTTTATGATTGATGTTCTCATTCCACCGAATAGCAATCTCCACCTCTGTCTGCCCGCATCGCGCCATAAAATCCGATTGATAATAGAGTCCGCTATCGGGGTCGGTGAAGTGCACCGCTTGCGCGTCGCGCATGTCTCTGATGGGTGCCAAAAGGGCCACTAAGGCCAAGGCGTTCACACCGCTGTCTATCCAGGTTCCGCCCAACACGCGTTTGGCCAAATGGATATGTCCTTTTTTGGTTGCATAGGGGTCCGAGAAAGCAATGCGGATACTCTCCACCGGTACCTCGCCCATATGCGTCAACCACCACTGCACTTCGGGTCCGCAGATACTATGATAAACCGGTGTCCAGTGTTGCGCCACTTCCGGTTGCAGCAGATAAGCAACATCTCGCTCACAATCTTCCAGAGGTTTCTCAATCACGGCATGGAGTCCCAGATGAATACATTGTTCGGCGATGGCTCTATGGCTGTTCGGCGGCGTCAAGATAATCGCTGTGTCGGGGTGCACACGACCAATCAATCGCTCTACATGCGTGTCAAAATCATAGCAAGCGAACTCCGGTTGCTTAGAAGCCTCCGGTCGCAGGTCGCATAGGCCCACTATCTCCACACCTTCCACCGCGCGAAGCGCCGCCAGATGATGATGAGCAATAGTGCCTAATCCTATGATGATGACGCGTTTCATATCAATCAAAGTGCCCGAACGGCCGCCATAAACTGCTCGCCGCGGTCCTCATAACTCTTGAATAAATCGAAGCTGGCGCAGCATGGACTAAGTAGTACGGTGTCCCCTTCTTTCGCTGCCTTGTAAGCCCCTTGCACGGCATCATGCAGGTTGTCGGTGTCAATAATCTGCAACCCGAACGAAGCGAAGTGTTCGCGCAACTTCTCGTTGTGCAACCCCATAAAAATGAGGGTGTGGCATTTTTGGCGAACCAGCTCATCTATCTCGCTGTAATCGTTGCCTTTATCTTTGCCGCCAAGGATAAGAACGGTAGGTGTGGTCATGGACTCCAACGCGTACCAGCACGAATTGACGTTCGTGGCCTTGCTATCGTTGATATACCGTACGCCCTTCACCGTTGCCACATATTGCAAGCGGTGCTCCACGCCTTGGAAGGTCCTCAGACTCTCGCGAATAACCTCGTTCTTTATATCCAATACCTTCGCTGCAATCGTTGCCGCCATCGAATTGAGGACGTTATGTCGCCCTTTGAGTGCCAATTCGTCTTCACCCACCGGCAACGGGTTGGGTTGGTTAAATCCGTAGGGGTAGAGGGTCGCACCGATGGCGTTATTGTCCCTCAGTGTCTTCAGACACCGGTCAATCACCGGATCTTCCGCCCAATAGATGAAGGCGTCATCCGCCGTCTGGTTGCGCGCAATGCGGAACTTAGCATCCACATAGTTCTGGAACTGATAATCATATCGGTCTAAATGGTCGGGGGTGATGTTCAGTAAGATGGCGATGTCCGCTTTGAAATCGTACATGTTGTCCAACTGGAACGAACTCAACTCAATCACGTAATAATCATGGTCCTCGTGGGCAACTTGCAGCGCCAGCGAGTTACCGATATTACCTGCCAAACCGACATTGAGGCCCGCTTTTTGCAAGATATAGAAAATGAGCGAGGTAGTGGTGGTTTTACCATTCGAACCGGTGATACAAATCATCTTCGCGTTCGTGTAACGCGAAGCGAATTCAATCTCAGAGATGATGGGAGTACCCTGCGCCATCAGTTTTTGGATCAGCGGTGCAGAGGTAGGTATACCGGGCGATTTCACTACCTCATCGGCATTGAGAATCAACGATTCGGTGTGCTGACCGTCCTCCCATGTAACACCGTTTTGGTCCAATAACGCACGATAAGGTTCGCTGATCGTTCCGCAATCGCTGACGAACACATCAAATCCTTTCTCTTTCGCCAAGATAGCTGCTCCGCTACCACTCTCTCCCGCACCTAAAACTACTATTCTATGCATAGTTTGAATTATGAATTAAGAATTACGAATTATGAAAGAATTCTAAGAGCTTTTGAAAAACGTTTTGTTTGTGCTAATCTTGTAATTTAGTACCAAACCTTCTACAAACCCTTTCTTCATTCTTCATTGTTAATTATCTTATCTTCAATGTCAAAATAGTTACTGCTGCCAAGATCAGCGTCACGATACAGAACCGCAGCACAATCTTGGTCTCGTGGTGTAAGTTCTCCGTGCCTTTGAACTTAATGATACAAGTGGGGTCGTTTTGGAGAACTTGTTCCACCGATGTGCGGAAATGGTCGTGCAGCGGTGCCCGTTTCCACACGCGTACGTGCTGCCCGCGTTTCTTATAGAATTTATACACCTGCGTTTGCAGAATCACACTGATACTCTCCATCAGGAATACGCCGCACAGCACCGGAACCATCAACTCCTTGTGAATAACCATCGCGCAGACACCGATGATGCCACCGATGGTTAGACTGCCGGTGTCGCCAAGGAAGATCTGCGCCGGAAAACCATTCCACCATAAGTAACCCACCAGTGCACCTACGAACGACGCCAAAAAGACAACCATCTCTTCGCTGCCAGGAATGTACATTACATCAAAATACTCCGCCCATACAACACTACCGCTCGTATAAGCTAATATCAGCAACGCAATGCCGATGATCGCTGAGTTGCCGGCACACATGCCATCCATGCCATCGTTCAGGTTAGCGCCGTTAGACACAGCCGCTACCACAAACACTGTCAGCAGAACAAAGAAAATCCACCCCGCGCGATACTTATTCTCCTCGCCTAAGAACGAGAACAGGTCGGCGTAGTTGAAGTTATGATGCTTCACAAACGGAATAGTGGTCTGCGTGGACTTGATTTCCGGACTCTTCTCAAACACCTCGATGTTATTCTCAATGCGGTGATGAATCGTTTCGTTCATCGTCGTCATCGGCGAGAAACGCAGCGTCAGACCCACAATCAGACCCAGCGTCACTTGTCCCGCAATCTTAATCCAACCGTTCAGACCGTCTTTGTTCTTCTTGAAGGTCTTGATATAATCGTCCGCAAAACCCAGTAGTCCCATCAACACGGTAGTGACGAGCATCAGAATCATATAGACGTTCGTCAACTTACCCAGCAACAGACACGGCACCAAAATCGCCGTAATCACTACTAATCCACCCATCGTCGGCACACCTTTCTTGCCCACATTGAACGGGTCAGTCTTGGCATCGCGTTGCACCTCGCTGATGTTATGACGCTTCATGTAATTGATGAACCAATTACCGAACCAAATACTGATCAGCAGGGCCAGCACACCCGCTAATATCGCCCGGAAGGAAATGTAGGTAAATAACCGCCACCCGGGGAATTGTCCTAAAGCATTGAATAAAGAGTATAACATAAAATCGTAAATTATTTTCAATCATCAATCAATCGTACATCGTAAATCGTACATCGTACATCAGTTCGCAAACTTGCGAACGATTTCATGGTCATCAAAATGATGTTTTACCCCTTTGATGATCTGATAGTCCTCGTGACCTTTGCCTGCCACCAAAATGACATCGCCTTTCTGTGCCAGCAGACATGCCGTTTGGATAGCTGCCGCACGATCTTCGATCACCAACGTACTACGCAACTCCTCCGCCGTCAACCCATCTGTCATATCTTTTAAGATAGCCGCCGGTTCTTCATCGCGCGGGTTATCGCTCGTCAGAATCAACTGTTCGCTGCCTCGTTTGGCTATCTGCGCCATCATCGGACGCTTGCCCTTATCTCTATTACCTCCGCAACCGATGACGGTAATCAGTTTCCTTTGGCCTTCGTCCTTCGTCCTTCGTCCTTCATCCAGTATCTCTCGTATCGTACTAATCACATTCTCCACGGCGTCGGGGGTGTGGGCGTAATCAACTATCGCCGTCCAACCTTTCAGACTATGGATGGTCTCAAACCGACCATTCACCGGCTTCAGCGTACTCAGCACACGCAGCACCTCCAACTCCTCAAATCCCAAACACAGCGCTGCGCCGTAGATACACAGCAAATTGCTGACGTTGAACAGTCCCAATAAGGGCACGAACTCCTCCTTGCCGTTCATATTGAGCATCATCCCCTCGAAACCTTCTTCCAGTATCAGCGCCTTGTAATCCGCCAGCGAACGGGTGGAGTAGGTGTGCACCGCCGCCTTGCAGTTTTGCGTCATCACCAACCCGTTCTTGTCGTCTTTGTTAGTTACGGCGAAGGCACTCTTCTTCAACCCGTCAAAGAGCCGTTTCTTCGTATCGCGGTAGTTGTCAAACGTCTTATGGTAGTCGATATGATCGCGCGTCAGGTTAGTGAACAGCGCCCCGTCAAAATCCAAACCCGCAATGCGTTCTTGCGCGATCGCGTGACTGCTCACTTCCATGAACGCGTACTCGCAACCCGCATCGACCATCCGCCGTAATAAACCGTTCAACTCCAACGCGTCAGGCGTGGTATGGGTCGCCGGCACTGCTTCGTCCTCAATATAATTGACCACGGTACTCAGCAAACCTGCCTTATGTCCCATCGCGCGCACGAGTTTATATAATAAGGTAGCAATCGTCGTCTTACCGTTCGTTCCCGTCACACCCACTAACGTCAACTGTTTACTCGGTTCACCAAACCATCGGCACGCCAAACGACCCAACGCCTCATCCGTGTTCTTAACAAGGATATAAGTCACTCCATCTGCGTTCCCTCCCTTGAGGGGAGGGGTAGGGAGGGGTTTACTCATCACCACCGCACTCACGCCCTTAGCGACACAACCATCAATGAACGTGTGACCATCTACTGCTGTGCCTACCTGGGCTACGAACAGATCGCCTGCACCAACTTTTCGACTGTCGAAATGCAGACCCGTAATCTCCTTATCCGTCCGCCCGACAACCTCTATCGGCTCAATTGCCGCTATTAACTCGCTTAATATCATTGACTAAAAATGTTTTTTATTGTTTTTTCTAAAATCACCGTTTATCCAACACCCGCACGCCTTCTTGATAAACATAGCAACCCGTATACGCCATCGTCTTCTCCGCAATCGTCCGAACGGTCGAACCGCAATCCATTCCCGCATCATAGTACGGCGGTTCCGGATCTTCCATCATACAAATGCACGTGTACTTAGGATTTTCTTCCGGAAAATACCCCACAAAAGTGATACGATGTCGTTTCACATACCGTCCACCGCGCAGTAACTGCGCCGTGCCTGTCTTACCCGCTATGCTAACTAAATCCGATTGTGCTTTGCGACCTTTCCACGGGTTAACGGACGCCGTGCCCAGATGATTATCCCACACAACATCATGCAACGCCCCGCGAATATCCTCCAGTGTTCGTTTGCTGCAAATAGACGATTTCACTGTCTCCGGCTTAAACTCCTTCACCACCTCGCCATTCTGCTCTATACTGGTCACTAACATCGGCCTTACCATCCTGCCCTCATTAGCAATCGCGTTGTAGAACATCAGAATCTGCATAGGACTCAACTCCACCGAATACCCATAACTCATCTTACTGAGCGTCACGGTATCGTTCGGCACTTCTATACGCGCCTTGTCAGCACCCGGAATCTCGCAATAAACGCTATCCATCAATCCCATTCTCGCTATCCGCTTCACAAACTTATTCGCCGAACCTTCATAACTGCGGGTAATCAATTTCGCCAACGCGATATTACTACTCACCGCCAACGCGCTTTTTACAGTCAACACGGTGTCCATCGGGTGTGCGTCCACGTGGCGCGATTTGCGCATGTACACCCACGGAGTCTTAGAGATACTCACCGTGTCGTTAATCCGAATCTTACCGTCATCCAGTGCCGCCACCAACGCAATCGTCTTAAACGTCGATCCCGGTTCCACACGCTGCACAGCGTGGTTCTGCGCCTCGTAATAGCTGTTGTCCTCTTTCGCTCTATCCAAATTGGCAATCGCGCGAATATAACCCGTTTGCGCCTCCATCAGAATACAGCAACCCCATTGCGCTTTCTTCTCTGCCAACTTAGCCATCAGCGCGTTTTCCACTATATCCTGCAAGTTAGCATCAATAGTTGTCACAATATCTAAGCCGTCTTTCGCCTCTTCTATCGTCACCGACTCATTCCGTCCTCCGATACGCTCGATACTACTCATACCATCCACGCCGCGTAACTCTTTGTCAAATCGCTTCTCCAAACCCGAGTTACCGACACCGTCCTCGCCGTAAATACTACCGATGGTACGACTCGCCAGCACGCCAAAAGGCTTAATCCGTCGGTGCTGGTCTTCAAAGAAAATACCACTCTTGTACTTACCTTTTGCTATCAACGGGTTCTTCTCCAACGCCTGCCGTTGCAAGTAATTGATACGCTTGTCGCACACCCTAAGTCGTTTCTCGCCTTTCTTGTACGCCTGCGTAATGCGCGACTTGTACTCCGCTTGCGTCTTACCACCTACCACTCGTGCCAAATCCGCCGCTAACGTGTCTATATGCAGGTTAAAAAGTTTCCCCTTCTCCAGATGAAGCGCCTCCACGCGCGTGTCCATATACATATAATATTGAGGCATGCTCGATGCCAACAGTTGTCCGTTGCAGTCCAAAATATTTCCTCTTGTTGCACGAATAGGACGGTGTGTCGGAACTTGCTTCTCCGCCACTTTCATCCACTCCGCGCGTTCTACTGTCTGAATATACACAATCTTACCCAACACAGCCACAAACCCCAATGCAATGATAATAAATATCACCGCAAACCGCAACACCGTATTTCTTTGCTCATCAGACATCTTTCCTCAATAAAAAATGTTTTCTCGATTTGATCAGAAACTGTTTTTTATGTTTATTTCTTTTAAATGTTTTTTACTCGCAGAGCACGATATTTGATGATAAAAGCTATCTAAAAGTTCACTTTTAAGTAGGTTTTAGCAGCAATGATCGTATGAGCAAAGCTCAAAAAACATTTAAAAGGGTTTATCTTGGTTTTTGTACAATTTTTAATTATCAATTGTCAATTATCAATTATCAATTATCTTCGTCGGCGGCACCCGATTTTCTTGCAACCCGCTCCCTTGCTCTTTCAACGCCGCTACAATCTTCGATTGCTTCGTCTCATCCGTCAGCTGTGCACTGATGGTCATGTACCGAAACTTAGCGTCTAACATCTCTTTCTTCGTGTCTGTCAGCCTATGTTGTTGTTTCACAGCCTGATAACCCGTCAGGATATAGACAAACAGCAGTCCCACAATCAACCCGATAAGAGGATACTGTTCCCGTATCTTCTTACTCCGCAGCTTATCGCCGTTCAACCAACTCTGTATGTCATGCGCATCTGCCATTCTTTATTTTCTTTCTTTTATTGCAAACGTACGCGAACGTAGGTAACGGTTTTCATTCGAAGCCCTCCACTTTAGGCGGACAATAAGTTTATACTCTCTCGGAGGCGTGTTTTGGAGAAGGGGTGCTCCAAAACTCGTCGAGCAGGGGGGCGAGTTACTCCGAAGAGTATAAACGCTATCCGAATGGCTTAGGGCTTCGCAAGTGAGCGTTTCTCAGCTACTCGTAACTTTGCGCTCCTGGCCCTTGGGTTCCGTTCTACTTCATCGGCCGAAGCTTCACGCCCCTTCTCGATAACATCAAACGGACTCAAGTTATTGCCGTAAAAATCTTTCTCTATCGTGCCTTCTAAGTTCCCGCTCCTAAGAAAATTCTTCACCAACCGGTCCTCCAACGAGTGATAAGTCAGTATCGCTATCCGTCCTCCGGGTTTCAGCAAATCCCTTGCCGCCACTAACATCTCCCGCAACGCACCCAACTCATCATTCACCTCTATCCGCAACGCCTGAAACACCTTCGCCAACTCCTTCTTCGCATTAGCCGGCACATTCAGTTCCTTACTTTCCGGTTCTGTTGTGTCGTTCTTCGGTTTTGTTATGTCGTCCTCTGTGCGACATCCCTTTTCCTCTCCTTTTCCCTCTGCGCCTCCTAGGCTTCCTAGGCCTCCTAGGTCTTCTACTTTACACCTCAGCGCAGCCGCCACCAACTCCTCCGTCCGCTCAATAGGTTGCTTCGCCCTTGCAAGGCATATATTCCTTGCAATCGCCCTTCCGTTCTTCAACTCGCCATACAACCAAAACACCTTCGCCAACTCTTCCTCGCTGTAACCGTTCACAATATCCGCCGCAGTCCGTTTCGCCGTTTGGTTCATCCGCATATCTAACGGCGCACAATATCGAAAACTAAACCCTCTCTCCGGACAGTCGAAATGATGAAAACTAACCCCTAAATCTGCTAACAAACCATCAATCGCCTCCACCCCGTAATAATCCATCCAATTCTTCAAGTACCTAAAATTACTATGCACAAACGTCCACCGCTCATCCTCAATCGCGTTCTGCAACGCCTCCGCATCCTGATCAAACGAGTACAGATGTCCTATAGTTTGCACCGAACCCATACCAGCCCTTTCTTCATTCTCGCGCATTTTTGCTAAAATTGCGCGCGAATGTCCTCCTCCCCCAAACGTCATATCCACATAAATCCCATCCGGCTTAATCGCCAGCCCCTCAATCGTCTCCTTCAGCATCGCCGGTATATGATAAACCGTTTCATTCATAAGAGCCACCACTTGTATATGATTAGTAGGATATTAGTAGGTGATTAGTAGGTTATT
>JAFSWF010000038.1 GCA_017444615.1 Paludibacteraceae bacterium | reverse complement strand
TGCCTTGTTCATTGTTTTTGCATCTTAGCACGCAGACGAGCCGCCAACTCTGTCTGACTCAACCGTTTAGCCGCAAACATCTCCGGTGCCCATAACGCAAACCGATTCAGCATGCCTACAAACAACACATCTTGCTGCGCACCGATGGTCTCAAGGTTCTTCTTCTGCAGCAGAATTCGTCCCTGACCATCCAACTCCAGATACTCCGCATCAGCCATAAACTGCATCAAGATCAATTGATCCTCAGGATTCCACTCATCCAATGCGGCACGAAGTTGTTCTACTTTCTCCTCCCACACTTTCTCGGGGTAGAACATCAAACACTCGTTATCTGTATCTCTACGCATAACGATTCGCTTACTCTCTGCCTCCGCTAAAATCTTTCGGTAACCGGCCGGAATAAAGATCCGTCCCTTATCGTCCAACCGTCCCTCAATATTTCCAACAAATGTCTGCATAAATGTCTGTATTCTGTACTCTGTACTCTTTTAAAATCTGGCGCAAAGATAATACTTTTTTTTTGAATTTCACCACAATTCCCCACAAAAAAAATTATCAATTGTTTTGTTAACACAATTTCAACACTTATGTGTATGCGCAAACTTACATAATATCAATAAAATAATGGAGTTATTAACATTTTTGCCAAAAGTGGGGTAAAATGGGGAGTTCCTTTCCGAGTGGACCTTCACACACCTCCAAACAACGCAAAACGAAGCACAAAAAAGCAACCCACCATTCGGCAGGTTGCTCATTCATTCACATCTAAATGCGATGATTACGAACTTTTACTTGTGCTTACTTGATTTGTGCACCGGTAGCGTTGTACTCTTTACCGTTACGCTCGATAATCAATTGAGCATTGCGCAATTTCTTCTGAGCCTTAACAGTAGAGTCAATATCCTCAATGCCCTGTGCCTGACCGGTAGTGAAGCTTACTGCAATCGGTTCAGCTACGTTACCTGCCTCATCAGCGGCGTTGATAGTTACTACGTAATCGGTCTCTTCTTCCAGATTACTCAAGGTTGCAGTAAAGTAGTATGCACCATCTTCATCCAAAGTCGGAGTGTTGACGATGGTACCAGCCTCGCTAGATGCCAATACATTACCCTCTGCATCCTCAATGGTCAGAGCAAGATTTGTAATCTCTGTGTAAACTTCTCCTGTGCTGAGCCAGAACGGACCATCAAAAGCACCAAACATGATTTCTACTGTTGTACCTTCTACTTCTACAGGGTATTCCTCATTTACCCACAGCTGAGGAGAGTCGGTATCCTCAAATACCTCAGGTATAAGCGTGCGAACGTTATCTACCCATAAGTTAGGATAGAATCCGCCTTCGAAGAAATAGATATTACCATCTTCCGCTACAAACTCTGCGGCAATGTAATAGAGATGATAGGTGTTACCATTTTGAGTCTCATTGCGCAAATACTTGAGCTCTAATGTAACGTTTTGGATATCCAAACCAACTACTTTGCCGGTTTCCGGGCTGATAAATTGGTATCCACTATACGTTTCGTCCAAATTGCCTTTCTCTGCCGAATAAACACCGGTAAAGATGTGCTCTCTTGTAGTGGTAATGTCAAAGTATACATAGGGACGACTCCAACCTTCGTTATAACCACCCAGCAATAACTGATAGTTGTAAGCACCATCAACACCCTCGTTGAATGATAATTGCGATAATACTAAGTCTTCAGACAGGTCAATAGGAATAAGCTCTAATGTCGTAAACTTCAGCACTACGCTCTCTTCGCTGACATTGCCACCGAAATCTTTTACTGTAACGGTTACTTCATAATCCGTCTCCGGGGTCAGACCGTCTAAGGTGATAAGACCGGTAGTAGTTTGTTTCTCAACCACACTGCCATCAGCAAAGGTGAAGATGTAAACTAATTGAGCGGCTGTAGCGACATCATCTTCTGCAGAAACCTGAACGGTTACGAACTTATCCGATACGCTATCCAACTCAGCAGTCAGGTTCGTTGGAGCCACAGTGTCATTAACCGGAGTAAACTCAAACGCATAGGCTTCGCTCTTATTGCCCGAAGGATCGGTAGCGGTGATTTGGATATGATAAACTTGAGGAGTCAATTCGCTCAACTTGAGAGTACCATCCTCCTCTAACTTAGCGTCAGTAAGCGTAATGTCGCCTGTTACACCAAATACAAGGTCAGCAGGAGTCACGTCCGGAGCATTATCCGTTACAACGATACCAAGGTTAACCTCTGTCTCCGAAGTATTGGCTACAAAGACAGAATCAATAACCGGAGCTACTTCGTCTTTTACCTCAAACTCCTCACCGTTAACGACTGCGATATAATACCAATAAGAGTTTGCATAGAACGGAATAATTTGCCACGTGTATTTACCCGGATGTAACGGCTCAGAAATACCCGTTTCAGCGCTAGTGTTGTTATAGCCATTATCGAAGATGAACTCGTTACCTTCCTCATCTAAGATAAGGACTTGGTTATAAACCTTAAAGGAAGTGGTATCAACTTGATAATTTGTGATGGTGTTCTTCCAAGTGAAGGTGGCTTTCAATGTTTCAGGATCAACATCAACAGCAAGCTCAGTCGGTGCGTTGGGGTCTGTTCCTACAACTGTGAAAACATCAGCTGGTAAACCGAGATTATATCCGGCTGCAGACCAAATGTTGATATAAAGTTCGAACGAACTATTATCTGTAATTGTAATAGAGTCGGGGGTTGACCAAGAATTCTCTTGCAATTCGTAACCGGAATTAGCGATTACTTCATTAGAGGGAAGACCATATACGCGAACTTGATAAGCAGCGCCTTCAGGAAGTTCGCCGGCTGCATTAGTCCAAGTTACATTCAATTGGTTGTTAGCACCGATTTCTACTTTTGCATCCTTGATTGCATATTCGGTTCCATCTAACGTGATCTCAAATCCAGCAGTTGCATAATCCAACGGACCGTTAGAAGTATCTACTTTGGTATGGTCAGCTGTAAGAGGGTATCCTATCAGAACGTACGTGTAGCTACCCTTCGGTAAGAAAGTAGTGTAACCACTTGCCCGTTGTCCATAAGAGGGTGCATAACGAAGAATCTGATACGTGTCGTTAAAGTAGTTAAGAACATTGTTAATTCCGAAATAACCCACATAGGCAACAGCGGAACCCGCTGCATCCAAAATGGCAATTTGGTAATACAGAGTGTCAGCACCGTCAGCAGGAGTGATGGTAGCCTTAGCGCGACCATAACCAACTTCACTAACAGCAACCGTACTCGTTGCAGCATTGCGTTGCGCAGCAACTTTGCGTACTTGCGCAGAGAATGCGCTTACTTCATTAGCTTCAACAGCAGGGAAAGCCACAAGGTTTTCAGTTGCGGTCGCAACCTTAGCCTCTGCACCCAACTCTTGTTTAGCAAGTTGTGCTTTCGCAGAAAAACTTGCCTTTTGAACATCTGTAGCCAGTACGCTCAGCGATACCAAGGCTGCAGTCAAGATCAGAGTAATCTTTTTCATACTTTTTTGTTTTTTAAGTTAAACATAAATAATAACTTATAAAGTTATTTCTTTTCCTAAGATGTCAAACATCTTATTATCTTTCTTAATATAAATAGCGCCGTTGATAATCACTTTCTTAACAGATGTCTTTTCTGCCGACGTGTTCTCAACTGCCTGCGGCGCAAAGAATCGTCCCCAATATTCATCCGCTGCATATTCCGTATTATCACCGCCTTCTACCTCAACCGTCATCGTATTATCCACGCCTTGGAAAGTCTGCGCATAGATACGCGGCATCTTTGCTGGCGCTTTCACTACACCTTTCGATAACTTACGGCAACCGGCAAACACAAAATTACCCAGCTCTTTGGTTCCTTCGTGGAGCGTAACTGCAGAAAGGTTCGTGCAATCTTCAAAAGCGTAAGCGCCAATGGCCTCCACCGATGCTGGAATATCAATGCTGGTCAAGGATGTACAATCACTGAACGAATAACCGCTGATAGTGGTTAACGTAGCAGGTAATACCACATTATTTATATGTTCGCACGCGCGGAAGGCTGAAGGACCAATAACCGTCAGCCCTGCGGGCAAATTGCTCAGATCCGTCAACTTAGGACAATTCTTAAATGCCTCGTAGTTAATACGCGTCACGGCACTGGGGAAGGTGAAATTAGTCAATTCCTTGCAATTCATGAAGAAATACGCAGGAATCTCCGTCATGTCTTTTGGCAAGGTCACACTCGATAGCGTGTCGCAGTCAGCAAACAACGCCTGACCAAACTCCTTCACGCCATCAGGAATAGTAATCTTTCTCAATTGCGGACAACTACGGAAAGCCTGATTACCCAATTCCGTCGGTACGCCTAAGAAATTAACCGCCGTCACACCGCCATACGTATAGGTGATCTTACGTGCAATGTAATCTACCTGCGGCAAACGTCCACCCATACCGTAGAACATATAATCCGGCACACGCTCAACACTCGCACCGATATTGATCGTCTTTAAATCATAGGCAGTCCAATAACTGTCCGGATCCTCAGGATCGGTGGTGTACACATAGCCGCCTGCTGTCATCACACTATAAGAGAATGGCGCAAATTCCGGCAACGTAAAGTCCGCACAGCGAACTGCATTATAATGGACGGTGTGCACATGACCGCAACTCTCAAACGCCTTATTGCCAATATACAAAATGTTCTCCGGAATAGTGATGGCACGCAGCGATGTGCATTGCGAGAATGCCTGCTCGCCAATACCCACTACCTTGTATGTCTTACCTCCTGTGGTTATCTCATTAGGTAGAATCACAGTTCCTTTGTATTCGTCCTTATAGGCATCATACCATGTACCACGGAAAGAAACCTCCACGGCATTGTAGTTGTATTTGCTGGTGACGTTATTGTACCAAATAGACACACCTTCGGCATTTTTTACCTCAAAATCATGTGCATACATGGATACACCGCAAATAATCATCAGGATTATAACTTGAATTCTTCTCATATGCTTGTTGTGTCTTTAGTTCTTATTGTTTCAGCGTAATAGAGAAATCCTCCTTATCCAATTGGGTCATTTGCAATCCTTTAGACGGATGGAATGGCTCCAAAATCAAGAACGAATAGGACCCGTTAAACAACTTCACAAAATCTTCTCCGTTATAGTTAACCAAATTGTGCTGGCCATAGGCATTGCGATAGGTTAAAACATAGTTGCCATCTACATATTGCTTGCCGAAATGGTACACATCCGTCAAGGTATTGTTTCCCGTCGTGGTGTATTGCACATTCAAATAAACCAACGAGTCATTATCCGCATTAAAGCCAAGACCTGTGATATGTGCATTCTTGTTGCCTTTCGCGCTACCCACACCGGAATGCAGATAGCCGTTCAGCGTCTCAATACCCGCTAAAATAGCGCCGGACAGATTCAACGTATCAGCCTGCCATCTTGTTCCATGTGCAATACTGGATACAAAAGCCGTGCCACCATTCATCTCAATATAAATAGACTGATTGGCGGTAGAAACCAACCGATCTTTCGTACTGTTCAAGTGGAAGGGGTCGCTTCCGATAGCTGTTTCTACGATCTCTTGGTCTTGGATACGAATACCTTTATTGGTCACGATAAAGCCATGATACTCACCGCCTCCTAAGGTGTCTGCGCCAAAGGTAAAGGCTCTAAACTCACCCGTAGGACCATTATACAAGGAGATATGTTTGCTTGGGGTATACAGTTCTAAGGGCAATGCCTCTTCAAACAGATACGTGCGCATACTATCCAAGATAGTAAAATATCCCTCCCATTCCTGATTAGCTGCCAACGGGTACATGCGAATATAGCACGAACGCTTCTTGCCTTTCAGGAGTTGATAGTTCTCTGTCTCGTTATACTGAAGCACGAGGAACTCGTAATCGCCGCCGATACCTTCACCATCTGCGCCCCATAGACCCAAGGCGGGATCAGGGTTGGAATAGTAATGGAAGATACTGTTAAACGTATTAAACGTCAGTACAGTACTATTATCATTGATCACATCCCATAAGCTGGTCTCGGTCTTAAACACACTGTCCACCGGTGCACCTACCGTCACTGTTCCATCCGTGCGGAACTCCATCAAGAACGTATAACCCTTATGTTTATCAACGGCCGACGAGGTGGCGTCCGATTGCGCAAAATACTCCATCACCCATCCGTTAGGCTGATTGATCAACAGGTTCATCACCTCCGTGCGGCGTTTATCCAAGCGATTAACAGACGTGTCATCAAACACATCATCCACCCTCGGCGAACATGCCATCAGCACAAGGCTCATCAATCCGATATATGTCAGTTTTTGTATCTTCATTGTTTCTCTTTTTTAGCAAACCTCTTAATTAGCCACTCCAATAGTCAGTACTTGATTGCGGAGCGAGTCAATATTCATATTCGCTTGACGGCGTTGTACTTCATTGCGCAGCGAGTCTAACTCAATGCCCCAGTCTTCGCGCAACCACGTACGACAAATAGTCAACTTCTGCTCAATCACAGCCGGCCCGTCAACGCCGTCAATGTCTTCTTCAAGTTGATGCAACGTACCATCATCATCTTGCTTCCAGCCCTTCGCCGCATCACTCATCATACTGGCCCATTCATCATCGGTCTTGACGATATAGTTAGCAATCATCTCTACGAAATCTTCGCGTTCCTGACTACTACCGTAATTGCCCGTAAAACCTAAACTGCGCGCCTCTTGCTCCGAACGCTCCTCCCAACCATTAGGCTTGTAGTAACCCGCAGAAATAGTACGGAACTCGGCCGGATAAGTCTTCGTCTGGTGCAAGATATGCGAGAACTCATGGTGCATCGTCTTGAAATAGTACTCGTTCAGCGTCGATACATTCGACGGGTCAATATAATTGACGGCATGCAGCGTCACTTTCAAACCACCTTCAGCCACACCTAACGTCACCGAACCGGTCGAGTTATGTCCGCCCGAACCGATTAAACAGATGATACGTGGACCATATTGCTGAAGGAACTTCGGACTACCGGTCACCGCATCATACACATCCCACCAGAGATATTTAGCCAGCACTGCCATCGTAATCGCATTATCGTACGTGCAGGGAACCAAGTTGAAGTTCATGTTCGAACTGATGTCCTGCATCTGATAGCGGAACTCAACGTTATACACCTCCAGGAAATTCTTCTTGCAGAACGAATCTAATTGGAACGAATACGACGTCGGATCCAAACTCTCGTCCACCTTCGGGAAAATCGAATTGGGGTCTAAGGTCTCTTGACACGCACTCAAGCATATCGCCACAAAGACCACTAAGATATATCCAAATTTTTTCATGTTCATCCTTTCTCTTTATTACTCCTCCTCGGCTACACAACTACCGGTAAACACTACTGCATCATCCGTTACCGAACTACCGCGTAAGTTTGGCTCCATGCCGGCCTCAATTACGGTCGAAGGAATCTCTATCGCGCGGTGAGGATCATTCCAACTCAGAATCTTCTCCGGCGCTAAACCTTGTTTGTGACGAATCTCAATGCCATAACGCTTGATATCAAACCAACGCAAACCCTGATGAATAGTCTCCAACCGACGGAAATGCAGCACGCAATTCAACCATAACAATTGTTTGCTGTCAATCGTCCAACTCGGACACATATCCGTGCAATGCAAAGCCGTTGCACGGTTAACCACCGTTCCGTGGTCTACCGGATTACTACGGTAGAAATTCTCAATCAGACTCTCTGTCAACGTCGGCAGATTCTCCGTCGTACCTACCTTACGGCTGTCATCCCAAATCTTCAAATCCGCTAATGCGTGCGCATAATCACTCTTCATAATATATGCCTCCGCGCGGCAAAGCAACGTCTCTTCAGCCGTAAACGTCGGGTTCACATTGTGCACATAACCGATACCGGCTACCTTATCCGTGTATTCAAAATACTCACCGGTATGTACATAGAACAAACCATAATCTTGACTGCCACGCAGATACAATCCTTGTACTTTCTGATAGCAGGGATGGAACGTGTACCCTTGCCAGGTCGGACCCTGACCATAAATCGAAGCACGTGAAGCTTGACGGTTACAAGCGTATCGACCGTTCAGCGAACGATAGAACGTCGAATAAGTGGCTGTCAGCAGGAAATTACTGGGAGACTGCGTGTTAGAGTACGCAAATAGCAATTGTTCTTGCGTCGAATAAGACTTTGACCAATACTCCGTACGCATACAACCCATCGGATTTGCACCCAACGCCATCGTCGCATACTGAATCACCTTGTCGTAATCCCGCTTATACAAATAGAACCGCGTAGCAAACGCGTAAGCCGCTTGCTTGTTGAAGTGATACTTCGGCTGGTCGTAGTTATCCGACACGTGCTCCAAACCTTTCAGCAGGTCTTTCTCAATCTTGTCATACAACTCTGTCAGCGTACCACGCTCAGCGTTCGAATACACCACTTTCTCCGGCACCGTCATATACGGCACTCCCTTGTCCAGCGAACTCAATGCCGAATCGCGATAAGCCATACAGAACACATTCGCTAACACAAAATGGTTATACGCACGTGCTAAATAGGCTTCCGCGCGCGCCTCCGAGCAATCCACCGTCGAGTCCTTCGCCTCTATCGCATCCATCGCCTCTAATGCGTGGTTGGCCACCGCAATGGCTTTGTAAGCGCGAGACCAGATACTAACTGGAGAATCGCCATCCGACGAACTGGCGGAAACAGCCGGCTCCCAAGCAAAAACCTCGTCCTCTACCTGACCCTTATGAACCGACAGGTTATAACGAGTCCAACTACCGTCCTCAGAGTTATTATCCACAATATTATCCGAACTAAACTCACACACCCACGCAAAATCAGCAGTGGAGTAAGCCGTCGCTAATAATTTCTTCACTTGGTCCAACGTGGTGATAGACGTACGGTTATCCGGCTCTTTGTCCAAGAACCCGCACGAACTCAGTCCCACTGCCAAAGCGATAAATATATATATCTTCTTACGCATAATTATCAATTATCAAGATTTGACTCTGTCACATAATCGTGCCCTTTAGGGCTAAGAATTGTCAATTATTAATTATTTAGAATCCCGCGCGGATAGTAAGCGTAAACTGTTTAGCCATAGGCGTTGCCACACCACCCGAATTGAAGAACTCAGGATCTTGACCGTTCAGTTTCTTGTCCGCATACACAAGGAACGGGTTCGTTACCTGCAACTTGCAGCTGAAACTGTTCAGCGCTACTTTGTTCAGATACTTATGAGGAATCTCATACATTAGCGAAATCTCTTTCATACGAATGAAATCACCTTTCGCTACGCGCTCAGTAGAGTAGTTATACGCGTTGTACGCCGTCGCTAAGTTATACGAACCGTAGTTCTTCACTTGTCGCGTCGAAGCAATAACAGGAATAGTGGTTCTGTTCTCGTCTCCCGGCAAAGTCCAACGGTTGCGGAAATCACGCGGCAGAGCAGTAATATCGTCGTACGACGAACTGAACACCGGATCCAAACGAACCACGTTACCGAACGAATAAGTCATGAAGATATTTAGCGTAAAGCCCTTCCAAGAGAAGACGTTACCGAAACCACCGGTAATAGTCGGGTCGGTCGGACCTTCATACTTCAAGAAACTCGTGTTCTCAATCTCTTGGAAATTGATATCGGTCACTGTCACGACACCGTCTTGGTTACGGAAAGTAGGCAGACCCTCATCATTCAAGCCCTCAAACGGAATAGAGAACAACGCACGAACAGGATAACCCTCACGTGCATAACCCGAACCCGACACCAGACTCATCACATTCACACGCGAGTCCAGTTTCGTAATCCGGTTATTCGTATACGAGAACGTGAAGTCTGTCGTCCAACGGAAATTACCGGCACTCTCGTCCAGCTTGATGTTTGTCGTCGAAAGAGTAACCTCCACACCCGACGATTTCATCGTCGCTACGTTCGCGTACTTGATACTCTCTCCGCCAATACCCGTCGTATAAGTCGGACCAATAAGGTCGAAGTTATCGCGGTAATAAGCATCGAGATCTAAGTTAATACGGTTCCTTAGGAAACCTAAACTGACACCCGCATTGAACTCATATTTCTTCTCGTACGTTAACTCCGAGTTACCTAACAACGTCAAGTCAATACCGATTTCCTGAGCCGCTGCGTTAGGACGCCAGATAGTGCTGGCCATAAACGCCGGTTCTGCATAAGCGTAACCATACGGACAACGGTCGGCCGTCAACGAATACGAAGCCTTCACCGTGGCATTAGACAGAACCTCGCGAGCCGGCTCAAACCAACTCTCCTCATGCGCATTCCAGCTCACACCTACGTTCCAAGTCGGCAACCAACGCGCATTAACCGTCTTACCCAAACCGTTCGTTCCTTCATAACGACCGGTCAGGTTGATGTTGTAACGTCCTAAATACGAGTAAGTTCCGGTGGCAAAGAACGCCATCGAACGCGAATAACGCCAACTGTTGCTGTAGTACGTACTACCTTCCTCCACTTGTTGCTTGAACAAATGGTAATCCGTAAACGGCGTACCACCATCATCATAACAGAAACCCCAACCGTCGAAACTAATCGAGTTACGATCTGTCGAGTTCAACTCCATTCCGGCGAAGAAGTTCAAGATATGCTTCTCCTTGATAGCCGTGTTATAGGTAGCCGACAGACGCAAATCAAATTGCGACATCTTATACTGTCTCAAGTAGTAAATACCACCCTTCGGCAATACCGTTTGTGGCAGCGCGTTCTCATCATCCGGATCCGTGTAAAGGAACGGGTTCATATCACGGATAGTAGCATCCTCCGGATCTATACCCGCACGATAAGCACGGGCTTGGTTAGACTGATCCTTCACAAAATGCTCATTCGTCGAACTCTGGTAACGATAAGCCGCTAAAGCCTTCAGTTCCAAGCCCTTAATAGGACGATAACTCAAATCGCCTTGGAACTTAACATCCGTCACACCCAGCGAAATATAGTTATTCTCCAACTCGTCGAAGATATTGAATCCGCAGTAATTACGGGTGTAAGTCTGTTTGGGGTCCAACGCACGCGAAGCGTTCAACGCGTAACTGTACGGGTTGATATCAAAATCACGCTTTACCTCACCCGTCACTACATCGGCATCCTGTGACAGCGTTCCGGGCGCTTTCTGCTTACGATACGAGTCTGAAGTCAAAAGCGTCAACGTCAGTTTCTTCGTGATATCAAACGACGCGTTCGCATTCACCGTATAACGTTGCACATCGCTCGAAAGCGTCCAACCCGGGTCATACATAGCCGACATAGACGTGTAGAAACGTGCACGGTCGGTTCCACCCGAGATACTAATCGAGTGCGTCTGCATGATCGTGTTGCGGAAGAGTAAATCAAACCAATTCGTGTTCCGATACTCCGCCTCGCGCAGATAAGCGTTGCGCGCCGATAAGGTATTCGCCAACGCAAACGAACCGTCCGCATTAAGCGTGTTCATCATCTGATACATCTTACCGTAGATACCCGAAGTGCTGGCTTTCGCTAAGTTAGCAAACTCCAACCAACCCTTCTGTTCCATCTCGCGGTAAATATTCATTTGTTCCTGCGAGTTGCTGATGTTAAACTCATTGTAACTCGGTTTCAGACGAACGGAGAACTCACCTGTATAATTAATCTTACTCGTTCCGGCCTTACCTTTCTTAGTTGTCACAACGATCACACCCGCCATAGCGCGTGCACCGTAAATAGAAGTGGCCGAACCGTCCTTCAAAATCTGGAAACTCTCGATATCATCCGCGTTCAATCCGGCGATGGCCGAAGAAATAAGCGTTACAGCGTCACCCGAAGACAGCGCTTCCGCATCTACCTCCACAACGTCCTCCATGATCACACCATCCACCACCCAAAGCGGCTTAGATGAACCGTAAATAGACGTAGCACCACGCATCTTGATCTTCGGCGCCGTTCCAAAGGTACCACTCACGTTCTGAACACTCACACCCGCTGCACGACCTTCCAAACTACGACTGATATCTGCGATACCGTCCAACTTGGTCTTCTCTGCATCCAAACGAGTCGTCGAACCCGTGTTCAAACGTTTATCCTGCTGGTACATACCCGTTACAACCACTTCCTCAATCTCTTGAGCATCGGTCTCCAGTACTACTTTCATGTTGGGCTTAGCAGCAACTGTCACAGTCTTGTAGCCCAGATAAGAGATGGTCACTTGTTTCTTACCGTCCGGTAAAGAAATCTCAAAATGACCGTCTAAGTCAGTCACCGTTCCGTGCGTCGTACCGGTCACGATCACGTTGGCACCAATGGCACCCTCGCCTTTCTCGTCCAGCACAACACCCTCTATCGTCTTCTGAGCTAACACACTCAGCGGCAATAAAAACAGGCTGACTAATAATACGTAAAAATGTTTCATTATAAAGTGTTTATTTGTGTACACGTGTGCGTTTTTCGCGCGCAAACACGAAAAAAGTGCGCAAAGGTACAACTTTTTTTTAACATATGCAAATAAAATCGCAAAAATTTGTATTTTTTTGTGCAAAAAATTGAACTTTTTGTTATTTATATGTCAAAATGTAACAATTTTCCTCGAAAAAAAGTTCTTTTGCTATTTCTTGAACTTCTTCCGCGCGAGTCTGTTCAATCTTCGCAAAAGTCTCCTCCCAATTAGGCGCATGATCGAAATACAACATCGACTTCGCCATCGCCAACGCACTGTTCTCTTGGTTCTGCGCAGAGATAGCCATCTGACCCCGTAACTGCTGCAACGCACGCTTCAAAGCGTTCTCCGTTAGTGGACGAGAACAAAGCAAATCAAGCTCTTTGCGTATCAAGCCTAAACTTTGCTCGTAGTGTTCAGCTTCCGTCGCCCAATACACACACCAGTAACCCGTATCACTCAACGGCGTATAAGTCGATTCAACCGTATAAACCAAACCTTTCTGTTCCCGCAAACGCATGTTCAAACGGCTGTTTAGACTTCCGCCGCCTAAGATATTATTGAGCAAAAAGAACGGTAACTGCTTCTCATGCCCCAATTCGTACGCCCGTCCCCCTAACATCGCATGAACCTGATGCGTGTGCCGCTTATAAGATTGCTCCTTTTCGGCTGAACTTTCTACTTTCCACTCTTCTACTTCTCTCCACTCTCCACTCTCAACTCTCATCTCACCAAACTCCTTCTCCGCCAAACGAAAGAACCGATCAGGCTTAACATCCCCCTGACAAAACACCACCATCCGTTCCGGTGTATAGTGTTTCTCCATCCATCCCAACGCGTACTCCGGCTTCGAAGAGATATGCCGCAACGTCTTACGCGTACCTAATATAGGTCGCGCGAGCGCGTGGCCCGCGAAGACTAACCCCTCAAAATCATCGTAAATCAACTCACTCGGACTGTCGTTATAACTCTCAATCTCATCAATAATAACCATCCGCTCCTTGTCCGTCTCCTCTTTCTTAAACGTCGGCTCCAACACCATCTCCGCCAACAGATGCAACGTCAATTGAACATGTTCCGCCAAAATAGCGGCATAAAAAGTGGTCTCTTCCTTCGTCGTATAAGCGTTAATCTCTCCGCCTATGCCCTCTATCGATTGAATCAACTGGCGCGCACTATGATGCTTCGTCCCTTTGAACACACAATGCTCGATATAATGCGCCATGCCGTTCTCTTCCGCCAACTCATCCCTTGTCCCTGCACCTACCATCACACCGATATAAGCCACCGGTGAAGGCGTCCATCGATGCACAATTTTAACCCCATTTGGCAAAATATGATAAAAAGTTTGATTTTTTTCTTGCATAATTCAAAAAAAAGTACTACCTTTGCACCCGATTTTGCGTAAAGTTGCTTTTGGGCGGCTCGCTACGCTCGCCGCGGCATTGGCGGAATTGGTAGACGCGCCAGACTTAGGATCTGGTTCCGAGAGGAGTGAAAGTTCGAGTCTTTT